>CABZNM010000001.1 GCA_902527075.1 uncultured Pelagibacteraceae bacterium
GAGCTTCTTGAAATTCAGGCAGGTTTATATGGTGTCTCACAAAAAAACAGAAAGACTAATCAAATACTGGAGATGCTCTCTTTATCTGAAAAATCACAAGCTTATGCAAGAACACTCTCAGGCGGTATGAGGAGAAGACTTTTAATTGCCAAGGCAATGGTTCATGACCCTGAAATATTAATTTTAGACGAACCTACAGCAGGAGTAGATGTAGAACTACGATCTAATCTATGGAACAATATTTATTTATTAAGAAGTAAAGGTAAAACAATCATTCTTACTACTCATTACTTACATGAAGCTGAAGAATTATGTGATACCATTGCTATCATTGATAAAGGCAAACTAGTAGCTTGCGATACAAAAGAAAATATCAAATCTTTTATAAATAATAAAAAGATAACAATTAGATATAGACCTAAAAAAAATTTTAATATTTCAGAATTAAAAAAATTAAATTTGAGTGTTGAGTATAACAAAAATTATATTTTCATTAATTATATTCCTCATGAAATTGAATTTGATAAAATCTTACAGAAGGTCAGCAATTCAGGAATAGAAGTTATAGACATGAATATTAAAGACGTTAATTTAGAGGATGTATTCTTAAAGTTAACTAAGACTTAATTTTTCTTGGAAAAAGTTTATCCAAGATAACTGCTAATGCTGGTAAGGTTGTCATTGCACAAACCATATTAACAAAAAACATAAATGTTAATAACGATCCCATATCAGCTTGAAACTTAAGCGCTGAAAATGACCAAGTTGAAACACCAATAGCAAGTGTGATTGCAGTAAATACAACGGCAGCTCCTGTATTTGCAAAAGTATGTTCAAATGCTTCTGTAATGTTCATGCCCTCATTTAGCCTTAATTGAGTTCTGTTATAAATATAAAAAGCATAATCAACCCCAACTCCCACAGCTAATACCATGACTGGTAGGGTAGAAACTTTCAGTCCAATTTGTGCAATATCCATGAAAGCGTAGCCTAGCATAGTTGCAAATGTGAGTGGAACAGTGCAACAAATTGTAGCTCGCCAATCAAAATATGTAACAAATACAAGCACAACTATAACTGCGTAAACAATAATCATCATAGGCAGCTCTCCGTTTTCAATGACTTCGTTTGTTGCATGTTGAATTCCAACTGATCCACTTGCAAGACGATACTTTATTTCATCTGCCTCATAAATAAATTCAGTATATTCTGGATTATCGTTGAAAAATTTCTTAAAGACTTGATCCGATTGTTTTATATCGCTAACTCTATAGTCAACATTTTTGTCAAATGCTTCTATATTTCTATAATAGTTTGTTAGATTTCCAGTCCATAAGCTTCTGCTGTTAAAATCATTTTCATATGCAAAGTCAGTAAATTCATCATCATTTAAAATATATGGATTATCTAATCCTAAGTCATCCAATGATTGGGCAGTTGTACCGATAAATCCTGCTGAAGGGATGATATCAGTACCTTCTGACGGTTTTTGTATTTCTACACGCCATGTTAAAGTATTATCGAGTTCTTTAAATTTTTTATTATAACTTTTTATTTTTTGAATAACATTCTCAATTGTAGTAGCCCTATGATCCTCTGTAAAAACATATAAAGGCATAATTGAGCATGAGTCGTTTATTAATCCAGTTGAAGGGTCTACAACACTTGTCGCGAATGCAAGCGCAGTCTCGTTATGAGGCAAGTATGTCCATTTTAAGTTTCCTTCTGCATAACCACTTAGAGCTCTTTTTGCAACACTAGACAAAGAAATTACCTTGGTAACACCTGAAATATTTTCTAAGTACCAATGCATATTATCTTGAGCTTCAACTATATCAGTTGATCTACATGGATTAACACCAAATGAACCACTCACTTCAGCAATGACGACAAGTACATCAGTGGTTACGTTATATCTTTTGGTAATTTCGTTTATATCACGATTAAATCTTGCTTCTGGTCTTAATTCAGGAGCTCCAGCATGTAAATCGCCTACATGTCTATCGCTAGCTAAAATGGCCGCACCAACGAACAACACTGCGCTTATTGACAAAGTTACTACAGCTTCTTTTGGTCTCGCAAGTTTACCAAAAAACCCCATTAAATTTTGACGATAGGTTATTGCAGACTGAGCAGAGCGAGCGAAATTATCGCTATATCTTGCATAAGAAGCTGCTAGTGGAAGCATTACCAGATTTGTAATAATTTTGAATGCAACGCCTATTGCTGCTGTAATCGCTAATTCTTTGATCATAGTAATAGGTAATAATATTAAGGTTCCGAAACCAACTAGATCAGTAATTAATGCCATTGAGCCAGGTATTATTAATCTAGAAAAACTTGCTCTTGCTGCATATTCAGGGCTTTGTCCTTCAATTACCTCTTTAGTAATTTGATTAACCTGTTGAATGCCATGAGAAACTCCAATCGCAAAAACTAAAAAAGGAACAAGAATCGCCAGCGGATCAAGCCCATACCCTAGAATTTCCAACATTCCAAATTGCCAAACTAATGAAGTAAGTGAACATAAAAGAGGCAAAAAAGTTAGTGTCCAAGATCTAGAGTACCAGTAAACTGCAAGGACAGTTAAGACGAATGCGATTATAAAAAAAATTACTACATTTGTTGCTTGAGAAGCAATGTCTGATATCATTTTAGCAAAACCAATAATTTCAACTCTATATTCGCCTTGTTCAAACTGGTCTCTTATAGTTTCAATTTCTTTACCAAGCTCGATGTAATCTAATTTCTCGCCAGTGCTTGGAATATATTCCGTAAGTTCAACTTTAATTAAAGATGATGTGAAATCATTGGATACAATGCTACCTACGTGTCCTCCTGTAAGGATCCGTTCTCTAATTTTATCTATCTCAACTTCATTTAATTTTTCTGGAATAATATTTCCTGGTATTACTTCAGTCCTCTCGAAACCTTCCTCATTCACAGTCATCACTGTAACGTTTGAAGTCCATAGCGACTGCATAGAACCCTGATTAACACCAGGTAAATATCTTATTGATTGATTTAGTGCATATAATTTTGATAGATAAGCTTTGTTAAAAATATCGCCTTTAGTGGTTCTTAAGGCAACAGTAATACTATTGGTGCCACTTAAATCGTCTGAATACTCAAAATAAGTTTTAACAAATGAATGATTCTGAGGTAGTTGCTTTAGAAATCCAGCATCCATTTTAATTTGGACTGCAAAATAACCCATCACTATAGTGAGCATCACAAAGCTTAATAATACAATTAAACGGAATTTGAAAAAAAAATCTTCTATCTTCTGTATCATCGTTTATTAAGTTATAGGTTTGTAAAAAATACGGGAACTTAACACTTTTGATTGACAAATGTTAGCTAATATATACATATTTTATCATCGATTAAATTCAATGGTAGTAAGACTAATTGCATCATTCAATTTAATTAATTGATTTTATTGATAAAATGTAAATAAATAATGAACGCCTGTTCATTTTAGATCTTTAAATTTTTCAAATATGATATATAGTATTAAACATGGTTGAACTAAAACAAAGATTAGACTTTGCAAAAATAGTCGCTAAAGACCAGTTGTTTAAGATTAAAAGAAAGTGGCAGTTAACCCGCAGTGGTAAAAACTCCATGAACAAGGATCCTGCCTATAATGCAGCTAATCCAAGCCATTTCATTCCAATGATTGAAGAGGACAGATACATTGAACGCGTTGATAGTTTTGATAAAATGATATCCGCAACTCATAAACATTTTTGGGATCCAAATGATAAGGCTTACATTGATTTCGATGAGCCATTTGACATGGAAAACGAATATATCGTTGACCCAAGGGTATTTTGCATGGAATTGAGAGTTCCATCAGTTGCTAACAAATTAAATGAAAATCAAAAAATTAAATTAAATAACGAGAGCTTTAGGTGGGTTTTGTCACAAATTTTACACGGTGAACAGGGTGCGTTATCACTTAGTGCTAGTCTTTGTCACATCTTAAAAGATCCTGGAGCTCAAGAGTATGCTGCAAATCAAACCCGTGAGGAAGCAAGACATGTTACAGGCTTTACCAACTACATTAAAGCTAGATGGGGTTCACCATATCCTGTCGGCCCAACATTAGGTAGAATATTAGAACAGATAGTGTCATCAGATGTTGTTTATAAAAAAATAGTTGGTATGCAAATGATGATTGAGGGTCTCGCAATGGGTGCTTTTGGAATGGCTCATCAAGATACAAATGATCCTCTTTTAAAAACTCTTCTTAAATACACAATGAGTGACGAAGCTTTTCATCATAAGTTTGGTAAAATATGGGCTGACAGAACAGTTCCTAAACTGTCTGAGTCCGAAAGATACAAAGTTGAAGATTGGTCAGCTTCAATATTTAAAGACTTACTATTTAACTTAGTTAATCCTTGGGAAAAAAAACCAATATACGAAAGTGTTGGATTAGACCATAAGTTCGTAGCTGAAGCGTTCTTAAAAGAGTTTGATCGTGACTCAGTAATTAAAGAAGAAATGCTTCAAAGTAATAATATCTTTAGAGTTCTCTGCAAAACTCTGCTCAAGGCCAATATTATAACTAAAAGAACAAAAAAAATGTACGCTGAATTTGTTGATATGGAAGAACTGAATGCTGAGGACGATGAAGTAGCAGGTATTGAAATTGCAAATGAAGGTATAGCTACTTTGGAAAAAATTAACCAAACAAAAAAAGTAGCGTAATTATCTATTATTTAGGTGACCTTTTCTGTAAGATTCTCTGAAGTGTTCTTCTATGCATTTTCAACCTCCTAGCTGTCTCAGATACATTACGATTACATAACTCATAAACCCTTAGTATGTGTTCCCATTTTACTCTGTCAGCAGACATTGGGTTAACAGGTGGTTCTGGATTTGAGTCATATGGAGCAAGTAAAGCTGACTCAATATCATCAGCATTAGCAGGCTTTGCTAAATAATCGCAAGCCCCTTCTTTAACCGCTGCAACGGCTGTAGGGATGTTTCCATAACCAGTAAGCATAACTATTTTGCTATCAGATCTATTATTAGAAATCATAGAAACAATTTGCAAACCATTACCATCATTTAGTCTAAGATCAATAACAGCATATTTTGGCACATTTTTTTTTAACAAAGACTCTGCTTCTGCAACTGATGCAGCTCCAAAAGGCTTAAAACCTTTTCTCTCCATTGCTGTAATTAATCTATTTCTAAAAATGTCATCATCATCAAGTACCAGTAAACTTTTATCGATGTTTTCGTATAACTTTTTTTCGTCCATTTAATTATTCACTTAATCCAATTGCTTTTTTTTGAAGTTTTATTTGCACATATGCACCAAAATTAATATCTTTAATGAAAATAATTTCACTAGAGAATTTAGCAAGTAGATTCTTTGAAATAAATAAACCAAGTCCCAATCCAGCATTGTCTGTCTCATTATTATTTCTCAAATAAGGTTCACCAAGCAGAGGAAAAATGTCATTAGGAAATCCGGGCCCATCATCAATTATTTCAATGACGATAAATTGATCAGCATCTAAAAGATTAATTATTATTTTTTTCTTTGCATATTTGACCGCATTATCAATAATATTGGTCAAGGATTGAACAAGCTCAGGAGATCTGGTGACAGTTATATTTTTATCATCAAAATAATTATCACTTTTTATATCAAAAATTATATCAATATTCTGATAGTAACTAACAACTTCATTTATCAGTCTCTTAAAATCAAGCTGATTAATGAATTCATTACTATTATTAGATAATTTGTTTGTTCTTAATCTTTCAAGTATTTCACTACACCTTTTAACTTGAGATAGAATGACCTCTAAATCATTTTGAATATTTTGGTCAGCATTTTTATTTATTGTTAATTCTTTAGAAATTATTGAAATAGTTGAAAGTGGAGTTCCAAGCTCATGTACTGCAGCAGCGGTTAAGCTCATAATTGCTGAAATTTTTTCTTCATTAGATAATGATAATTGTGTCTGTTGTAACGCTTTTCTTGTTTTTCGGGACTCATGAGCTACTCTAAAACAATAAGCTGTTATAAAAATTGATGCAATTAGAAGTGAGTCCCATATTAAAAAAATTTCAAATTTTGAGAAGTTATTTCTATCTATGCCAAGTGAACTACTTTCTAATGGAAAGTAATAAATTGATAGAAAAGAAAATGATAAAATTGCAATTAATGTAATTAATACGGTTCTCCTCAGATCTAAATATGTTGCCGATATAACAAGTGGTGCCAAAATGAGAACGCTAAACGGATTAGTAAGACCTCCAGTAAAATATAAAAGCAAAATTAATTGCATTAGATCATAAACCAGATAAAAAAAAGTTTCATTGAAGTTCAATATCTTCGTTAGAGGATATCGGATTGATACAGTAATATTAAGTAAGACACTGCCAAAGATAAGAAGGAGAGCAAAAAATATATTAAAAGATATTTCAAAATAGAAGAAAGCAATCAAGACCGCAAACAATTGTCCAAAAATTGCTATCCAGCGAATTAGATTTAAGGTTCTTAGTTTAAGATTTTCTTCTTGTTCTACAGCTTCTTTTAAATAATCAATCAAAATAATCTTTATTTATAGTTTTTTATACTTATATAATTAATTCTTAATAATGAAAATAAGATCTGAAAAAAAAGTTCACATCTCAATTGGAAAACACAATATTCCTCTTTTAATAAGAAAAAATAAACAATCAAAAAACTATAAGCTTACATTTGATAAGAAAAATTTAATAGCATTGATCTCAATTCCAAAATATATAACTTTTATTAAAGGTATTCAATTTGCTGAAGAACACAAAGATTGGCTGTTGAGCCAATTAGAAGAAATCTATCCAATTAATTATATATCAAATGGTACTAAATTACTTTTTGATAATGAAATAAGAGAATTAATATTTCTGAATAATAATAAAAATAAAATCTATACTACTAAAAAATATATATATGTGATTGATAAAAAAAACGCTCATTCTAAGAGTTTAAAAATTTGGATAAAAGACGAATTACTCAAAAAAGTTACCAGTATTGTTGCAAGACTCTCAAATCAATTAGATGTGAAAACAAACAATATAAAGCTATCCAATAGTTTTAGCTCATGGGGCTACTGTAATTCAAATAGTGATATTTCAATAAACTGGCGACTAGCATTTTCACCAGATTATGTTTTGAAATATATAATTGCTCATGAATTGTGTCACTTAAGAGAATTTAATCATGGGAAAAATTTTTGGTCACTAGTTGATTTGGTGTGTCCTGAAAAGCAGAAAGCAATTACATGGCTAAAAAAAAATGAAAATAACCTCTATAAACTTAGATTCAATTAAATATCTAAATTACTTACTGTTTCAGCTCTGCTTTCAATAAACTCTTTTCGTGGTAGTACATTTTCTCCCATCAAGTCTTCAAAGATTCTCTTTGTGTCAGCTTCATCGTTGATTTCAACTTTCGTTAGTGTCCTATTATTAGGATTCAAAGTAGTTTCCCACAACTGATCAGGATTCATTTCGCCTAATCCTTTATATCTCTGCAAACTCAAACCTCTTTTTCCATTACTTATAATTTTATTTAATAATTGAGACGGTGAATAAATTTTTGATTTTATTTCATCATTACTTATCAGTTCCCCAGGAGTTTCAAATAACTGGAGGACATCAGAATATTTGCTTTGAATATTTTCTATTAACTGAGATTTAAGCAAATCTTTGTCTATTAAAATTTTTTCAGAAACACCTCTTATTTTTCTCACAAATTCAAAACCATTATTGTTATTGAAAGAACCTAACCAACCTCTGTCATAATCATCTCTACTCAAGTTTATTCTTTGAACTAAGTATTTTATGATTTCCTCAATTTCAGACTTTTTTGGAAATTTTTCCATATTTAAACAACCTGCAATTGCAATTTGCTCTAAGACACCCTGATCATATCTATCAGGAATTTTTCTGAAAAGTTGGATTAACTCCGAAATCCTTATTAATAAATTTATAAATTTTTCATTCTGAAAAGTAGTACCAAAAGCAGTCTTAAACTTTGTTTCCTTTATTCCAAATTTAATTAATGATATTTGTAATTCTGTATCATCCATTAAATACATTTCGTCTTTACCTTTTTTTATTTTATACAATGGAGGTCTTGCAATAAATAAATTTCCATTCTCAATCAGCGACTTCATTTCTTTGAAAAAAAATGTCAGTAAAAGTGTTCTTATATGTGAACCATCAACATCAGCATCTGTCATTATGACTACCTTGTGATATCTAAGTTTATCCAAATCAAATTCTTGATTCCCTATGCCTGTGCCTAGCGCAGTAATCAATGTTCCAATTTCAGTTGAATTAAGTATTTTGTCAGCTCTTGATTTCCAAGTATTTAAAATCTTACCTCTTAGAGGAAGAATCGCTTGAAACTTTCTATCCCTACCTTGTTTAGCAGAACCTCCAGCTGAGTCTCCTTCAACAATAAAGATCTCTGATAGCGAAGGATCTTTTTCTTGGCAGTCAGCAAGTTTGCCTGGCAAATTTGTTACCTCGAGGGCTGTCTTTCTTCTAGTAAGCTCTCTTGCCTTTCTTGCAGCCTCTCTAGCTTCAGCAGCTTTTTGAATTTTATATATAATTTCTTTTGAAACTGCAGGGTTAAGTTCAAACCACTCTTTTAGTTTTTCATTCACCATGTTTTCAACCGCAGATCTAACTTCAGAAGAAACTAATTTATCTTTTGTCTGTGAAGAAAATTTTGGATCTTGTACTTTTACGGATAATACGGTAGTGAGACCTTCTCTTATGTCATCACTATTAGGTTGTACAACTTGTTTTTTTTGAGACTTACTCTCATCTAAATAATTGTTAATAGATCTTGTGAGCGCAGATCTAAAACCAGATAAATGAGTTCCTCCATCTTTTTGTCTTATATTATTTGTGAATGCTAGTATTTGCTCATAATAACTATCGTTCCACCATAAAGCACAACTAATTGCGACTTTGTTTTTAATGCCTTCAATTACAATTGGCTCCTCTATCAAAGTTTTTTTAGATTTATCTAAATACTTCACAAATTCTTTAATTCCTCCTTCATAATGAAAGGTAAATTCTTTTTTATCTGCTTCTCGATTATCAAATAAACTTATTGAGATATTCTTATTTAGAAAAGCCATCTCACGAAGACGCTGTTTTAAAATTTTGATTTCAAATTGTATATTTGAGAAGATTTGTTCGTCAGGAATAAAGTTTACTGTTGTTCCTCTTTTATTTTCAATTTGTTTTACTTTTTTTAATTTACTTGTTGTATTACCTTCGCTAAATGAAGCCTGAAATTCACTTCCGTCTCTATATATTGTCAAATTTAACTTTGATGACAGAGCATTTACTACAGAAACACCTACGCCATGGAGACCACCAGAAACTTTGTAAGAGTCTTGATCAAATTTTCCACCTGCATGAAGTTGAGTCATAATTACTTCAGCAGCACTAATTTTTTCTTGGGGGTGGATTTCAGTAGGAATACCTCTTCCGTTATCTTCTACTGAAACTGAATTATCCGAATTCAATGTAACAGATATATTATCGCAATGTCCTGCTAACGCTTCATCAATGGAATTATCTAAAACTTCGTAGATCATATGATGAAGGCCACTTCCATCATCAGTATCACCTATGTACATTCCAGGACGTTTTCTAACTGCTTCAAGTCCCTTAAGAACCTTTATCGAATCTGCTCCATAGTTAGTATTGATATCTTTGCTCACTCAATGATTATATAGTATTTTTTACATCAAAGAAAACTGTTTGCTGCTTAAACCCACTAAACAAATCACTTGAGACGCCAGTTAGCCAAACATGAGTGTTAAGTTGTCTTATTTCCTCGTAGAGTTTTTCTTTATGCTTATCATCTAGGTGTGCCATAGCTTCATCTATAAGTAATATTACATGATTCTTGTTGTTACGTTCTTTTATCAATGTAGCAACTGCAAAGATAATTGAAATAAGCATAGATTTTTGCTCACCAGATGAACAATATTTAGCCTCAATTTTGTCATCCTCTCCCATTTGAATAGTAATATTTAGAGAGTTTACACCTAGATTAAGTCGATTTGATTTTAAATCAATCTCTCTATTTTTATAGAGTTCTTGAATATATAATTGTACAAATTCATCTTTCTCAATTTGATTACTAAACAATTTATTTTTATAATCTAATTCAATTTGACACAGTGTAATTAATTGAGATCTATTTTGCAGTTTTTCATTTATCAGTTGAGTATATTTGTGTCTAGATATGAAGAGATAATAAGACAATTCTGCAATTTTTTTTTCGATACTGGAAATCCATTGTTGGTCTAAATTCTCAAGTTTTAATATCTTTATTCTTTCTCTGATTATTTTTTGCAAATTAGAATATAATTTCAAATGCTCTTTATTTAGATTAAATATCAGCCGATCGATAAAATTTCTTTTTTCTGAATTATTTTGAATCATTACCTTTTCCATTACTGGCGTTACCCATAAAATATTTAGGTAATCAAGAATTTCTATATTTTTAATTTTTTCATTATCAACTTTAAAGCAATTACTTGATTTATTTTCTTTATTAAATGTTTTTGAAATATTGATTGATCCATTTTTATATTTTAAGGAAATGCTAATTTCAAAGTACCCATCAATTGATTTATTATTTATTAAATCTTCCTGATTTGAACTTCTCAATCCTTTTCCTGGAGAAAACAATGAGATAGCCTCAAGGATATTAGTTTTCCCAACACCATTGTCTCCATTCAATACAACAATTGCTTCGTTATTATTTAGTTTATATTGAGTGTGATTTCTAAAATTTTTTATTGTTATTTGTTCAACTAATATTTCTGGATGCATCTATATACGCATTGGCATTAAAACAAAGAATGAGTTTTCATCACTTTTATCAACAATAATAGCTGGTGATATTGAGTCTAAAATACTTACATTTATATTTTCGCCATCTACTTCATTACATATATCGATAAGATACTTAGAGTTAAAACCAATTTCTACATCATCCTGGTTATAATTTACATCAAGTTCCTCATCAGCAAAGCCTTTGGTTTGACTTTCCACACTGAGAAGAAGTTTATTTTGATTTAACACTAATTTAATTGCTTTTGATTTCATTTCTTCATTTATTGCTACTGCTGATACTCTGTCAATTGCACTTTTTAGATCTTCTGTATTAGTAGAAAAATTTTTGTCATTATTTTTAGGTACTACTTTTGTGTAGTCAGGAAATGTTCCATCTATTACTTTTGATATGATTTTAAAATTTCCAAACGCAACTTTGATCTTATTTTCGTTAAGTGAAATATTAATATCCCCATCAGCATCATCAAGTGATTTTCTTAGTTCGAAAATTGTTTTCTTTGGGATGATTAGTCCCTTTATGTCTTCCGCTCCCTGAGGTAATGGTATATCATATTGAGCTAATCTGTGACCATCAGTAGCAACTGCTCTCAAAAGAGAAATATTGTCTTTTTCAGCTTTATGAAAAAAAATACCATTTAAGTAATACCTTGCTTCTTCATTTGAAATTGCAAATTTTGTTTTGTCTATCATTCTGCTTAACTCTTGAGCGGTCAAAACAAAATTGATATTTAAATCACTATCATTAATTATAGGAAAATCGTCAGTTTTTATAGTAGATAATTTAAATTTAGAACGACCACAATTTATTATAAGTAATGAGTCGTCTTCATTATTTGAAATATGCACATCTGATCCGCCTGGTAGTCTTTTTACAATCTCATATAGTGTTACTGCCGATACTGAGGTTTCACCACCAATATTAATATCTGCATCAACACTTTCAGAACAATATATATCAAGATTTGTAGAGGATAGATTAACAAAATCATTTGATGATTTTATTATGATATTAGATAAAATTGGTAAAGTATGTCTCACTTCTATTATTCCATAAATATGATTAAGACATTTTAGTAAATCAGTACTATTTAGTTTAAATTCCATAAAATATAGCTAATAATCTTATATCGATGTCAACATCTGCGTGATTAAATTGATATCTTCGTCGAACTTTATATTGCTACTTTTAAGCTCATCAATTTTTTTAATAGCATGAATTACAGTTGTGTGATCTCTACCACCAAACTTTCTCCCAATCTCGGGTAAAGATCGTGTTGTTAATTTTTTTGATAGGTACATAGCAATCTGCCTTGGTCTTGCAAATGAACGAATTCGCTTACTCGAAATTAAATCCTCATTTTTGATATTATAGTAACTTGCAACTTTGTTTTGTATTTCATCAATTGTAATTCTTTTTACGTTAGATTTTAATAAATCTTTTAAAACTGACTTTGTTATTTCAAGATCAATTTTTTTACCAAGAATATTCGAGAACGCAAAAACTTTATTTAAAGCTCCTTCTAATTCTCGTATATTTGCTACGATTGTTTTTGCCAAAAATTCAAGAATATTATTTTCTAGTCCAAAGCTGGTTGGATTTTTTATTTTTAGCTCGTTATATTTTTGCTTTAAAATTGAGAATCGTAACTCAAAAGCTGAAGGCATTATATCCACCACCAATCCTCCACTAAGTCTTGATTTCATTCTATCATCAAAACTTGAGAGGTCATTTGGTGACCTATCTGCAGATACAACAATTTTTTTATTCAAATCTAGTAAAGAATTAAATGTGTGGAAAAACTCTTCTTGAGTTGAAACTTTCCCAATCATAAATTGGATGTCATCTAAAATTAAAATATCTGCTGAACGAATTTTGTGTTTAAAAGACATTGTATCTTTTTGGCGTAAAGATTTGATGAATTGAAACATAAATCTTTCAGCAGATAAATAAATTACTTTTAAACCTGGGTTACTATTTCTTACATGCCACGCAATTGCATGCATAAGGTGAGTTTTACCAAGGCCTACTCCTCCATAAATATACAATGGATTGTATTCATAATTATTTATTGAACTTGACATAGATTTTGCTGAAGCAAATGCTAATTCATTAGAAGAGCCAACAACAAATTTTTCGAAAGTAAACCTTTCATCTAATGGCCAGTCCTCTTTAGGTTTATTTAATTTTGAATTATTAGTAAAATTATTCTGAAATAGATCAGAACTATCAATTGAATGCATATTTGCTGATAAAGATTTATCTATATTAATTTTAACTCGCCTTATCTCTGAATTTTCGTTATTAAGGAAATATATTATCTTATCCAAGTAGTGCGATGTTATCCAATCTCTAGTAAATCTTGAAGGAACTGTAAAATTAATTGTGTCTCCTTCAAGATGTTTAATTGAAATATTTTTTATCCAACTATTGAAAACTTCATTTCCATATTCAATATTAAGTTTTTTTAGAACATTTCCCCATTGTTCTTTTAAGCTTATCTCAGATAATTTTTTTTGATTTATATCTTGATACATTTAATTTCAGCCTTGTTATCTATAAAAAATCTTAACTAATTTAAAAAAAAAACATAATGAAATATTAAATTATTTTGACACTAAAATTTACGCCAAAGGTAATTGTCCAATTTACAAAAATATAAATTGGGTAGTCCATTAAATTTTATTTGAGTAATTAAAAAAAAGATTTTCTAACCAAAAATAAGTTATCTAAAATGAAAATGAATCGCAATAACTAAAATTATTTTTTTATAGATATAATCTATTCGTAATTTAAAAGACTGTGCTAGCACATGACTTCCATTATATGACTTAACTAACGGAAAATATTTAACGAATCTATTTGAGTGATTTTATTTTACCAGCTAAACGTGATATTTTTCTAGAAGCTGTATTTTTATGAAGAATATTTTTTGATACTGCAGACATTATTTCAGACTCAGCTAAACCTAAAGCATTTTTTGCATCTTTAGCATCATTATTTTCGATGAGTTGTTCAACTTTTTTAATAAAAGTTCTGTATCTGTTTTTAGCAGATTTATTTATAAGTGTTTTGTTTCTTATCTCTCTTACTTTAGATTTAGCGGACTTAGTATTTGCCATTGTAATTATATTTTAATTTCAAAACTCTATTTTTGACACTTTGGACACATAAACGTTGATCTGTTCGATATTACTATTCTGATTATGAAAGAGTTACAAGATTTATTTATACATTTTAGGCCATCTCTTCCATAAACTTTGACATTATTTTGATAATTTCCCAAATTACCACTTACAAGAGCATAATCATTTATACTAGAGCCACCTAATTTTATTGATTTCCTTAAAACAAATTTAATCGCTTTAACAAGAAGTTCAATTTCCAAAAATGTAAGCCTACAGCCCTCTGTAAGTGGATTAATTTTTGAAATAAAAAGTGCTTCAGAAGCGTAAATATTTCCAACTCCAACAATATATTTTTGGTTCATTATTATCGATTTAATATTTGACCTTTTTTTATTGCAAATCAACTTCAATACATTTGAATTAAATTTTTTTGATAAAGGCTCAATACCTAAATTTTTGACAAATTTAAGATACTGCAACTCATCAGTCTTTACTAAGTGTATTAAACCAAATTTTCTTGGGTCGAAGTATTTTAAAAAAATATTTTCTGTAAAACAAATAATAAAATGGTTATGTTTTGACTCTTTCTTTGCACTACTTTCATTTAAAATTATTCTTCCTGACATACCGAGATGTATTATGAGTGTATAGTTGTCAGTCAGATTAATGATTATATACTTAGCAACTCTCTTAATATTAAGAACATGTAAATTTTTAATTTTCTGATTAATTTTAGTATCGATTGGATATCTTAATTTAGTAGTAAATTTTTTGAAGTTTATGATTTTTTTACCAATTAATTTGTCTTTAATCCCATTCACTACTGTCTGAACTTCAGGTAATTCGGGCATCTTTTTTTCTATTTGTTTTTTATTCTCTTTAAGATAATTAATACATTCTATTAGTAAAATAATGAAATGAAAACACAGGAAGTATTTAACAAAGTTGCCAACAAATATGACTTGATGAATGATGTTATGTCATTCGGTGCTCATAGATATTGGAAAGAACTTTTAATTGATTGGCTCTCACCAAAAAACAAAATGAATATAGTAGATGTTGGAGGTGGAACAGGAGATGTTGCGAGAAGAATTCTAAAAAGATTAGACGGTAACAGTAGGATTACTGTATGTGACCTTAACGAAGAAATGATTAATGAAGGAAAGAAAATAAAAAAATATAAAAATAAAATTAAATGGATCGTTGCGCCTGCTGAAGAGCTACCATTTGAAGATAATTCATTTGATGCATACATTGTTTCATTTGGTGTAAGAAATTTTTCAAATATCAATAAAGCTCTAAGCGAAGCATATCGAATTTTAAAACCTGGAGGAAGATTTATTTGTTTAGAATTTTCAAAAATTCAAAATAAAAATATTAATCAGTTATATCAATACTATTCTAAAACTATACCTGTCTTTGGTAAAATCATTGTTGGTGATGAAAAACCTTATGAATATTTAACTAGAACAATAAAAGAATTTTATGGACAAAATGAATTTAAATCTATTCTGGAAAAAATAAATTTTGAAAAAGTTGAATACCGGAACATATTTAATGGAGTAGTAGCAATACATTCTGCTTATAAATGATTAATAACTTTCTCTTCTTAATAAAAATTATTAGGGTCTTTAAAAGACATTCATTATTAAATCTAATTAGTAGCTCTATTAGATTTAAGACATTATTAAGAGTGTTAGCAGAAATTATTGCGATTGGCACGTTCAAGGATCAAACAATAAGTAAAGAAAAGAATGGCATAAGAATTGCAAAAGCTCTGAATGAATTAGGGCCTTCATTTGTCAAACTAGGTCAACTTATCTCAACGAGACCTGATATTGTTGGCAATGAAATAGCAGAAGATTTATCTCTTCTGAGAGATAATTTACCACCGTTTAGACAATCTGAAGCCATAAAAATTATTGAGAGTGAACTAGGCAATAAAATTGAAGATATATTTCAGAATTTTTCTAAACCAATAGCTGCGGCATCAATAGCTCAAGTCCATTACGGAGAAATAGTTGAAGGAGGTAAAACTATCTCAGTTGCAATAAAAGTCTTAAGACCAAATATTGAAACTATAATTCACCAAGAGATGGCAAGGCTTGAATGGCTAACATCTTTTATGGAAAATTTTAGTGAGTTCAAAAGATTAAGGCCAAAATCAATCATTCAGAAAGCCAAAGAAGTTATAAAATTCGAATTAGATTTAAGATATGAAGCGGCGGCTGCTTCTGAACTTTCAGAAAATACCAAGATTGATGAAACATTCTATGTACCAAAAATTTACTGGGAAAAAGTCTCAAAGAGAGTACTTACAATGGAAAAGGTTAATGGTACACCTGCTGATAAGATCAAAAAATTAATAGAAAATAATTTCAATATTAAAAAATCTGCATCAAACCTTATTGTAAATTTTTTAAGGCAAGCAATAAGAGATGGTTATTTTCACGCAGATCTTCATCAAGGTAATTTATTTTTAAATAAAGAAGGCAATTTACTTGCTGTTGATTTTGGAATAATGGGTCGCCTGGATAAGAAAAATAGAAAATATTTAGCAGAAATTATTTATGGTTTTATTCGTCAAGATTATTTACATATTGCAAAAATACATAAAGAGGCGGGATTGATTGATAATAATGTTTCAATTGAGGACTTCTCTCAAGCACTTAGGTCGATAGGCGAGCCTATAATAAATCAAAAAGCAAAAAATATATCAATGGGGAATGTTTTAGTTCAGTTGTTTGATATTACAAAGCAATTCAATATGTCTCTTCAGCCACAATTACTATTATTACAAAAAACTATGATCACTGTTGAAGGAGTAGCAAGAAAATTGAATCCAGAAATTAATTTTTGGGATGTATCGAAACCTGAAATAGAAAAATGGCTTAAAGACGAACTTGGAATAAAAAATAGACTGAAACAAACACAAGAAGCACTGGAAGCATTATCACGAACTATGCCTGATATTCCAGATTTCATATCACGAGCTGATCTTGCTTTTGAAACGATTGTTAATAATGACCAAAGTAAGAATGGTTCAATTTCATCACTAAAATATTATGTTTTACTATGTGCAGTTGTAATCGTTGGCCTTATATTCTTTTTATAATGCTAATTTGAATTAAATATCTTTTAATTATGATAAAAAAGGTGTAGTTGACTTTTAATGAATAAATCAAAAAATATACTGTTGATTATTACAGGGGGTATAGCAGCCTATAAATCTCTAGATCTTATTCGTCGTTTAAAAGAACAAGATTACAATATTAACTGTATTTTAACAGAGTCTGGTAAAAACTTTGTTACACCCTTATCAATAGAAAGTCTCTCGGGAAATAAAGTCTATAGCGAATTATTTAATCTTACTGATGAGAAAGAAATGGGACATATACAGCTTTCAAGAATGTCTGATTTAATTTTAGTTGCCCCGGCAACAGCCAATATAATGTCTAAAATGGCTTATGGTATTTGTGATGATTTGGCTTCAACGGTTCTCATGGCCACCAATAAACCTGTAATGTTAGCACCATCTATGAATGTTCGCATGTGGCTTAACAAATCGACACAGCGAAATATAAATACCCTCAAAACCGATGGTATAAAATTTATCGGACCTGAAAATGGTGAAATGGCATGCGGTGAATATGGGGAAGGTCGTTTAAGTGATGTTGGTGAAATTATAAATCACGTTAAAGATTTTTTTGAAAATTTAAATTTTAAACCATTAAAAGATTTTACCGCTCTAGTTACTTCTGGACCAACTAGAGAATACATAGATCCAGTAAGATATATTTCAAATGAGTCATCTGGTAAACAAGGCATAGCCATTGCAAATAGACTCCAAAACTTAGGTGCTAAAACAACTTTAATTTCAGGACCAACTAATCAGAATGATGCTCAAGTCTCAAAAATATATAAAGTTACCTCAGCTCATGAAATGTTTAATGCATGTAAGGAAATGTTGCCAGTTGATATAGCTATATGCGCTGCGGCAGTGGCAGATTACTCAGTAAAGAGTCAATGTTTAGAAAAGATTAAAAAAACATCATTTGAAAAAGACCTTAAACTCTGTGAAAATCCTGACATTTTGAAGTTTATAAGTCAAAAAAGGAATACAAGGCCGAGGCTGGTCATTGGCTTTGCTGCAGAAACTAACGATTTAGAAAAAAATGCATTAAAAAAACTATCTGAAAAAGGATGTGATTGGATACTTGCAAATGATATTGGAAAAGATGATATAATTGGTGGTGACCAAAACAGAATAAGGTTTATTTCTCAAAATGAGAACGAACAATGGCCCATGACATCAAAAGATCAAGTAGCAAATATACTATCATCTAAGATTATTAATTATTTTACTAATTGATAACTTGTCTATTCCTACCAAACAAACAGTATTAGTAAAAAAATTATCAAAATTTAATGATTTTGAATTACCAGAATATCAAACAGACCAGGCATCTGGTTTAGATCTAAGGGCTTCAATTGAGAATAGTCTTTTAATTAAACCATGGGAAAAGGCCCTAATTCCTGTAGGAATATCAATTTCGATGCCAAAAGGAATGGAAGCTCAGATTCGACCAAGATCTGGTCTCGCTCTGAAGCATGGTATTACTGTTCTCAACTCACCAGGAACTATAGACAGTGATTACAGGGGTGAAATAAAAATTATTTTAATTAACTTGAGTAATAATGAATTTGAGATCAATCGAAATGATCGCATTGCGCAAATGGTTTTTGCAGAAATATCTAAGGTAAATTTCGAAGAAGTAAATGATCTCGATGATACTTTAAGAGGTGGAAGGGGATTTGGATCAACTGGTAATTGATAATCTATGAAGTAATGATCTTTTTTTGAACTTTACTTGCCCACCATTTATCTAAAATAAAATACCATACTGAATTAGCTAAAGGTTCTATTATAGCGTCAGTTAATGCTATCCAAAAAGATACATCTGCAATGAGCATCAGACAAGTGATTGCAATTGCGAAATGTCCTATTGTATAAACTATGGTTCTTAATATAGATCCTTGGTTATTTTTGTATATTTGTTTAGCTGAATTGAGAATACCTCTTGAAAATTCGGTCATAATTTTATCATAATTTAATATCTATTATTTAGAAAAATACTTTTCTATCACTTCAAGCTGTTCTTCAAAATGACCTATCATATCCATTTCTTTTTCTATTGTTTCGAGAGTATTTATATGTTCCCCTACACCTACTGCGTTTTCTAAATATATATTTACATTCATTTTATGTTTTTCTATTTGACCAAGTGCGTGAGCTTTCATTGATTTTAAAATTTGTTCTCTCATTAATTCTCTCCTATTTAATATTCATAATATTATATATTTTAATAGTCTGTCAATTATTTAGAACAATTCTAAACTAAGAATGATTATCATTATCTAATTCAAAGTTGCATACGAATGAGGAAAAGTTCTATAAATAATATTTTTTTTGAATAAAGAATAACATAACAACTGGCAGAAAATCTTGAGTTTTTGTTAGCTGCGGACATATTTAGAATTTGTTTTTTATTGGATTAATTATAGACTAACCTCAATATCTATAAGTAATCAGTCAATATTGTGGATCAAAAATCAAATTATACTAAAGAAGATTTATTGGATTGTGCTCACGGAACTATGTTTGGAATTGGTAATGCTCGCTTACCGTTACCTCCAATGCTAATGTTTGATCGAATTACAAAAATTACAAGTGATGGTGGGAAATATGGTAAGGGTGAAATTAAAGCTGAGCTAGATATCAATCCTGAATTATGGTTTTTTGATTGTCACTTTGAAATGGATCCTGTCATGCCAGGTTGTTTGGGCCTAGATGCAATGTGGCAACTAGTAGGGTTTTTTTTGGGATGGATTGGTGAACCAGGGCGCGGAAGGGCATTGGGTTCCTCATCAGTGAAGTTTGGTGGTGAAATTTTAAAAGACTCTAAACTAGTTGAATATCAAATCGATATGAAAAAGATCATTAAGAGAGGTGTAATTGTTGGGTTGGGCGATGGAGTTGTTAAAGTAGATGGAAAAGAAATTTATTTTGCTGAGGGATTGAAGGTAGGTTTGATAAAATAATGAAAAGAGTTGTAGTCACAGGAATAGGTATAGTGTCTTCAATTGGAAATAACCAACAAGAAGTAAAAGACTCACTTTACCACACAAAGTCGGGCATTTTATTTGATGAAGATCAAAAGAAAATGGGCTTTCGGAGCTGTGTGAGTGGCCAAATTAAAATAGATTTGGAAAATAGTATTGAACGGAAGTTTCTAAGATTCATGGGTGATGGAGCAAGTTATAACTATTTATCAATGCTCGAAGCTATTAAAGACTCGAATCTTAGTGAAGATGAAATATCAAATAATAAGACAGGTTTAATAATGGGCTCTGGGGGTCCGTCAACTAAAAGTTTATTAAGAGCATTTGATATAACAAGAGAAAAAGGTCCAAAAAAAATAGGGCCGACAAGTGTGCCGAAGGTAATGTGCAGTACTAATTCTGCAACTTTGTCTACATACTTTAAGATCAAAGGCGTTAACTATTCAATTAGTTCAGCTTGTTCAACAAGCGCACATTGTATTGGCAACGCATACGAACTTATTCAAATGGGAAAACAAAATAGAGTTTTTGCTGGAGGTGGGGAGGAATTAGATTGGACTCTGTCTGCTTTGTTTGATGCGATGCCTGCCCTGTCATCAAAATACAATGAAAGTCCTGATAGAGCTTCACGAGCTTTTGATAAAAATAGAGATGGATTTGTTATAGCTGGAGGTGGTGGAGTTCTTGTTCTAGAGGATCTCAATACAGCACTTTCAAGAAATGCTAAAATCTACGCTGAAATAGTTGGTTATGGAGCAACTTCTGATGGTCATGATATGGTACAACCGTCTGGTGAAGGAGCAGCTCGCTGTATGCAGATGGCTAGTGAGAATGTTGGAAAAATTGATTATATTAATGCTCATGGAACATCAACACCCGTGGGTGATTCTGCTGAACTGAAAGCCATAAAAGAAGTTTTCAAAGATTATAAACCTTTTGTAAGCTCAACAAAATCTCTAAGTGGTCATTCGCTAGGCGCCGCAGGAGTTCAAGAGTCTATATATTCACTTATTATGCTTAATAATAGTTTCCTTTCTGAGTCTGCAAACATAGAAGATATAGATGATGAAGGAACTGATATGAATATATTAACTAAACGATTAGATCAGCAGGTAGATACAGTTATGAGTAACAGTTTTGGTTTTGGTGGTACAAATGCATCTCTAGTTTTCAAAAGGTTCGTGTCTTGATGAATTTAGAGGGAAAAAAAGCTGTTATCATGGGTGTAGCAAATGATCATTCTATTGCCTGGGGTATAGCTAATCAGCTTCACAAAAATGGAGCTGATTTATGTTTTACTTATCAAGGTGAAGCTCTTCAAAGAAGAGTTGAGCCTCTTGCTAAAAGAATTGGAAATGATTTTTTACTAGAATGTAATGTACTTGAAGAAGACTCAGTCAAAAATGCATTCTCAGTAATCAAAGATAAATGGTCAAATATTGATTTTGTCTTACATTCAATTGCCTTTTCCAATAAAGATGAACTTAAAGGAAAGTACTTAGATACGTCCAGGAATAATTTTATTGATACAATGTTGATTTCCTGTTTCTCTTTTACAGAAGTTGCTAAAGAAGCAAGTAAAATAATGAGTTCGGGGGGCTCAATGCTTACTCTTACATATGACGGCTCTCAAAAATATATAAGAAACTATAATGTGATGGGTGTTGCAAAAGCGGCTCTAGAGTCAAGTGTAAGATATCTTGCTGCTGATCTTGGAGAATTAAATATCAGAGTAAATGCTTTATCAGCTGGACCAATGAAAACTCTTGCAATGGCCGGCATTTCAGGCGGAAAAGATATGATGAGATGGTCGGAGAAAAATTCAATGCTGCAAAGAAATATTAATTTAGAAGATGTAGGCAAATCAGGATTATATTTATTGAGTGATTTATCTTCGGGAGTAACAGGTGAGATTCACTATGTAGATAGTGGTTATAGTAAAGTAGGTGTTCCTAAAGAAATTTAATTTGTTTCTGATAATAATGAGAATTGATTTGAGACAGTTCCCTTATCTTTGTCATCAAGTGGGGTAGGGTATTCACCTGTAAAGCAGTGATCAGTAAATTGTGGATTTGAATTATCTCTATTTTTTTCACCCAAAGCTTTATAAGTTCCATTTAGAGATAAGAAAAATAAAGACGTAGAACCAATTTCCTTGTTTATTTCCTCTATGCTTTTCTTTGCTGCAATAAGTTCTTCTAAGTTTGGTGTGTCTATTCCATAAAAATCGGGATTAGTAATTGGAGGACATGCAATTCCCAAGTGAACTTCAGTTGCTCCTGCATCATATATCATTTTTATAATTTTTTTTGCAGTTGTTCCTCTCACAATTGAGTCGTCAATTAAAACTACTCTTTTCCCTCTAATTGCAGACGAATTAGCATTATGTTTTAGTTTAACACCAAACTGTCTTATACTTTGGGCGGGTTCAATAAATGTTCTACCCACATAGTGATTTCGGATTATACCAAACTCAAAAGGTATATTGGCCTGCTGAGAAAATCCTAATGCTGCAGGTACTCCTGAATCAGGAACTGGAACAACAACATCTGCAGTAATAGAGTTTTCTATTGCTAATTCAGCTCCAAGCTGTTTCCTATATGAGTAAACTGATTTATTTTCAATAATACTATCAGGTCTAGCAAAATAAATTCTTTCAAAAATACACGGCCTACAATCCAACTTTGGGAAAGGCTTGATACTCTCAATTCCATCATCTGAAATTATAATTATTTCACCATTTTTAATATCTCTCACATATTTTGCACCAATAATATCAAATGCGCATGTCTCTGATGCTAATACTGGAGCGCCATTTAAGTCTCCCAGAACTAATGGCCTGATACCAAGAGGATCTCTAACTCCAATTAATTTCTTATTTGTTAAAACTACTAGAGAGTAAGCTCCTTGTATTTGAAATAGGGCTTCAATAAGCCTATCAATAATAAGTTTTCTTTTAGATCTAGATACTAGCTGCAAAATTGTCTCTGTATCTGATGTTGTTTGAAAAATTGAACCATCCTGGACAAGAGCATTTCTAAGACTATTTGCATTAGTAAGATTACCATTATGAGCGCATGCAAAACCTCCTGAAGAGAGATCAGCGTATAATGGCTGAATATTTTTTAAGATTGAGTTCCCAGTTGTAGAGTATCTTACATGACCAATGGCATTATTACCTTTCAATCTTGAAATTACTTTCTGTTTATTGAAGTGATCTCCAACTAATCCAGGTCTTCTTACACCATGAAATTTATCACCATCAAAAGTTACAATACCCGCACCTTCCTGTCCCCTATGCTGTAACGAGTGAAGGCCAAGTGCAGTTAGAGCAGAAGCATCAGGACTTCCAAAAATACCAAATACGCCACATTCTTCGTGAAGCTTATCTTCAGAAGGGTCTATATCCATATTTAATTACTGTTTAGTTAGTTGCGTCTTTGATTGATAGTTTAACTTTACCCCTATCGAAACCAATGACTTTAACACTGACTATATCACCCTCGTTTACTACGTCAGTAACTTTTTCTACTCTTTCATCAGATAATTGAGAAATATGTACTAAGCCATCTCTTTTGCCAAAAAAATTAACAAAGGCTCCAAACTCCATAATCTTCACCACTTTACCTTCATAAATCTGACCAACTTCGGGTTCTTCAATTATGGAATTAATTAGATCGATAGCTGACTGAATAGACTCTTGACTTGTTCCAGCAATTTTTACATTACCACTATCACTTATATCAATTTTTGCTCCTGATTTTTCTATTATATCTTTTATTGTGGCTCCACCTTTTCCAATGATTTCACCAATGTTATCTCTTTTAACTTTGATCATCTCAATTCTTGGAGTATACGGCCCAAGCTCTTTTCTTGGCTCAGAAAGTGCACTATTCATTTCCGACAATATGTAATCTCTTCCACCCTTTGCTTGCTCAAGAGCTTTTTCCATTATCTCAAATGTTATGCCTGTAATTTTAATATCCATCTGCAATGAGGTTACACCGTCTTTTGTTCCAGCTACTTTAAAATCCATATCACCAAGATGGTCCTCATCACCCAATATATCGGATAAAACTGCAAAATTATCACCATCTTTTATTAAACCCATTGCTATACCAGAAACAGAGTTTTTTATTGGAACACCTGCGTCCATAAGTGCGAGTGATGAACCACATACAGTTGCCATTGAGGATGAACCATTAGACTCAGTGATGTCAGA
Organism: uncultured Pelagibacteraceae bacterium; assembly: GCA_902527075.1. The sequence continues at coordinate 24,380 of CABZNM010000001.1, forward strand.
TACTAGTCTGATTGTATAATCAAAGTCCTCTTTAGTCGGCAAAACAGACTTCAACGCGCGCCAGGCAAGTTTACCATGTCCAATCTCTCTTCTTCCTGTGGCACCCATTCTTCCAACCTCTCCTACTGAATAGGGTGGAAAATTATAATGAAGCATAAAATTTTCTTTATATGAGCCCTGAAGAGCTTCTATTCTTTGCTCATCCTCGCCAAATCCAAGTGTAGCCACGACAATAGCTTGAGTTTCCCCTCTTGTAAAAAGTGCCGATCCATGAGTTCTAGGCAGCCAAGACACTTCTGAAGAAATATTTCTTACCTCATCAAGTTTTCTTCCATCAATTCTTGTTTTATCGTTGAGAATTTGACTTCTTACTGTGTTTTTTTCTATTTTCTTAAAATAAGACATAGCTTCGTTACTACTTATTTCTTCATCATCTTTGAAGGTTTCTTCAATTTCAGATTTGATCTCACTTAAAGCGTTATGTCTCTCCATTTTATCAGTAATTGAATAACACTTTGATATTCTCTCACCATATTTACTTTCTAAATCTTCATGAAGAGCAGAATTTGTACTGCTCTCAAATTCCCAAGGGTCGTTTGCACATTCTTCGGCTAGATTAATAATCATTTTTATTACTTCTTGAAATGAGTCATGACCAAATTTAACAGCACCAAGCATAATCTCTTCAGATAATTGGTCTGCTTCAGACTCTACCATTAGGACTGCACTACCAGTTCCAGCAACAACTAAATCTAATTGCGACTCACTGTTCATTCTAGGATTTAAGATATAATCTTTACCATCATAACCAACTCTACAACCACCAATTGGTCCCATAAAAGGTATACCAGATAAGGTTAATGCACTAGATGCCGCTATCATTGCCACAACATCAGCATTTGTTTCACCGTCATGTGATAAAACGGTTAAAACCACTTGTGTTTCATTTTTAAAACCATCAGGAAACAGTGGCCTGATAGGTCTATCAATTAGTCTTGATGTAAGAGTTTCAAATTCGGTGGGTCTACCTTCTCTTTTAAAAAAACCTCCAGGTATTTTTCCAGCTGCATAAAACTTTTCTTGATAACTTACAGTTAATGGAAAGAAGTCTAAGTCTGGTTTTGCTTCTTTCGCTGCGGTGACATTTGCCATCACAACCGTTTCGCCATATCTAACTAATGTAGATGCTGTAGCTTGCTTTGCTACTTTTCCTGTTTCGATGGTTAGTTTTTGATCTCCCCATTTCATCTCTCTTGAAACTAAATTGCTCATTTTTTTCTATTCCTTCTAAAATTCTTAAATGTTTGTTCATTATTTTCTCAATCCAAGTTTATCAATTAATTTATCATACGAATCTTTTTTGCTCTTCTTTAAATAAGCCAAAAGGCTTCTTCTTTGATTTATTAAACGCATCAAACCTGTTTTTGAATGATTATCTTTATTGTGGGATTGAAAATGTTCAGTTAAATTTTCAATTCTTTGAGTTAATATTGCAATCTGAACTTCTGGCGAACCAGTATCAGTTTTTGATCTTGAATATTGCTCAATTAACTCTGTTTTTTTTTCTTTATCTATCGACATCTCGTATCCTTAATTCAGGTTAAAACCTCTTTTTGGACTTATAAGTCCATTATTTATTTTACCAACTCCTATTAAATTGCCATTTGCAAAAACTAGTAAGTTTTCTAGAAATATATGTTTACAAAAATATTTAATCTCTAGACCATTCTTAAAACGCTTACCATCTTGTGATTTTAGATTTACTGCTGGGATGTCGTCCAGTACATCTTCAACAGGATGGATTATTTCAAAATGATCGCCAATATGTACTAAATTAGTTAATTTATCTAGTAAAATAATATCTTTTTCACTAAATTTTCCTATTTCTGTCCGCCTCAATTTTGAAACATAGGCGCATGTATTTAGCCTTTTTGCCAGATCTCTGGCAAAAGACCTGACGTAAGTTCCAGAAGAGCAGGTCATTAAAAATTTAAAGGTATTTATTTGCTTGCTCTCAAAACAGTTTAATGAGGATATTATAACTTTCTTTGCTTTCAACTCAAAATTTCTGTCATTTCTTGCAAGTTTATAAGCCCTTATTCCATCGACTTTTACAGCAGAAAATTTAGGAGGTATTTGATCAATCGTACCTATAAATTCTGATAACACATTATTAATATTTATTAATTTAGGAATAAGCTCAGAGCTTTTTGTAATTTTTCCTTTTATGTCATCCGTATCGCGTGACTCACCAAAAGTAATGTCAAAACTGTAAGTTTTTTTAGAGTTAAAATATTTAATACTTTTTGTAGCTTCGCCCAGTGCAATAGCTAAAACACCAGTTGCAAATGGATCAAGTGTTCCAGAATGACCTAACTTATTAATTTTAAGTATTTTTTTAACAATCTTTAAAACTTCAAATGAAGAAATATCAGGAGGTTTATCGACAAAAATCCATCCATTTAGATTTTTAATCACTAATTTTCTTCAAATCATTCTGTACTTTGCTTGTCGTAAGTAGATTATTTATTTTATCAAAATTATCCATTGATTCATCTAATCTAAATATAAGTTTTGGAGAGAATTTTAATTCAATTAATTTTACAACTTCTTTTGCAATAAAATCTCTAGACTGTTCAATTTTTTCAAGTACTTCTTCATTAGATATTTCATCATAAGAAGATATATAGACATATGCATTTTTTAAATCAGGAGACATTTCAAGTTTAATAACGCTGAGTGGTATTTTAAAAAAAGATGCAGTTGGAAAGTCATTTCTTACTAAGACCTCACTCACAGCTTTTTTAACTGTTTCACAAACTCTTAGATATCTATTGTTGTTTTTTTTAATTTTTAATATCACAGTGTTTGTGCAATTTCTTCCACACTAAATATTTCAATTTGATCACCGACCTCAAATTCATTGAACTCCTTTAAACCAATGCCACATTCAGTACCTGCCTTTACTTCATTGGCTTCATTTTTTTCCCTCTTAAGACTTGTGATATCTCCATCAAAAACAGTTTCAGAATTTCTCATAACTCTTGCTTTTGAATTTTTATTTATACTTCCTTCCTGAACAATGCATCCGGCAATACTTCCTAGCTTAGAAATTTTAAAAACCTTTAAAACTTCAGCTTTTCCAATGAAATTCTCTTCAAAGGTAGGTTTAAGTTTACCACTAGCAAATTTTGAAACATATTCAATCAACTCATAAATAATATTAAAATTTTGAATATTAACCTTACTTAACTTTGCTTTTTGCTTAGCTTCTTTTGTAGTTGATGAATTAAATGACAGTAAAAGAGCGCTTGAGGCACTTGCAAGAGCAACATCACTCTCATTTACGAAACCAACACCTGAGTGAATTACCTTAATATTGATTTTTTCACTTTGTATATTTTCAATTTGATTAACAATAGCTTCAGCGGATCCCCTAGCATCTGATTTTACTACAACTTCTAAAATTTCTTTTGTTTGATTAATCATGCCAAAAGAGTTATTTTCATCAAAATTTTGAGCTCTTTTAGATGATTTAATATTTTGTTTCTTTTGACTTCTTAAATCACATAATTCTCTTGCTTTTTCTTCATTGTGAACTGTTACGAAACTGTCTCCAGCTTCTGGTGGATTGTTAAGGCCTAAAACCTGAACAGGCATTGAAGCTTTCGCTTCCTTTAAGTTATTACCTTTGTCATCAAGTATGGCTCTTACTTTCCCATATGCGCTGCCAGCAACAGCAATATCTCCAATACTTAATTTTCCGTTTGTAACGATTATATTACTTACAGGGCCCCTGCCTTTGTCAATAAATGCCTCAACAATTGTGGCTTCAGCAAAAGTTTCATTATTTGTTTTAAGCTCTGATAATTCAGATTGTAATATTATGGACTCCAATAATTTGTCAACATTTTCTCCCGTTTCAGCTGACAATTCAATACATTGTATTTCACCAGAGAGATCTTCAACAATTAAATCTTCTGATAACAGCTGTTCTTTTACCTTATGTGGTTGTGCATCTTGTTTGTCACATTTATTTATAGCGACAATAATTGGAACATTCGCAGACTTAGCGTGAGATATTGCCTCTTTAGTTTGTGGCATTACACCATCGTCAGCAGCAATAATTAATACAACGATATCAGTTACATTTGCACCTCTTTCTCTCATCTCAGTAAATGCTGCGTGACCTGGTGTGTCAATGAAAGTTATTTTATTGTCATTATTATAGAGAACTTCGTAAGCTCCAATATGTTGAGTAATTCCTCCACTTTCTCCTGAGACAACGTTGGTGTTTCTTATTTTATCTAACAATGAAGTCTTACCGTGATCAACATGACCCATTATTGTGACAATGGGTGACCTTGAGTCATTTTTTTCAGCAAGATTGTCCTTTGATATTAAATCTTTTTCAACAGCTTCAAGGTTCTCTCTCTTAAAATTATGTCCAAATTCTGTGACTAAAAGTTCGGCAGTATCAGCGTCGAGAGTCTCATTTATGGTTGCCATCATCCCCATTTTCATTAGGGACTTGATAACATCCCCTGATTTTTCAGCCATACGAATAGCAAGTTCTTTTACAGTTATTGTTTCAGGAATATAAACATCTCGTACCAATTTTTTTGAACTTTCACCCTCATTTTTAATTTTTTTAGTTTTCTGTTTAGCTCTTTTATAAGCGGCTAAGCTTCTTGTTCTTTCGTCATTGTCACTCAAGGCTGTGACTATTGTAACTTTTCGTTCTCTAATTTTTTTTCTACCAAAATTGACTTGAGGCTTTTTTTTCTCACTAAAATCATTTGCTTCATCAACTTCTTTTCTTTTAAAACTGTCTTTAGTTATATCTTTCGTAGTTTTAACATTGTTTTGAATTTCTTGTTTTTCCAAGTTGATAGGCTTTTGAGTTTCTTCTTGCTTTGATCCACGTATTTTATCAATTGCTTCGATCTTTTCTTCTTTTGTATCTGCTTCTAATAGCTTTTTTTGTTCATCCTTTGAAAGAGGTTTAAGTACTACACCCGATTTTATTTGTTTCTGATTAGTTTCTGAAGTGCCTGTTGAAGTTAATTGTGTATTTTCTATATTTACAGGAATGTTGTCTGAACTCTTTTTTGAATTATCAGAAGTACGTTTAACTCTCTTTTTTTCAACAATTACCGTTTTACCTGCTTCAATTCCCCTGGATTGAGGAATTACAGGTTTAGATCCAAGCTTAAGACTAAGTGTTTTTTTAACTTTTTTTTCGGTTTTCTTTTCTGACATAAAAACAATTTCATACGGTTAATCTAACCATATCTTACGAGCCTCCATTATCAATTGATCACCTTCATCTTTTGAAAGGCTAAAGTTTTCCAAAAGACCTTTTACTCTTGAATTTTTATCATTTTTGTCTTCTTGATAACCTAGTAAATCATCAGTTGTTAACCCAGCAAAATCATCAAGATTTTTAATATCATTTTCAGCTAAAGCCACAAGCATCGCTTTTGAAAGAGGTTTAAATTCCATTAAATCTTTAGAAACACTCATATCTATGAGTTTTTGATTATTTTCTATTTCCTTCTCAGACAAATATTTGTTTGATCGATCGACTAATTCATTAACTATATCCTCATCAAAACCCTCAATCGATAATAATTCTGATTTTTCAGTTTCAATTATCTCTTCAATTGTGTTGAAGCCCTCACTTACTAAAAGTTGTGCAAGTGTTTCATCAACATCTAAAGACTCTATAAAACTGTTAGTTCTAGTATTAAAATCTTCTTGTCTTTTTGAAGACTCTTGATCTTCAGTAAGTATATCTATTTCGTAACCAGTTAACTCTGTTGCGAGTTTTACATTTTGTCCACGCCTACCAATCGCTAGACTTAGATGTTCTTCAGAGACTACGACCTCTATTTTGCTTTGATCTTCATCAAGTACGACTTTGAGAACCTCAGCTGGTGATAAAGAGGATATCGCAAGATTTGCAACATTTGGTGACCAATTAATAATATCAATTTTTTCACCCTGTAGTTCATTCACAACAGCTTGAACTCTACTACCTCTCATTCCAACGCAAGCTCCAACAGGGTCTATACCACTATCTTCAGTAAAAACGGCTATCTTAGCTCTGCTGCCTGGATCTCTTGCAACACTTTTTATTTGAATTATACCATCATAAATTTCTGGTACCTCCTGAGTGAACAACATAGCCATAAATTGAGGATGAGATCTAGATAAAAATATTTGAGGTCCTTTAGTTTCTGATCTTACTTCATATATATAAGCTCTAACTCTATCTCCATTTCTAAGATTTTCTCTCGGAATTGTTTGATCTTTTCTAATAACACCCTCTGCTTTACCTAAGTCTAAAATCACATTTCCAAACTCTATTCTTTTTACAATACCGTTAACTATTTCACCAACACGATCTTTATACTCGTTATATTGACGTTCTCTCTCAGCCTCTCTGACTTTGGAGTTAATAACCTGTTTTGCAGATTGAGCTGCTATTCTTCCAAAATCCATTGGAGGTAGTGGGTCAAGTAGTTCATCGCCTATTTGAGCTGCACCATTTATTTTCTTTGCAGCTTTCAAGTTTATTTCAAGAAACTTATTTTTTACCTCATCAACAACAAGCATTTTTCTTGAAATAGAGATATCACCATTTTCCTGATTAATCTCAACAATTACCTCATTTTCTTCACCATAGTTGCTTTTTGCGGCTTTCGATATTGCCTCTTCAAGAGCAGAAATAACAATTTCTTTTTCTATCATTTTCTCCTGAGCAATCGTCTCAGCAATTCTTAGAATTTCTATTTTGTTAGCACTTACCATTTAGTTCCTTGTAAAAAAAAAGTGGGTTAAACCCACTTTAAATAGATTATAGATAAATATTATACTTTCTATACACCTCTAGAATTTATAAATCAAGTATGTAAAAAGTTATGTATTTCAATAGTTTAGTTTCTAGAAATTTGAATTTTATATATTTTTTTTTTATTCGCTATTGCTTTTCTTTGGTAGTTTGTAGCCCCATATAATGGATCTGATTCCATCATTTCTTTTATTTGAATAAAATCAAAACTACTTGAGTATAAATTTATCAATAATTCAATCTGATTAAGATAACTATCTGAATCAGTTGTGATTGTTATAGATCCTTCTTTTTTAAGTGTTCTGTAAATTTTTATGATACTTTCTCTATTTAATAGTCGTCTTTTATGATGGCGTTTTTTTTCCCATGGATCAGGATTTAAAATATAATAATGATCAATTGTTTCTGGCTTAATAATATCTAATAAAAAAGAAAAATTTAATTGACTTAAATTTACATTTTTTAAGTCATTATTTTTTATCTCATTTAAAACATTTATAGTACCATTTACAAAGACTTCAGATCCTAAATAAAAAAAATCAGGATTAAGCTTGGCCTGCCTAATTAAATTTTCTCCATTTCCAAAACCAACTTCAATAACAGTTTTTTTAAGGTCGTGTTTTTTGTTTAAATCAAAATCACTTTTTTTTGATTCCAAGTAATGGATAATTTCATTATCAAATGAATATAAGTAAAAAAAATTTTTATATAATTCAACTTTTACTGGAGATAGTTTTTTTGATACTCTGCGACCCTGAAAACGATAATATTTCGAAAAATCAATTTTTTTAAAGAGCAACTATTAAATATTTTTTAATTGATCGGCTAAATCTGTTCTTTCCCATGAAAATGACCCATCACTTTCATGTTGCCTACCAAAATGACCATAAGCCGCAGAATTTTTATAAATTGGTTTGTGAAGCTCTAAATGATCTCTAATTCCTCTTGGTGTCAAATCTACAATACTATTAATTTTTTTTATCAAAGTTTCATTATCAACTTTTCCAGTACCGTGTGTATTAATATAAAAAGATAATGGTCTCGATACACCGATCGCATAAGCAAGCTGAATTGTACAGTTTTCGGCTATGTCAGCTGCAATAACATTTTTAGCAATATATCTTGCTATATACGCAGCTGATCTATCGACTTTAGTTGGATCCTTTCCAGAAAATGCTCCTCCACCATGTGGTGCTGCACCACCGTAGGTATCAACTATAATTTTTCTTCCAGTGAGTCCAGTATCACCATCAGGACCACCTGTTTCAAATCTTCCAGTAGGATTTATGTGAAACTTTGTATTCTGAAGCCATTCATTAGGTAGGGCTTCTCTAATAAATGGTATTACAATTTCTTCTACGTCTGATAGCTCTAAATCTTTATCGTGCTGAGTAGAAACAACCACCTCAGTGCAATTTATTGGTTTTGAACCTTCATACTGTAATGTAACCTGGCTTTTTGAGTCTGGTTGAATACCAGAAATTGTTTTTTCTTTTCTGGCTTTTGCTAAATTTTGTAAAATTAAATGAGAATAATAAATGGGAGCAGGCATGAGTACAGGAGTTTCTTTGCATGCATAACCAAACATAATCCCTTGATCACCAGCTCCTTGATCTTTATTGTCTTTTGCGTCAACGCCCATAGCAATATCACTAGATTGTCCATGTACAAAAGATGTAAAATTAAAGTTTTCCCAATGAAACTTCTCTTGTTCGTACCCTATCCATTTGACTGCTTCTCTTGCCAATTTTTCGTAATTACATTCAAAGTCTTTTGGACCCCTTACCTCACCTGATACAACAACTTGATTAGTGGTTACAAGAGTTTCAAGTGCCACTCGATTATTTTCTGGATCAGATTGAGATAGAAAATCATCAACTATATAGTCAGATATAATGTCACAAACTTTATCTGGATGACCTTCTGATACTGACTCACTTGTAAATAAATATTTTTTATCTGTCATATTAACTTTTACGATTAATAATTAAATTAGCATAACCAATAACTAAAAATATGACTATTAAAAAATAAACAATTGAGTCACCGTATTTCGTATAGGTGGTTTGACTGAGTTTTTTTGGGACTTTAACATCTAGATAAGCAATTTGATTAGATTTGATTACATGCTCAACTTTACCAATGGGATTAACTAAAGCTGATACACCTTTATTAGCTGATCTAATGAGAGATATTCCATTTTCAACTGATCTAAATCTGGAATGAGTGAAATGTTGCTGAGGCCCTACACCTTCCCCAAACCATGCATCATTAGATATATTAACAATAAGTTCCGTTTCTTTTTTTAATGATTTCCTCACAAAATTTGGAAAAACAGACTCATAACATATTAAAGGTAAAAAATTATCAACAAAATCTTGCTGTTCTTTTCCACTTATCATTGACCCCATAAATATAAAATTATTTAAACCTAATGTTTCTAATTGTCTTTCGTAAGGTATGTATTCTCCAAAAGGAACTAACTTTTTCTTGTCATAAATTTTATTACTAAAGGCTATTGAATTAAAGTAATTTCCATTTTCTTCTCTTATGTGTCCAACAAACCATTTTGGGTTGTTTGCATTATACACGCCAAAAGCAGTTTCAGGAAAAATAGTAATTAGATCAGAAGAACCATTTAATGCCATTTTTTCTATGTTTTCTCTTTTCCATTTTTCCTTTTGCTCAAAGTTTGTATGTACAATTCTGTATTCATTATCATGATAGCTATTAGAATAATTTTTAATTCTTATATGCCCGTAAGTAAATAAAAGTATCAAAATTAAAATTGTAATAACAAAGAAAATAAAATTTTTTTTCCTGATAAATGATAATCCTATTAAAGTGGAACATAAAATAGTGATAAAGCCTAAGCCATATACACCTATAATTGAGACAATTTGCACAAATTGAATAGACCACGACCAAGTATATGCTATCAATCCCCATGGAAATCCTGTGAAAAGAGAACTGCGCAGTAATTCAAAGATTATCCAAAAAGAAGTAAATAATAATATTCTGTAGTTTGAATTGTTCCAATAAAGTGCGTTACATATTTGCATTACTCCGTAAAATAACGCCAGTATTACTGGTAATAAAATTAACGGAACGGGTGTGAGAAAAACTAATTCATCATTAAATGCAGATACAGAATTTGAAATCCAATAAAGACTTGTCAAAAAAAAACTGAAACCAAACATAAAGCCAGTGATAAAAAAAAATTTTAAATTTTTTTTATAATTCTCATATATGTAATCATTTTTTAAAAAAAAAAATGCAATTACAATGATCGGAAGAAATGGTATGTTATAAGGATCAAAACTCAGAGTCAGGAGTAAACCTAAAATAATAGGTGTTATTAATAAAAGAGTTATATTCTTTATTGGAACATTAACACTATTCATTCAGTTTTCATGGTATTCTTATCGATATAAGCTTAATCTTTTTAGGATCAGCGTCTTTGATTTCGAATGTTATACCAGTATCATGTTTGATTACTTCGCCTCTCTGGGGTACTCGACCAGCAATAGCAAATACAAGTCCACCAAGAGTTTCTATATCGTCATTCTTTGGATCACCATTGATATTTGTTTTTATAATTTTTTCTAATTCATCCACTTCTAAACGTGCGCTTACCTCATAGGTGTTATTTGATGTTTTAATGAGCATTGGCAAACTGTCTTTGTCATGTTCATCTTCTATCTCACCCGTTATTTCCTCAATTACATCCTCAATAGTAATTAAGCCATCTGTACAACCGTACTCATCAATTACAATGCCCATGTGCAATCTTGTGAGCTGCATCTTTATTAATAAGTCCAAGACTGGCATTGACTGAGGTATCTCCAATACATCACGCTTTATTTCTCTAAGAAAACCTTCTTTATATTCTTTATTTTCATTCTGATATTTCACAAGATCTTTAATGTGTATCATGCCAATTATATTGTCTAAATTTCTCTCATAAACTGGGACTCTAGAATGAGACTCTTTGATGAATGCATCTAAAACTTTTTCAAAATTATCATCGATCTCTACAGCTCTTATATCTGCTCTTGGGATCATAATATCGTTAGATTTAATTTGATCAATTTTGAGTATATTTAAAAGCATCAATCGTTCTTGTTTGGTAATGCTTTCGGTTCCTTTTTGAGCAGACACCAATACAGTTTCTAAATCTTCCTTGAGAGAAACATCTCGGTATTTCTTTAATGAAAAAATTTTTGAGATAATTTCGTTAAACATTTAATTATTATAAAGTTCGTTAATTATCCTATCTTCAATTTTGTTCATAACATCATAGTCATCATCATTTACGTGATCATAGCCAAGCAAATGAAGTATCCCATGAATAGTAATTTTAGATAGATATTGATTCTTTTTAATTTTATATTTATTCGACTCAAATATTATTTTCTCAAGAGAAATTGCTAAATCTCCTACATAGTTCTTTTTTTCAATAAGCTCTTGAACTGAAAAAGCCAATACATTGGTAGCCTTATTTTTGTTTCTATATTTAAAGTTTAAATTTTTAATAGTTTTATCTGAAGTAAGAAAAACAGAAATATGACTATTTTTAATATTAATATTTTCACTTTGAAATGTTTGATTCATTGCATTGGATATAATTATCTTGTATTCTGGAAATTCTTTTTTCCATTGTGGATTGTCTAAATTAAAACTAATACTTTGCATTTATTATTCTTAAGAATATTCATCAACAACATTCTTATTTCTGTCATGCTCTTCATAAGAATTGATTATTTTTGTGACCATTTCATCTCTCACGATGTCCTTTGAATTAAACTTTATATCTTCAATTTCATTAATATTTTTAAGTATTTTGATTGATTCGACCAATCCTGAGTCCTCTCTTATAACAAGATCTGTTTGAGATGGATCACCTGTTACTACCATTCTTGAGCTTTTACCAAACCTAGTAAGGAACATTTTTATTTGTGTATGAGTTGCATTTTGAGCTTCATCTAAAATTACAAATGAATTATTTAATGTTCTGCCTCTCATGAAAGCTAATGGAGCAATCTCTATTTCATTATTAAAAATCATGCGATCAACAGTCTCAAATGAAAGTAAATCATAAAGACTATCGAATAGAGGCCTTAAATAAGGATCAACTTTTTCTTTTAAATCTCCTGGTAAGAAGCCTAGACTTTCACCAGCTTCAATTGCAGGTCGAGATAATATTATCCTATTAAATTTATTTTTCATAAGTTGACTTACAGCTGCTGCGACAGCTAAAAATGTTTTTCCAGTTCCAGCAGGTCCAGTTGCAAAAATTATTTTATTTTCATTCAATGCTTCTATATAATGATTCTGCATTATACTTTTACCGACGACATTTTGCTTTTCAGTTTCTAATACAAAAAATTTTTGATTTTCACTTTCGGATTGTAAAATTTGACTATCTAAATTTTCGATCATTTGATTTTTAGTATTTTTATTCAAATTCTGGTTTTGGTCATTAATTGTTTTTGAAATAGCATCAAAGAGTATTTTTCTATATTTTTTATCACCTTTGACAATAAGTTGATTTCCTTTTTGGTACACTTGAATTGGTAGCCTATCCTCAAACAATTGCAAATTTTTATTATCAATTCCAAAAATATCTATCGCTTGGAAATTATCTATCTCAAATACTTCTGTTTTTTGTGTAGTATTTTCTTGTAATGAAGAGACTAATTTAATTTTTTTATTACTCAATTTTTTATAAGTTAATGTTTAACAAGTACCATACAAGCTCTTGTGATTGCAAGATGTTATTTTTATATCTTTTTCTTTACCATTTATAAGATCATTTGATTTGATATATACAGACTGCATATACTGAGTTCTACCAAAATAATATTCAGGATTAGTGACGCTCTGGTTTTCTATCAACACATTAGTTTTTTTGCCCAAATGTGTCTTATTAAATTCATGCTGTATTTCAGTTAGTTTCGATTGTAATATTTTTAATCTCTCTCTCTTTACGTTTATTGGAAGATTATCTTCAGTCATTGCAGATTTAGTTCCTGGTCTAGCACTATAAATGAATGAATATGATTGAGTAAATTTAATATCATCTATTAAGTCTAAGGTATTTATAAAATCTTTTTCACTTTCTCCGGGATATCCAATTATAAAATCTGATGAGATTTCAATATTTGGATTTTTGTCCCTAATTTTAAAAATGATATCTCTATAGAATTCGACGTCATACTTCCTATTCATCATATTTAATATCTTAGAAGAACCAGACTGAACTGGTAAATGTAAAAAAGGCATAAGTTTTTTATTTTTACTATGTAAGTCAATTAGGTCACCATCCATATTTATTGGGTGAGATGTTGTATATCTTATTCTTTTAAGATTTTTAATTGTAGAAAGTTTGTCAATTAGATCTGATAATTTGTACGTCTTATTTCCATTTTTAAATTGATAGGCATTTACGTTTTGTCCAAGAAGCACAATTTCTCTCGCACCACTATTCACCATAGTATTGACCTCATCAATTATAGAACTAGGACTTCTAGAATATTCAGGTCCACGCGTATAAGGTACAACACAAAATGAACAAAATTTGTCACAACCCTCTTGGATGGTTACAAAGGATGAAACACCTTTAGGTTTTCCTTGCTCTGATAAATAATCAAATTTTTCATCTACAATAAATTCAGTGTTTATAGATCTTACTTTACGATCCCTAACTTCATCTAACATTGTAGGTAATAAATGATAACTCTGAGGACCCAAAACAATATCAATGGATTGATTCTTTTTTAACATTTCAGAGTTTTCAGCTTGTGCTACGCACCCTACAACTGCAATAGTTTTATCTTTGTTTGATTGATTTATGCGTCCAATATCTGAATAAACTTTGTGAGCTGCTTTTTCACGAATATTACAAGTATTTAAGATTATAACATCAGCATTATCGAAGTTTTCATGTTGTTCAAGACCTTTATTTTGAAGTAACAATTTGATTTTATCACTATCATAAACATTCATTTGACAGCCATATGATTTGATGAAAAAAGATTTATGATCCATTATATTTTTATAGTTTTATTAAGTCCTTCAAGTATCTTTTCTTGACAATATTTTGTGATAATTTTTCTATTGCCAAAAAATTCTTCACTTACAAATGAATGGATTAGAATAGTAACAGTAATGGGGCCAGTTAAAAGAAAATTTTTCATTGCTTGAACCATATTGGTATCACCAACCCAAGAGACAAACCTTCTCTCATAAATACCCATTTTAATATTGTTTTTATGGGAATAACAAATTGAGATTGGTTTTACTTTAATTGAATGATTGTCATCGATTGCACATTGTAATAATGATGATTTAAATTGTATTACGCCATTACCATCAGAAGTAGTTCCTTCAGGAAAAATAATAAAATTTTCTCCATTTTTTAATTTTTCATTTATGTATTTGTTATATTCAACAACTCTGTTTTTATTCTCATTGTCTATATAGACCGTATTGCTTAATGTAGATAGAAATCCAAAAATTCCCATACTTGCAACTTCTTTTTTTGCGATAAATCTGGCATTTAGTATACTGCCGAGACATATGATATCAAACCAGGACACGTGGTTTGCTACATATAAAATACCTTGGCTCACACCAGCATCTTTACTTTTGTCTAAATTTTTTTTTATTATATGAAGTCCAATTATTGCTTTAACAGATTTATAAAAAAATAAAGGGAATCTTTTTTTATATTTTGTGTTTACAAGATTTAAGAGTCCTTGAATAGGAATAGATATAATGATGAAAATAGTTAAACAGAAAATAATAAGAATTGATCTTGCAGTTGACACAATAAATTATTTTTTTACTTTGACCCCATATAGCTCTAATCGATGATCAACTAGCTTATAACCTAAATCTTTAGCAATGGTCTCTTTAATTTTTTCAAACTCATTATTAGTAAATTCGTGAACTTCACCACTTTCAACATCAATCATGTGGTCGTGATGTTGCTCTTCGAATGTGTCATAACGTACACGGCCATCTTTAAAGTAATGTTTTTCGATTGCACCGTATTCTTCAAATAAATTTACAGTTCTGTACACTGTGGCAATGCTTATATTTTTGTCTTTCTCATTAACTTTCAAATATATTTCGTTAACATCTGGATGACCGTCAGTAATCATAGTGCCTACGACATCAGCAATGATATTTCTTTGTTCTGTCATTCTAAGACCTTTGTCTTTACATATAGCTTTTATATCAATCATATATTTACTTTGTGTAGAAATCTCTTATATAAACAGGGCGAATAATTTCATCACTTTTTTTTAATTTTTTTGAAATTTTTTTAAAATCATCAAATTTATATGAATAAAATATAGTCTTATCTCTTATTTTTTTTATTTGATTTCTGGGCACATTTTCTAAAAATTTAGCATCATCGTATATTAAAGAATTACTTATATAAAACTTAAACTTGTAATTATTAAAGTCAATAAGTTCAGGATTTTTCGTAAAAATCCCATTTTTAGTTTTTTGCAAAAAATATTTTGAACTATGATTATATAGAAAGACATGGCATTTTGTTTTTTTAATCTTATCTGCAAATAACTCTGCAATGAGTTTGAATTTTGAAATTCCAAGAATTTTTATCTTTTTATGAACTAATTTTAGAGATTTTGAAAATGCTATAGCAGTTCTTACACCAGTGAAACTACCAGGTCCAAGAAGGATATATATTTTTTTGATATCAATATAATCCTTGTTTAACTCATTTAACTTTTGAATGATTATTTCATTTATTCTTTCGGAGGTTTTTTTGTTATTATTGATTTTTTTAATATAGAAGTGGTTTTTGAGTTCAAATCCAATTAAATTATCTTTTGTAAAATCTAAATATAGAAACATATCCTTGAAATATAATATTAATATATTACACCTAACTTTATATGAAATATTTTTATCTCATATTACAAAAAGTGTTTTTATTAATTCTTTTATTGGTTTCTCCTAATACATTATTTCCCTCTGATAGTAAAATTATTGATCAGGGAGTTTCAGTATTTATGTATCATAGATTTAATGAAGGTAAATTTCCTTCAACAAATGTTAGTGAGGAGCAATTTTTTTCTCACATGAGGTATATTCAAGAAAATGACTTTGATATATTAAGTATTGATCAAATAATTAAGTCCATTGATGAAGGTAAAGTTTTTTCCAAAAAATCAATCGCACTTACTGTTGATGATGCTTATGAGTCTTTTTATTCTGTGGCTTGGCCTTACTTAAAAGAAAATAATATTCCAGTTACATTATTCGTGTCCACTGATTCTGTTGATCAAAACCCAGGTGTCTATATGAGTTGGGAACAAATCAGGAATTTTGTTTCAGAGGGTGGAACTGTGGGCCAACATACTGCATCTCATCTTCATATGCCATTGAATGATATTGATCAAGTGAAAGATGATTTAATAAATTCTCAAAATATTTTTTTAAAAGAATTAGGGTATATTCCAAAACATTTTGCTTACCCATATGGTGAGGCGAGTAATCAGGTCATAAAACTTCTAAATAATTTTGAAATTAAGTATGCTTTTGGCCAACATTCAGGTGTTATATCCAAAGAAAGTAACAAAATGTATTTACCAAGGTTTGCGCTTAATGAGAGGTATGGTGAAATAAACAGATTTATATTTGCAGCTGAAGCATTACCACTGGCGATTAAAGAATTATTCCCCGATAATATGTTTCTTAATAACGTTGCTAAACCTGATATCAAATTTACAATTGTAAGTGATATTCAAACTAATCAATTAACATGTTTTGCAAACACAGGAGGTGATTGGAATGAGCAACAAATTGAGAAAGTTTCAGAAAATAGAATTAAACTTCTATTAGATGATGGATTTGAAAGCGGAAGAGGAAGGTTTAACTGTACCTCAAATAGTGATGGAAATTGGCACTGGTTTGGTTACCAATACCTAATTAAATAACATCTGACATTATATTTGCAGGAATAATTCTCTTATCTATTTTCATGTCATCTAAATCTTCAAGATTATTTGTTTTAATAACACCTATTACTTTTGATGTGTAGTTATCTTCAATTGAGTATTTTTTTATAAATTCTGCTAAATAAATACCGCTTATTTTTCTATCAGTATTTTTTAATGTAAATCTGTTATTTCTAAATTCACTATAATGATAATTTGAATTCAAGTTCAACATGTAAGAAGCAACAGACTCTCTTAAGCTAGAAAAGGCCTTTATACTATATACCTCGTTATTATTTCGATCAGTTGGCACCATACCATCTTCATCATTACCCCAAACATATTGTCCATATAAAGCATTACCCTCAATAGCAAATCTGGAGGTGCCCCATCCACTCTCAATTGCAGCTTGCGATAAAGCTAGTGATACTGGAATTGCATCAACCTTTACTAAGAGTTGGTCAATTGATTTATTTTTTACCTTATACTTTTTCATTTTATCTATAAGCCACAAGGCATCATTTTTTGAAATGTATTCAAAATTATCTTTTAGATACTTTATTTTTTTATTCTGGTTATTAAGTATCTCGTTTTCACCAACAATAATTGGTAATGCAATTTTAATAAATAGTTCTTTTCTATCTTTGACAGAGCTAATATCTTTTAATTCATTAGGTAATTTTGAAATTGTAATATTTGGTATAATATTAGCTAATTTCAAATCCTCTAGTTTTGTTTTTTTTGAGAGAAAATTATAAGTAAGGATAGAGTCATCTGAAGTTAGTTTGTAAATATTTGCTGAAGTGTTAGCTTTTTGATTATCAGTCATCTCAATAATACTAGATTTAACTTTATCTAAGTCAGCAATCTTTATATCAAAAATAAGATATTTTTGTGTGAGTGAAAATAATATACTTGCTACAATAACAGCCAATATTGAATACAAAATTTTTTGGAATAAAACTGTTCCATCTGAAAACAAATTATTAAAAATATTTTCAATGACTAATTTCATATAATTTGTTCAACTCTTTTAATCTCTGGAATATGATGTTTCAAAATATTTTCTACACCATTTTTAAGTGTTAAAGTTGCACTAGGGCAACCAGCACAGCTTCCTTTTAGTTCTAAAAAGACAACTCCCTCATTATATTTTATAAAGTTAATATCACCACCATCCTGAGCAACAGCAGGTTTGACTTTTTTTGAAATAATAGCACTTATTGCATCAACTGTTTCTCTATCTTTTGAATTATGGTCAACTTCTGTAGACATCATATTTTCTGAGACGTTAATAGCATTTAAGCCACTCGAGATAAAATCTGAAATAACATGTAAGATGGAGGCTTTAAGTTGATCCCAAGAATATTTGTTTTTATTGACTGTAATGAAGTTTTGAAAAATCAAAATTTTTTCAACACCATCGATACTTAAAAGTTTTTGAGCTAATGGTGATTTTTCAGCCTGACTTTGATTATTGAATTCTATAGCCTCTCCCTCATAGATTTCTCTCTCTAAAACAAATTTTAGAGAATTTGGGTTTGGCGTAGACTCTGTTTGTATGAACATAATAAGTATTCATATATATTTAGATTCTCAGATTTTACAGAAAATCATAATATTTCTACTAATTTATTGATTTATTTGATTTTTATCTTGATTAAAATGTTAGGTCTTTAAGCTCCTCTTCTGTTAATCCCTGCGGTACAAGAACAATTGGAACAGGAAGTTTACCTGATTTCTGACCGGCTAACAATTTCACTAGAGGCCCAGGCTGATCACCTCCAGCGGCGGCTAGAACTAAAAATCTGATATCGCTATCATTTTCAAGAGTCTCGATGATTTTTTCACTTGGTATACCCTCTTTCACTAAAAGTTCTGGTGTAATTTTTGTAAGATCATAGACAACTTTTGACCATTTTTTTAATTTTTTTTGGGCACGTTCGTGTGCTTCCTGCAAAATAATATCCTCAACTGATTGCCATTGTTGGGGATCAAAATGCTCAATCACATTAAGCAATATTACACCACCTTGAGTACTATGCGCTCTTTTAGCAGCAAATTTAACTGCTATTTCTAGCTCCTCTGTATCATCTACAATAACAAGAAATTTGTTTCTTTTTTTCATTGTCTTATTAATCCTATTATATCATATACTTCATTGATTGTGTTTTTAGCTTTATCATATGCTTTTGATGATCCTTGTTTAAGGATTTCTATTAAATAACTCTGGTCATTCATTAACTTTCCCATTTCATTGCCAATAGGTACTATATTTTGAATTAAAATATCAGTTAAATCATTTTTAAAGTCTGAAAAATTTTTTCCCTGATACAAATTTATAATTTTATCTCTAGGGGTTCCAGATAGACTTGAATGAATATTGATAAGATTACTGACTTCTTTCAATTTTGTTACCTCTTGGTCTGTGTCTGGCATAGGAACATCTGCAGTTTTTGCTCTTTTTATTTTAACTCGAATTTGATCTGCGGTATCAGTAAGAATTATTCTTGAAAATTCTGAAGGTTCAGACTTGCTCATTTTTTTTGAGGCATCTTTTAAAGACATTATTCTTGAAATTTCATTATCGATCATAGGCTCAGGTAATGGAAAAAAATCTTCACATCCAAAATCATTATTAAATTTTTGTGCAATATCTCTTGTTAGTTCTAGATGTTGCTTTTGATCACTTCCTACTGGCACATGTGTTGCCTTATAAATTAAAATATCTGCAGCCATTAAATTAGGATAAATATATAAACCCGCACTTGCATTTTCTTTATCTTTTCCTGCCTTATCTTTGAACTGAGTCATCCGGTTTAACCATCCTACTCTACATACACAATTAAGTATCCAAGCTAATTCAGCATGACATGAGACAGAACTTTGATTAAATATTGTATTTTTATTTGGATCAATTCCCGAGGCTAAATAAGTAGCTACAACTTCAAGAGTATTTTTTTTCAATACTTTTGGATCTTGAAAAACGGTAATAGCATGGAGATCAACAACACAAAAAAAACAATCAAAGTCACTTTGAATTTTAACAAACTTTTTTATTGCTCCAAGATAATTTCCAATATGTAAATCACCAGTTGGCTGAACGCCAGACAGTACTACTTTGGTGCCCGATTCATCCATTTTTAGCTAAGGCCTTTTTTAAGTTTTTATATGCAAATGGTTTATAAAAAGAAATAATGAAGAAATAAAGTAAAATAGAAGTGACTACTGTTATTATCAAAAATAAAGTCTTAAAAATCAAGGTTTCATCAAAATACACAAGAAAATTTAATTTTAAAAATATCAAATATAAATAAAGAGCAGTACACGAAGCCATTATTGCAGAAATTGGTTTAAAAATTTTCGTATCTACAGACAAATAGCCTTTACGAATTAATAATTGGCACATTATAATCACAGTTACCCACGCTGAGATACTTGTAGAAATTGCAACACCAATAAAACCAATTTGCTGAAATAAGATAATACTAATTACCGTGTTAATTAATAAGTTAATAACTGCAATATAAAATGTTGGCTTTGGATCCTCATAAGCAAAAAATATAGGTGTTAATATTTTCATTATTATGAAAGCTACCAAACCAAAACCAAACATCCTTAAAGCATGTGCCGTTGAAAGTGTTGAGTTACTGTCAAATTCACCTCTTTCAAATAAAACAGAAATGATTATTTCTGGTATTGTTATCAGTGCGATCGCTGCTGGGGCAGATATTAATAGAGAGTAGATTAGAGTTTCATTAACTATCTTATTTGCACTTCCATATTCCTTAACGCTTATCTCTCTAGAAATCATTGGAAGCAGTACGATGCTTAACGCTATACCAATCAATGCAAGAGGTAGTTGATATACACGATCAGCATAGTATAAAAAAGAAACTGCTCCTGATTGATAAGAAACAATAATAGTTCCTATCAGTATATTTATTTGCAGTACACCTGAAGAGAGAAAAGCTGGAAAAAATAATTTAAAAAAATTTTTTAAATTCGTAAAATCTATTTTTGCAAATAAATTAATTTTAATATTTTCATAACTAGCAGCGAAAATAACTATTATCAATTGAAGTGTTCCAGAGACGATAACACCTATTGATAAAAAATATAATATACTAAATGAAAACAGAAATGCGTAGATAGTTGATATACATAAAACAATATTTAATACAATTGGGATACTTGCTGAAATCGCAAACTTATCATGCAAGTTTAAAATTGTAGAATATATCGATGTTATAGTGATTAATAAAATAAATGGAAAAATTATTCTTGCCACATATACAAGTTCTTCAAACTTTTCTTCTATTTGAACAAATCCTGGAGCTAAAAGTTGAATAAAATATGGCATAAACATCTCTATAAAAACAACAAGAAAGACTATAATTACTGAGAAAAACATAATTATGTTTCCTGAAAAATTTTGAGTTTCATGAACATTTTTCTTGGCTCTTATTTTTGAATATATTGGAACAAAGGCTGTATTAAGGGCTCCCTCTGAGAAAATTCTTCTAAAGGTATTTGGAAATCTAAAAGCAACAAAAAAAATATCAGCATAAATTCCAGTGCCAAGAAAATTAGCTATTAATATATCCCTCAGATATCCAAAAATTCTGCTTAAGAATGTAAAAAAAGAATATATGGACGATGATTTTAAGACATTCATATAATTGTTGTTTAATACATTAAATTGATTTAAAAAATGTCAAAATTAATATCACAATTCATTATATACTGTTTAAGTTTATAAAGCAGATTAAAACCAAAAAATGTAGTAAGACATAGTTTTATGGGGAAAAAAGACAGAGAAGAACACTTTAGTGAAAAAGAAGCTCTAGTATTTCATGCTCAGGGTAAACCTGGTAAAATAGAAATTAAAGCAACAAAGCCACTTGAAACTCAAAGAGATTTATCACTGGCATATTCACCAGGCGTTGCAGCGCCAGTTAATGCCATAGCAGATGATGTTAGTAATGTATACGATTATACAAGCAAAGGAAATATTGTAGCAGTTGTTTCAAACGGAACAGCAATCCTGGGCCTTGGAAACCTAGGTGCCCATGCATCTAAACCAGTGATGGAAGGTAAATCAGTTCTTTTCAAAAGATTTTCCGATATTGACTCCATAGATCTAGAGGTTGATACAGAGGATCCTGATAAATTCATAAATGCTATTAAGTATTTAGGACCATCATTTGGAGGCATAAATTTAGAAGATATAAAAGCACCTGAGTGTTTTATAATAGAAGATACATTGAAAGAGGAAATGGATATTCCAATCTTTCACGATGACCAACATGGTACAGCAATTATTTCAACAGCAGCTCTATTAAACGCCTTAGACCTAACTGGAAAAAATTTAAGAGATAGTAAAATAGTTGTTAATGGTGCAGGTGCAGCGGGTATTGCCTGTTTAGAACTTTTAAAAGCTATGGGCTTACCAAATGAGAATGCAATCTTATGTGATACAAAGGGAACTATTCGTATTGATAGAAAAGAAAATATGAATCAATGGAAATCAGCTCATGCAATAAAAACTGATAAAAAAAATCTGGCTGAAGCCCTTGAAGGAGCTGATATTTTTTTTGGATTATCAATTGGAAACATAGTTACAGAAAAAATGGTTAAGTCCATGTCTGCTAAGCCAATTATATTTGCTATGGCAAATCCTGAACCTGAAATCTTACCAGAGCTTGTTAAGGAATGTAGGCCTGATGCAATTACTGCAACTGGCAGATCTGATTATCCAAATCAAGTTAATAATGTTCTTGGTTTCCCATATATTTTTAGAGGTGCCCTAGACGTGAGGGCCACAACTATTAATTTAGAAATGAAAATTGCAGCCGCAAGAGCAATCGCAGACCTCGCAAAAGAAGATGTTCCTGATGAAGTTGCTAATGCCTATCCAGGTCAAAGACCACAATACGGACCAGATTATATTATTCCATCTCCTTTCGATCCAAGACTAATTAGTAGAGTTCCACCTGCTGTAGCAAAGGCAGCAATGGAAACAGGTGTTGCAAGAAAAGCTATTGTTGATATGGACCAGTACACGAGTGAGCTATCAGCTAGACTTAATCCATCTGCTGGACTACTACAAAAAATATTTCAAGAAGTAAAAGAAAACCCAAAGAGAGTAATTTTTACTGAAGGTGAAGAAGAAGATATGATTAGAGCTGCTGCTATCTTTCTAAATAATGGTATGGGCAAACCAATTTTAATTGGACGTGAAGAAATTGTTCGTGAAAAAATGTCAGAGATAGGTTTGGATTTTTACAATCAGATTGAAATTCAAAGCACGAGAAATAAAGAAACGCATTCTCGATATGCCAACCATATATACAATAGGCTTCAAAGAAAAGGATTTTTAAAGAAAGATTGCTTAGATCTTTTAACAAGAGAGAGAAATGTGTTTGCGGCATGTATGGTATCTTTAGGTGAAGCTGATGCCATGGTGTGTGGTCTGACAAGAAGCTATGCTGCTTCACTCGAAAGTATCGAGTATGTTCTCGATCCTATACCTAATAAAACAATATTAGGAATGACAGTAATGCTCTGTAATGGAAGAACAATTTTTGTAGCTGACTCTAATGTACATGATATGCCTAATGCATCACAACTTGCTAACATTACTCAGGAAAGTGCAGAAGTGGTAAAAGATATTTTTGGTATAGAACCTAGAGCGGCATTAGTGTCATATTCCAATTTTGGTAAGCCTTTTACTGAAAGATCAGTTTACATAAGAGACGCAATCAAAATACTCAATGAAAGAAATCTAGATTTTGAATATGACGGTGAGATGGGTGCCAATACTGCACTTAATGAAAATTTGATGAAATTATATCCATTCTGTAAACTTTCTGGCCCTGCAAATCTTTTAGTAATGCCAGCAATTCACAGTGCGAGTATATCTACAAAAATGCTTCAAGAATTGGGTGGTGGCAACCTTGTTGGTCCTTATCTAGTTGGATTCAAAGAAAGTATTCAAATAGCTCCCCTTGGTGCCAATGTTTCAGATATTGTTAATTTAGCTGCTCTTGCTGCATTTAGAAATTGATTAAGTCTCTTTAGATTAGATTCTATCCCAGATAATTTTTGCCACATCGATCTTATTAATTTTTTTGATTTCCTGAATACAGGTTGGAGATGTAACATTGATTTCGGTTAAGTAGTTTCCAATAATATCTATTCCTACAAAAAATAGTTTATTTTTCTGTAATGTTTTTTTGATCATATTGCATATATATAGGTCTCTTTGATTTAATTTGATCGACTCACATTTTCCACCAACATGAATATTTGATCTAATTTCATTTTTTTTGGGTATCCTTCGAATAGCTGCAACTGGTTCGCTATCAACTAGAATAATTCTTTTATCTCCTTTTTTAATTTCAGGTAAAAATTTTTGGATAATAAATGGTTCGTTGTTTTTAGATATAAAGCCCTCTATTATTTGATTAAAGTTTCTATCATTTTCTTCAAGGAAAAAAATGCCTTCACCACCATTCCCATAAATTGGCTTGACGACTGCTTTTTTATATTTTTTTATAAACTTTTTTATTTCATCAAATGAACGAGTAATAATTGTTGGAGGAATTATATCAAAAAATTTAAGCATCAAAACTTTTTCTGGTACATTTCTTATTCCTGCTGGACTATTAATAAATCTCACTTTTGATGAAAGAAGCTCTAGGAGATACATTGAACTAATATATTCCATATTAAATGGAGGATCTTGCCTTATGAAAATAATATCAAATTTTGATAAATTAATTTCTTTAATCTTTGAGAGTTGATAACTATTAAATTTCTTTGACCTGAAATTTATTTCCTGGCCAAGTGCATAGACTGAATTGTTTTTAAATGAAAGTGTATTTGGTTGATATATAAAGTTTCTGTTTTCTCTTAATTGAGACTCATAAATAAGAGTTATAGAACTATCTGTGAGAAGGTTTAAAGTTTCTATTGTGTCTATTTGGAAACCAATAAGCATGTTTAAAAATTAATTTGTCTTTACAACAATGTAATCAATAACTTCCTGTACACCAAATACTTCCTTACTTATAGATATTACTTTTTGTTTCTCATCTAAGCTTCTTGCTATTCCTATCAAATAAACGATTTTATTAACTACTTCAATGTTGTAATTTAATGATTGGATATCTTCATCAAGAATTAGTTTACCTGAAATTTTAGTAGCTATAACTAGATCATCTGCAAAATCTAAAATATTATCATTATCACTAATTTGTATTTCATTAATTACACTTTTTACACCATCTACACTCCATGCTAATCGTGTAGACTCAATTCTTAAATCTGAGTTTTCTACTGTGCCCGTCAATAAAACTCTGCCCTGTGAGACCTCGACGTCAACGTTAAAGAATATTTTATCACTTGTATCAAAATATTTATTTTTTATACTTGCTTTTACAACTACATCATCAACTACCTCGCCTATTGATCTTTCTTCTTGTTTTACAGTCGCAACTTTTGCAGCAGATCCCACAACGAATTCAGCACAACTTAAAAAAGCTAGCGGCGCAATAACCATAAGACTTTGAATTGATATTCTAATTATTTTATTCATTTTTATTTGACAATATATATTAGCTTACTTTTTTGTTTTTTAACAGATATTGATATATTTCTCTTTTCTTAAAATTAGTAATTTTAGACATAATGAATGCAATGCTAGATATTTTAACATTTTCATTCTGTAAATTTTCGATAATGATTTTTAGTTTCTCGTCTAGTTGCATCCCTTGTTTAACTTTCTCTGCAGGTCCAATGCAAAATGTAATCTCACCATAAATGGTATCTCTATTTGATAATTCTTTTATAATATTTGAAATATCAAGATTAATAATTTCTTCATGCTTTTTTGTTATTTCCCTAATAAGAGTTGCTTTTCGATCTCCTACGTAATTCAAAATGAGACCAAGAGTTTTTATAATTCTTTTGGGTGACTCAAAAAATATAATTGTTTCTTCAGATTTTTTTAACTTCTCCAAAAAAGTTTTTTGTTCTTTACTAACTCTTGGGAAAAATCCAAGAAAGGTAAAACTATCCTTTTTTAGAAAAGAAGGTATCAGACCTGTAATGATTGAAGATGCTCCCGGTATGCTAAAAATAGGAAGATCTAGTTCAATACATTTGTTTATAAGCGACTCTCCAGGGTCTGAAATCGTTGGAGTTCCGGCATCTGATATTAATGCGATGCTTTTTCCATTTTTAATTTTACTTATAATTGAAGGGATTTTTCTAATACTATTGTGCTTTTGATAAACTTCCATCGAACATTTTATGCCGTATTTGGTTGTTAACTTTTTACTTACCCTAGTGTCCTCACATAATATTAAATCAGCGCTTGATAGGATTTTTAATGAACGTAAAGTTATATCAGATAAATTACCAATAGGAGTTGAAACAACATAGAGTCCTGATGTTAAATTTTCACTAACAACAAGGCTATTTAAAAATTTTATGTCTAAGTTATATCCCACAATGTATTTAAGTATTTATTTAATCTTAGCAAGTACCATCATATTTTATGGTTGTGAAACTACAACAACTCAAATTAGAAATGACAATATAAAAAAACCCATTGATTTTGTAGATAATAAAAAAACAGACGGTATTAATAAGGAGACATATTATGAAGAAATTGAACCAGATATAAACAATGATAATGAATTAAACCAAACTATAAATGTAGGTTTGATGCTGCCTCTCACCGGAACTCATTATTCCATAGGACAATCAATTCTTAACGCATCACAATTAGCACTTCATACATCTAAAAATAGTAATATAAATTTTATTGTAAAAGATGTAGGTGAAAGTAAAAACTTAACCCAATCCTTTTACGAATTAGTGAATGATGATGTTGAACTAATCGTTGGACCAGTGTTCTCAAAAAAAGTTAAAATTTTAAGTCCATTATCTAGAGATGAAAAAGTAAAAATAATTTCCTTTTCAAATAATATTGACATTACTAGTAAGAATATATCAGCATTTGGATTAGCGCCTGAGGATGAAATAGAAAAATTATTTAGATATTGTGACAGTGAAAATCTTAAACGAATAAAAGTTATACTTCCTGATAATATTTATGG
Organism: uncultured Pelagibacteraceae bacterium; assembly: GCA_902527075.1. The sequence continues at coordinate 51,343 of CABZNM010000001.1, forward strand.
TAATAAAATTAAAAATAAAATTTTAGACCTAAAGAAACTGGACCCTAATGTTGACACAAAGTTTTTCTTTTATGACCCGAAAAATCCTGATTTTTATGAGGTATCTAAAAGTGTAGCTAACTATAAAACAAGAAAAGAGAATTTAAAAAATGAGATAGAAAGACTTAGTGTATTTACAGATAAAATATCAAAAGCAAAATTAGAAAAATTAAATAAACTAGATACTTACGGTGAGCTCAATTTTGATGCTTTATTGATAATAGTAAATAAATTTGACGAATTGATTTCTTTTAGTTCAGTACTTCCGTATTACGATGTTGATCCAAAAAAAATTCAGTACCTCGGAACTTCAACTTGGAATAAGACCGCTATATTAAAGGAACCTAGTTTAAAAGGTGCGATTTTTACTGACATAGATCAGGACTCTCTAAAAAAATTTATTAATCATTATGAAAGGTATTTTAGAGAAGAACCACATGAGCTTGCTTCTTTTGCCTTTGATATTATTGGATTAATTGCAAAGCTTCAAAACGAAAACAGTTCTCTTACTAAATTAAAAAAAATAGAAACTATTTCTTATTCTGGCGTTACGGGTAAGTTCAGACTTCTTGATAACGGGAGAACTTTAAGGACCCCTGAAGTTTATAAAATTAAAAATGAGACGATTGTTAAATTAAACTAATCTCTAACCTTTTAGAAACTTTATAAGTTTTTTAAATGCTATATTTCGGTGGCTGATTCTTTCTTTGTAATTAAAATCCATTTCACCAAAAGTTTTTCTATAGCCCTTTGGAACAAATATTGGATCATAACCAAAACCATTCAAACCTTTTGGAGGAAACTGTAAATGACCATTAACTCTACCATTGAATACTTTGTTTTTTCCATCCGGAAAACATACTGAAAGAGAGCATACAAAAAAAGCTCTTCTATTGTGTTTACTTAAAAGATCATTCTTCTTCATTAACTTTTGAATTTTTTTCATTGCTATGCTAAAATCTTTATTTTTACCAGCCCATCTAGCTGAATAAATGCCTGGTTTATAGTTTAGTGAATTTACACACAAACCGCTATCATCAGCTAGGGCAACTAATCCTGATTTTTTAGCTGCATTTCTTGACTTGATTAATGAATTTTCTGAAAATGTCATACCATTTTCAATCGGCTCATTAATCCTTAATTTTTTGGCAGATATAATCTTGTATCCATACGGGTCTAGAAGAGATCTAATTTCTCTCACTTTTCCCTCATTATGACTTGCGATAACAATTGAATTAATATCTTTAGGCATTATTAATTGCATCATCCTGAAATTTTATAATTTCTTGAACTGCAGATTTAGCTAAACTAAACATTGAAAGATAATTTTCTTCGCTACATAAATCTTTTTCTGATGTCATCTGTACCTCAACAATCTTTCCTGTTTTCGTTAAGACAAAGTTTGCATCGACACCTGCGGACTGATCTTCTTTAAAATCGAGATCTAAATACGCATTATTATCAAGTATTCCACAGCTGATTGCAGCTAGTTGATCTAAAAAAGGATCCTGTTTAATGAGTCTTTTTTTTATCATTTTATCTATACAAATTTTAAGAGCAATAAAAGATCCATTTATTGAGGTTGTTCTGGTACCACCATCAGCTTGAATAACGTCACAATCTAAAATTATTTGTAATCCATCAAGATAACTTAAGTTAACGATTGATCTCAGTGATCTTCCTATTAATCTTTGAATTTCCTGAGTTCTGCCAGATTGTTTACCACGCACAGATTCTCTGGACATCCTTTCATTAGTGGATGTTGGTAGCATTCCATACTCAGCTGTAATCCATCCCTGACCAGAATTGCGCAGCCATCTTGGAGGATTTTCGTCAACTGTCGCATTACAAAGAACATGTGTGCCACCAAATTTAATAAGACATGAGCCATCAGCATGGGTCGAGTAGTTTGTAGTAATATCAATTTTCCTTATTTCGTCTAATTTTCTATTTTTTCTCATACGTTTTATGAATTATAAATATACAAGGTATTGACGAAAATAACATAGATCATTACATATTTTAAAAATAGTTATGACAAAAAAGAAATCTAGATCAAAGAATAATAAAACTCCTCAAATTGATAACAAAGGAGGAGAAGATGAAGAAATAAGCTTGAAAAATGAAAGCGACCTTGAACAAAGACTTAAAGACGCTGAAAACAAACTACTCCTTGCAGCAGCTGACAGCGAAAATTTAAGGAAAAGATATGAACGTGAGAAGGAAGATCTCAGTAGTTACGTGATAACTAAGTTTGCCACAGAAATTTTGTCATTTCTAGATAATCTTCAAAGGGCCCTTAACTCAATTGATATTGAAAAAAGCAAAGAAAAAGATAAAAGTCTCTCACATTTCATTGAAGGTATAGAACTTACAGAAAAACAGGTCATAGAAATTTTTAAAAAGTTTAATATAGAGAAAATTAATTCACTTAATGAAGTATTTGATCCAAACCTTCATCAGGCTATGTTTGAAGTTGAAAAAGAGGATATGGAACCTGGCTATGTAGCTGAAGTTGTTCAAGAAGGATATATGATAGGTGAACGATTACTAAGACCAGCAATGGTAGGAGTATCAAAGAAAAAAACTCAATAAATTCATATATATAAACAATACTTCAATTATTCCGAAAAAATTAAAAAATACTTATTTATGGGGTTGTATACCATTTTGGCCTTCCCATATATATTCTATAAATTATTAGAGAATATTATGGGAAAAGTTATTGGTATTGATTTAGGAACTACAAACAGTTGTATTTCTATTATGGACGGTAAAGATCCAAAAGTTATCGAAAACGCTGAGGGTTCAAGAACAACTCCATCTATCATAAGTTTTGGTTCTGAAAATGATAAGCTTGTTGGTCAACCTGCTAAACGTCAAGGAGTTACAAATCCTGAAAATACATTCTTCGCAATTAAAAGACTAATTGGCAGGTCTTATGAAGATCCAATGGTCAAGAAGGATGCGGACATGGTTCCGTTTAGCATTGTTAAAGCCGATAGTGGTGATGCTTGGGTTGAATCTAATGGTGAAAAATATTCACCATCTCAGATTTCAGCATTTGTCCTACAGAAGCTTAAAGAGGATGCTGAGAGATATCTTGGAGAAAAGGTTGAGAAAGCTGTTATAACCGTACCAGCCTATTTTAATGATTCACAAAGGCAAGCAACTAAAGATGCAGGTAAAATCGCTGGTCTTGAAGTTGAAAGAATTGTTAATGAACCTACAGCAGCGGCACTTGCTTATGGTTTGGATAAAAAAGATGGAAAGACTATAGCTGTTTACGATTTAGGTGGTGGAACTTTTGATATATCTATACTTGAAATCGGTGATGGTGTGTTTGAAGTAAAATCTACAAATGGTGATACTTTCCTTGGTGGAGAAGACTTTGATACAAGATTGTTGAATTATCTCGCTGAAGAATTCCAAAAAGAAAATAGCATTGATCTTAAAACTGACAAACTTGCTTTACAAAGACTCAAGGAAGCTGCAGAAAAAGCTAAAATTGAGCTTTCTTCTACAACTCAAACAGAAATAAACTTACCTTTCATAACAGCTGATCAGTCTGGACCAAAACATTTGAACATAAAAGTTACTAGAGCAAAACTTGAAACTCTAGTTGATGACCTTGTAGAAAAGACAATTAAGCCATGTGAGTCTGCTCTTAAAGATGCAGGATTAAGTGCAGGTGAAATTGATGAAATTGTCTTAGTAGGCGGAATGACGAGGATGCCAAAGGTTATTGAGACTGTTAAAAATTTCTTCGGTAAAGAACCTAACAAGGGCGTTAATCCAGATGAGGTTGTTGCTATGGGTGCAGCTATTCAAGCTGGAATATTGCAAGGTGATGTCAAAGATGTGTTGCTACTTGATGTTACACCACTCTCACTTGGTATTGAAACACTAGGTGGTGTCTTCACTAAATTGATTGACAAAAATACTACAATCCCAACTAAAAAAAGTCAGGTATTTTCTACTGCAGACGATAATCAAACTGCGGTTACTATAAGGGTTTGTCAAGGTGAAAGAGAGATGGCGGCTGATAACAAAGTACTCGGTAATTTTGACTTAGTTGGCATACCTCCATCCCCGAGGGGAGTTCCTCAAATTGAAGTCGCTTTTGATATCGATGCCAATGGTATAGTAAATGTATCTGCTAAAGATAAGGGTACAGGCAAAGAACAACAAATAAAGATTCAAGCTTCAGGCGGTCTCAGTGAGGATGAAATAGATAAGATGGTAAAAGAAGCTGAAGCCAATGCCGAAACTGATAAGAAAAAAAGGGAAGCTGTGGATATTAAGAACCAAGCCGATACGATGATACACTCAGCAGAAAAAAATTTAAAAGAGTTTGGTGATAAAGTTTCTGAGCAAGAAAGAAACGCTATAGAAAATGATATCAAATCGCTTAAAGAAGCATCTCAGACTGATGACATAGAAAATATTAAAAAAGGTCTTGAGGCGCTTACACAATCTTCTATGAAACTTGGTGAAGCAATGTACAAAGCTCAACAACAAGACTCTGCTCAAACAGCTGGTCCAGCTGATAATCAAAATGATAGCGATGCAGATGAGAAAAAAGAAAAAGTTGTTGATGCCGAATTTGAGGAAGTAAAAGAAGACAGTAAACAAGCTTAAGCAATTAAAGCTTATGTCAAAAAGAGATTACTACGAAGTACTTGGAGTTGGCAAGTCCGCTGATAATTCTGAAATCAAGAAAGCATATCGTAAACTTGCGATGAAATATCACCCTGATAAAAATCAGGGGGATACTGAAGCTGAAGTTAAATTTAAAGAGGCAAGTGAAGCATATGCAATTTTGCAGGATAAGGAAAAGAGAGCCGCTTATGATCAATTTGGTCACGCTGCGGTAGATGGAAATGCTGGCCAACAAGGTGGATTTGGCTTTGATTTTTCATCGTCACAATTTCAGGATATCTTTGATGAATTTTTTGGAGACTCTTCATTTTTTGGTGGTGGAAGACGTCGTCGAACTAACAATAGAGGTTCAGATTTAAGATACGACATAAATATATCTCTTGAAGATGCTTTTCATGGAAAAAAATTTAAATTAAAAATTCCAACTCAAATTTCATGTACTTCTTGCGCAGGATCAGGCTCTGCAAAAGGAAGTCAGCCTGTGACTTGTCAAACATGTGGTGGTAGAGGTCAAGTGAGATCTCAGCAGGGTTTCTTCTCAATCCAGCAGACATGCCCTTCATGTCAAGGAACTGGTTCAATTATTTCAAATCCGTGTAATCCGTGTCGAGGATTAGGTAGAGTTGAAAAATCAAAAAGTCTTATGGTTAAAATTCCTAAAGGTGTTGATGATGGATCAAGAATAAGGCTTAGTGGAGAAGGTGAGGCTGGAGTTAATGGTGGTCAACAAGGGGATCTGTATATTTTTGTGAGTGTTAATGATCACAGTATTTTCATCAGAGAAAATGATAATCTTTTCTCAGAAGTACCAATTTCTATGATCGATGCAGCTATAGGAGGATCCATTGATGTACCAACGATTGATGGCGGAAAAGCCAGGCTCAAAATACCAAACGGAACGCAGAATGGAGATCAATTCAGACTTAAATCCAAGGGCATGCCCAGTATGCGCGGAAGTTTTACCGGAGATCTATACATTCAGGCTAAAGTTGAAACCCCCGTTAATTTGAGTAAAAGACAAATTGAAATTTTGGAGTCATTCAAAGAAGTAAGCTCAGAAAATGAAAGCCCTCTAAGCTCAGCATTTTTTAAAAAAGCAAGAGACTTTTGGAAATCTAAAAATTAATAATTCTTACTTTTTTCCTAATATAAACTATTCTTTAAATTATGAGCAAGATTAAAGTTGTAGTTACGGGTGCATCTGGACGCATGGGTAAAGAGATTATTAAAAAAGTTTTAAGTGACAAGAAACTAAAACTTATTGGCGCAATAGAAAATCATAATCATCCAACAATTGGGAAGGATGTAGGATCAATAATAAATAAAAAAAAATTGGGATTGAAAATAACAGATAGTATTCTTGAATTATTTGCAATGGCCGATGCAGTCATTGATTTTACAACCCCAAAAGCCACAGTAGAACATGTCAAATATGCCGCTCAAGCGAGACTCGCTCATGTTATTGGAACAACTGGATTTAATAAGAACCAACTTTTAAAAATTAAATATGCTGCACAACATGCAACAATTGTAAAATCTGGAAATATGAGTCTTGGAATCAATCTGATTGAAGCTCTAACAAAAACAGCTTCATCAAAACTTGATGAAGCATTTTTTATTAATGTAAGCGAAACTCACCATAAATATAAAGTTGATGCACCTTCTGGAACAGCCTTGATGCTTGGCAGTGCAGCTGCTTTTGGGAAAAAGAAAGATTTAGATAAAATAAAAAAAATCACTTCAATGAATAAAAGAGGTAAAGAAACTAAAAATAAAATCGTCTTTTCTTCGTTCAGAAAAGGTGAAGTAATAGGCGATCATGAAATAACTTTCATGAGTCAGAATGAAATTATTACAATAAGTCACAAGGCCATGAATAGAGGAATTTTTGTCGACGGCGCAATTCAAGCTGTAAAGTGGGGTTATAATCAGGAGCCTGGTCTATATTCAATGTCTGACGTCTTAGGCTTAAATTAATACAATGAACAAGTCTGAAAAGGCAATTGTAATTAAAAAAATTTTAAATCAAACTTACCCAAAGATACCAATACCATTAGATCACAAGAATACTTTTCAATTATTGATTGCAGTCCTTTTAAGTGCTCAGTGTACTGATGTTAGAGTGAACAAGGTAACACCTTACTTGTTTGATCTTGCAGATAGTCCGCTCAAAATGAGTAAACTCAAAATAAACCAGATATATAAAATTGTAAGACCGTGTGGCCTTGCACCTCAAAAATCAAAAGCAATATCTAAACTCTCAAAAATTCTAATCAAAAAATTTGATGGTGTGGTTCCTGAAAGTTTTGATGAGTTAGAAAATTTACCTGGAGTTGGTCACAAAACAGCTAGTGTAGTTATGTCTCAAGGATTTGGTCATCCTGCATTTCCAGTAGATACTCACATCCATAGACTGGCTCAGAGATGGGGTTTGACCAATGGAAAAAACGTTACTCAAACTGAAAAAGATTTAAAAAAATTATTTGATGAAAAAGATTGGAATAAGTTACACTTACAGATTATTTTTTATGGAAGAGAATTTTGTGAAGCAAGAAAGTGTTATGGATTGGAATGTAAGATTTGTACTGCTTGTAATCCTAGCAGAAAAAGACCAATCAAAACAAAGAAGGCATGATTTATCTTAAAAAAAACTTCATAGATTAATTACTTACTGATAATGTTTTTTTAATTAATGGAAAAAAAAGTTGCCCTTATCATTGGTGCTGGCGATAGCCTCGGTTCCTCAGTTGCAAGAGTTTTTGCAAACGATGGATACAGTATTGTCGTCGCTAGACGAAATGGATCAGAATTAGATAAATTAAAGAAAGAAATTGAGACTAAAAACGGTGAGTGTCATTCTTACAGTTTAGATGCTAGAAAAGAAGAAGATGTTATAAAATTTGTCGAAAAAATAGAAGATGATATCGGTCCAATATCTGTAGCGGTATATAATATTGGAGCAAATATAAGATACAACATACTAGAAACTACTTCTCGAAAATACTTTAAAGTCTGGGAGATGGCTGCTTTTGGAGCATTTCTTATGGGTAGAGAAGTTGCCAAGCACATGGTTCCAAGAAAAGAAGGTACTATAATTTTTACAGGTGCAACTGCAAGCATCAGAGGAAAAGAGGGATTTGCAGCATTTGCCGGAGCTAAGCATGCAAAACGTGCTTTGGCCCAAAGCATGGCAAGAGAACTTGGACCCAAAGGGATTCATGTCGCACATATCATTATTGATGGGGCTATTGATACTCCATGGGTAAACAAACTATTTCCGGATTATGTAAAACAAAAAAAGAAAATTGATGGGCTTATGAACCCTGACGATATTGCTCAGAACTATTTGATGATACACAATCAGCCAAAAAATAGCTGGACATTTGAAATTGATTTGAGACCATGGGTAGAAACATGGTAGGAAAATTTGATATTACTGGTATTGGAAATGCAATTGTAGACGTCATCGTCAATGTCGAAGACAAATATTTAGAAGATCAAGATATTCGAAAAGGTATGATGTCACTCGTTGATCTTAAAACTATTGAAAATATTTCAGGTACGATTGAGATCAAAACTACTGTGTCTGGTGGATCTGTTGCAAATTCAATCGTTGCTCTTGCACAGAATAATGTGAACACTGCATTTATTGGAAAGGTAGGTAATGACGAAATAGGTTCTAAATTCATCGATGGCCTCAAAAGTGAAAATGTGACTTTCGCATGCAAAGCTCAAAGTGATGACAGTAAATCAGGTAGATGCATCGTGATGGTTACGCCTGATGCACAAAGAACGATGAGTACATATTTAGGTATTTCTCAAAAGTTAAATTCAAGTGATATAAACCAAGATGTGATTAAAAATTCTTCCATCACTTATCTTGAAGGTTACTTATGGGATTTGGATGATGCTCAAGTAGCAATAAAACATGCAACCAACTACGCAAAGTCTAGCGGTAACTTAGTTGCATTTAGTGTATCTGATGTTTTTTGTATTGAAAGATTTAGAGATAGTTTTAGAAGCATGATAAACTCAAACGTTGATATAGTTTTTGCAAACAAAGAGGAAATTAAATCTCTCTATGAAAATGATAGTATTGATGAGATTACAAAAATATTATCACAGCAAGATAGAATTTATGCAATAACAATGGGAGAAGAAGGAGCTCTGATCATTAAGGCTAGCGAAACTTATAGAATTGAAGCTCAAAAGATCGAAAGTTTAATCGATACCACAGGAGCAGGAGATCTTTTTGCAGCAGGCTTTCTTGAGCATTTCATTAAAAATGAAAGTCTTGAGAGTTGCGGCTCTAGAGGTGTTGAAATGGCATCAAAAGTGATACAACAGTATGGCGCGCGACTGTAGTTATAAGGACCTTTTAGTTTTATAATGACAGAACTCTATTTCTAGATATTAATACAATAATGAAAAATATTCACATCGTTTCTGGTGGGGACACAAAATATTTTAATCTTTTGAAGGAATTATTAGAGTCGATATATAAGTTAAAAATTGATAAAAAAGCAAAAATCTCAATTCTAGATGGTGGATTAAAAAAAAAAGAAATTGATTATTTTAGATCAAAAAAAATCAAAGTTATTGATCCTGGCTGGCCAAGTAAGCTTGCTAAATTAAGGGCGAGTAATAAAAATTATCTTAAAGTAGAATTAGCAAAAGTACACTTAGATAGAATATTTAGTGAAGCAGAATATATTATTTGGGTTGATGCGGATGCATGGTTTCAAACAACTGAAGCTCTTAATATTATTAAGTCTGTTCTTGAGAAAAAAAAGTTAGCAATAGTATCTCAAACCTCAAGGTTTATTGCAAATTATATGATAGTAAAAAAATTTCTTGGGTCACTTTTTTTTATAAAAAATTTACTTTATAAAAACGCCAAAAGAGCAAATTTATCAAAGGATCTAATAGAAGAAATGATTTCAAAACCTACTCTAAATGCTGGTATATTCGGTTTACCAAAAAGAGCACCCCATTGGAATAGACTAAGATTATGGCAGGACAAATTACTTAAGACAACTCGTGCTAGGGTTTTTACAATTACACAATTATCACTTGCAGTAATTAGCTATTATGAAAATTTACCTTACGAAGCTATACCAGAAAGGTGCAATTATATGGGGCCTTACAGATGGTCAAGGAAATTAAAAAAATTCGTAGAGTATTATGCACCGTATGAACCAATTAGCATAATTCATATGGTTGCTCGAGATGAAATGCGAACAAATAAGTTTTTTAAAACTCCTATGCTTGATGAAAATGATCACAAAATAAAAAAATCACTTCGTTATAATGCTCAGTATAAATAATATCTAAAAATCACTTATTTGAATAATTAACTTTCCTTGGTTTTCACCATTAAATAACTTTTTGATAGCATCATTAGCATTTTCTAAACCAAAAACTATATCGTTTTTATATTTTAACTTACCTTCTCTAACCCAATTACTTAAATCTTGGTATGCCTCTAAATATCTTTTTATATAATCAAAAACGATAAAGCCTTTCAAATTTATTCTTTTTACAAGAAGATTACCCCACGCTGGACCTGGAGCAACAGACTCAGCGTTGTAAACTGAAATAAGTCCACATAAACTAATTCGAGATCCTATATTCATTCTTGATAAAACAGCATCTGTGATTGGTCCACCAACATTTTCAAAATAGATATCAATTCCTTTCGGACATAATTCTTTTAGTTTATCCCTTAAATTATCAGTTTTATAATTAATGGATCCATCAATACCAAGACCATTCACAAGCCAATCACATTTTTCTTGTGATCCTGCAATACCTATAACCCTACAACCTTTTATTTTACCGATTTGACTAACAATTGAACCTACAGCTCCAGCTGCTGCTGAGACTACAAGAGTTTCACCTTCTTGAGGCTTAGTTATATCTAAAAGACCAAAATATGCTGTCATTCCTGTCATTCCAAAAATGCTCATAAAGCTATCAAGTGGAAATCCTGTATCTAATGGAATTTTTCTTACACCTCTACCGTTACTAACACAGAATTGTTGCCAGCCTCCCATTGCATTAACTACATCTCCTTTTTGAAAATCATTATTGTTTGTCTCTTCAACAACCCCAATTGTACCACCTCGCATTATATCTCCAATTTTCATTGCATCGACATAAGATTTTTGACCACTCATCCAACCGCGATTGGCAGGATCGAGTGAGAGATAAATATTTTTAATTAAAATTTCACCTTCATTCATGGTTGGGATTTCTGACTCTTGATAAACCAAGTCACCTTCTTTAATTTCTCCAACCGGAAAATGACTTAATATCCATTGTTTATTCACGATTAATCCCCACTCAGTTTTTTTAAATTAATTTTTGGCATGTCTACAGATACACAAGTTGAAGTTGAAGTAACAACTGTTCTATCGTTTTGTTTTAATTTACTTTCTAAAAAGACAATATTTTTTCCAGATTTTATTACTTTACCGTACCCTATAACCTTACCAGGTTTTGTAGGGTACAAAAAATTGGTTTTGAGTTCTATAGTCGGTGGTCTCTTTTTAAAGTGATTTTGAAAGATGAATGCAAGAGCAGATGCGTCATCGGCCATGCCACTTACAATGCCCCCTTGAACATCTCCTGTGGGATTACAAAAGTTTTCTGTAATATTAAATTCCATCTTAATAGTACCTTTTTTTGTATCAACCTCTAAAACGGTCATATTAAATATGTCAAAAATTTTATTTTTGTTGTAAAGCTCAACTAATTCTTTGTCAGAAATATTTTCATACATATGTTATCAGCTTTTTGATTTAGTGGGATATACCATTGGACCTAACGGCCTGCCAGCAAGTAAATGGAAGTGAAGATGAGGAACTTCTTGATGGGCATCATCACCAGCATTTGCAATCAATCTGTATCCATTTCCTCCAGAGTCTTCACTGATACCTAATTTATCAGCAACCATTGATATTGCTCGATTAAATCCGACTACTTCCTTATCGGTCGCATTTTTACTGAAGTCATTAATGTCTACATACGCACCTTTTGGTATTATCAATGCATGCGATGGCGCCTGCGGTCTTATATCTTTGAACGCCAAAACATATTCATCTTCGTATATTTTATCACTAGGAATCTCACCTCGTAAAATTTTAGCAAAAATATTTTCATTATCGTAACTCATTAATTTCTTAAACCTGTCTTTCCTTCTCTTCGTTTTAATTCTTCATACACTTGATCTGGATTAATATCAAATTTCTTTAAAAGCACTAATAAGTGATATATTAAATCAGCAGATTCGTAAATTATTTGACTTACATCATCTTGTTTTGCTGCCTCAACTGTCTCGAGAGCTTCCTCCTTTAATTTACTGATACACTTTTCTTTTCCTTCTGATATTAAAGATGCAGTGTAAGATTTTGTAGGATCATCTTTAGATCTTGCCTCAATAGTTTTAAAAAGTCTGGTTAGGACTGTTAATTTTTCACTCATCTTCGTAACCTTCAGCAATGGCAAAGAGTCTGTCTTTATTTTCCCCTAAAATTTTTTTTGCACTTTGATACTCATCACTTTCATAAGCTTTCTGAGCATCTTCGAATGATGGAAACTGAACTACTACATTCCTATCAAAATCCTTACCTTCTTTTGTAATTGCTGCGCCACCTCTAACAAGAAACTGCCCATTGTACTTTTTCACAGCTGCAGATGCATAAGATTTGTATAGATTTTGCTTTTCAGGATCTAGCACATTTACTTTTACGATCCAATATCCATTCATGTTTAAATCCTAACGCTTATATTTTGTTCAGCAAGAAATCTTTTAACTTCCGATATACTAAAATCACCAAAATGGAATATAGATGCTGCAAGTAAAGCACTTGCTCCTCCTTTAGTTATACCGTCATGTAAGTGTTGGAGTGTGCCAACGCCTCCTGAAGCTATCACTGGAATATTTATTTTAGATGTTACTTTATTTAGTAATTCATTATCAAAGCCAGACTTTGTTCCATCTTTATCCATTGATGTTAGAAGTATTTCACCCGCACCTAATTCAGCAGCTTCTAAACAAAATTCTATAGCATCAATATCAGTTTCATTTCGGCCACCATGAGTGAATACACTCCATTTTTCTTCTTTAACTTGTTTCGCATCAACCGCTACTACGATTGTTGATGAACCATATTTGTTTGAAGCTTCAGAGATAAATGTTTTGTCCTTAACTGCAGCAGTATTAATTGAAACTTTATCAGCACCAGAATGTAACAGTTTAGATATATCTTCTATTGTTCTTACTCCTCCACCAACTGTTAGAGGAATAAAACAATTTTCAGCAGTTTTTTTTACAACGTCAAATAAATTATCCCTATTGTCACTTGATGCAGTTATGTCAAGAAAGCACAATTCATCTGCTCCTTCGTTATTATAAATTTTTGCTTGTTCAACCGGGTCACCAGCATCAATAAGGTCTACAAAGTTTACACCTTTTACTACTCTTCCGTTATCAACATCTAAACAAGGTATAATTCTTTTTTTTAACATTTATTTTGTTACAGATAATGCATCGTTTAGCTTAATACTTTTATCGTATAATGCCTTACCAATAATCACACCGTAAATTTGATTATTATTTTTTGCTTTGAGTTTAATAAGGTCTTCTAAATTTGATACTCCTCCCGATACTACACACGGAATTGAAGTATTTTCTAAGAGGTTATTAATCATATCAAAATTTATACCTTTTTTCATACCGTCTCGCATGACATCTGTGCATATAACAGATGTGATATTGAATGAATTTATAGAAGATAAAAAATCATTTACATTTTGAGACATTACTTTTGTCCATCCTCTAACCGCAATTTCATTATTTTTAATATCAAGTGCGATTGATATTTGATTAGGAAAATAATTTGTTGCCTCCTCCAAAAACAATTTCTTTTCGTAGATAGCTGTACCAAGTACAACATTTTCAGCGCCAACATCAATAAGAGATCTTATCTTTTCAATATCCCTAACGCCCCCTCCGACTTGAACTTTAAGTTTGGTTTTAGATATAATGTCTTTAATACTTTTTATGTTTGTTGATCGCCCTGTTTTTGCTCCATCTAGATCAACACAATGTAGCCATTCCGCTCCTAAGTTCTCGAAATATTTAGCTTGGTCTAAAGGATTTTCATTATATGTCGTTGACTTATCGTAGTCACCTTGAATCAGTCTTACACACATTCCATCTTTTAAATCAATAGCAGGGTAAACAATCAAAATGGGCTCCACTTTAGAAAATTTTCAATTAACTTTATTCCATTGCTGTGACTCTTCTCAGGATGGAATTGTGTGCCAAATATATTTTCTTTAATCACTGCTGCAGTTATATGTTCAGAATAATTTGTTGTAGCTAAAATATTTTTATCATCCAAAACTTTAAAATGAAAACTATGAACAAAATAAAAATTAAGATTGTTTTGCAAATTTTGAAATAAAGGATGAGCATTGAATTTGACTTCATTCCAACCCATATGAGGTATCTTAAATTCTGGGTGCTGCTTAATTTTAATAACTTCACCAGATATCCAACCAAATCCATCATGCTCACCAAATTCATGAGCTTTATCAGCTAGTAGTTGCATTCCTACACATATGCCCATAAATGGTTTTTTTTTATTTATGATTTGTTCAACTAAAGACTCAAAAAGTTTGTCAATATTCATGATTGCTTGTTTACAATCACCAAAAGAACCTACTCCAGGTAAAACTATTTTATCGGCTTCTTTTAATTCAGAAGCATCAGATGAAATTACAATATCATTAGTATCTCCGAGATTATGGTTTGCACTCTCAAATGACTTTTTAACAGAGTGTAGATTACCTGCTCCATAATTAATGATTACAATTTTCATTAAGTTAAGGTTTTAATTGCATTAATAACATCTTCAACGTGACCATCCACTTTTACTTTCCTCCATATTTTGCAAACCTTGTTATTGCTATCAATTAGAAAAGTTGATCTTTCAATGCCATTATAAGTTCTGCCATACATACTTTTTTTAACCCATGTGCCAAATTTTTGGCATATTTTGTCATTTTCATCAGACAATAAGTTAAATTTTAAATTAAATTTTTTTGCAAAATTATTTTGTTTTTTAACAGCGTCTTTTGAAACTCCATAAACCTTAACTTTAAGTCTATTCAATTTGCTTAAGTTATCCTGGAAATCACACGACTCTTTAGTGCAGCCAGGCGTATCTGCTTTTGGATAAAAATATATTATTGTAATCTCATTATTAGGTAACTTTACCAGTTCGTTTTTTTGATTGAGCAACTGAAATTTGGGTAACTTATTGCCTTCTTTAATCATAATTACAACTGACCCTTAGTAGAAGGTACTGCATCAAGTTCTTTATCATTAATAGATACAGCTGACCTTAAACTTCGAGCAAGTGCTTTATAACAAGACTCAATAATGTGGTGATTATTTTCACCGTAAATATTTTCAACATGTAATGTTGTACCACTTGATTGTGCAAATGCTTGAAACCATTCTTTGAACAATTCAGTGTTGAAATCACCTTGACCAGAAGTCAACACTGGAGTTGTAAAATTCACATGCCAAATTAAAAACGGGCGATTAGATAAATCTAATGCCACTCTTGAAAGTGTTTCATCCATTGGAATATAAGAATGCGCATAGCGTGTTATGCCTTGTCTATTTCCCAAAGCTTTTGAAATACATTCACCTAGTGCGAGGCCTGAGTCCTCCGTTGTGTGGTGATAATCGATATGAGTATCTCCTTTTGCTTTAAGAGTAATGTCAATCAATGAATGCCTCGACAATTGTTCGAGCATGTGATCAAGAAATCCAATACCAGTTTCGACATTGTATTTTCCTGTACCATCGAGATTCACCTTTACTTCTATTGAAGTTTCTTTGGTTTCCCTCTTTAAGCTTGCTTCTCTCATAATAAATCAATGGGTTTCTACCAATAAATAGCTGATTTATCTATAAAAAATATTCTTTTTGTAAGATTTAAAACCTTGAAGTTCTCAAATAAATAGCCACATATTTAGTCAATGGAAAATCAACAATCAAATTCTTGGCATGGAACAACCATAATCAGTGTCAGAAAAGGTAGTGAGGTTGCTATAGCGGGTGATGGACAGGTGAGCCTTGGCAACACTGTCATTAAAGGTACTGCACAAAAAGTAAGGAAACTTGGTGATGGTAGTGTTATCGCTGGCTTTGCGGGCGCGACTGCTGACGCATTTACACTTTTTGAAAGGCTTGAAGCTAAGTTAGAAAAACATCCAAAACAGCTTACCAGAGCGTGTGTTGAGCTTGCTAAAGATTGGAGAACAGACAAATACCTCAGAAGACTCGAAGCCTTACTTACCGTTGCAGATAGTTCTACCTCTTTGCTTATAACGGGTATGGGTGATGTACTTGATCCGGAAGGATCTATAATTGGAATTGGAAGTGGAGGTAACTTTGCTCTTTCCGCTGCGAAAGCATTAATTGATACCGATATGTCGGCTGGAGAAATTGCAATGAAATCAATCCAAATTGCCGCTGAGATATGCGTATTTACAAACAATAATATTACATTAGAAAAATTGAAATCATAATAATATGCAAGCTTTTTCACCAAGAGAAATTGTCTCTGAATTAGATCGCTTTATCATTGGACAAGATGATGCGAAAAAATCTGTTGCAATCGCATTGAGAAATCGATGGAGAAGGCAACAACTTACTGATGATATGAAGGAAGAAGTATTACCAAAAAATATTCTTATGATTGGTCCAACAGGAATTGGTAAAACAGAAATTTCTAGAAGACTATCAAAATTAGCTCAGGCTCCATTCATTAAAGTTGAAGCAACTAAATTTACAGAAGTTGGCTATGTTGGTCGTGATGTTGAGTCAATAGTTAGGGATCTCATTGAAATTGCAATCACGATGGTAAGAGAAATAAAGAGAAAGGAAGTAAAAGCAAAAGCTCAACTTGCAGCAGAAGAGAGGGTGCTCGATGCTCTTGTCGGACCTGGTGCTGGACCTGCTACACGAGAAAGTTTTAGAAAAAAGTTAAGAAATAACGAACTTGAAGATAAAGAAATCGAGATAGCTGTTCAAGATACCGGATCATTTCCGACTATTGATTTGCAAGGTGGCCAAGGTGCTGGGATTGGTATGATCAATCTTAATGATATGCTAGGTAGAGCAATGGGTCCAAAAACAAAAAAGAAAAAAATCACTGTAGCAGAAAGTTATGAAGTTTTAGTTAATGAAGAGTCAGACAAGCTCATTGATACTGACCAAATAGTAAATGAAGCAAAAAAAGCGGTTGAGGACAATGGAATTGTTTTTATTGATGAAATTGACAAGGTATGTGCAAGATCAGAAAGAGTAGGTGGTGACGTTTCAAGAGAAGGAGTGCAGAGAGATTTGTTACCATTAATTGAAGGAACAACAGTAAACACAAAGCATGGAACCATTAAAACTGACCATATACTTTTTATCGCTTCAGGAGCCTTTCAGCTCTCAAAACCCTCTGATTTACTGCCTGAACTTCAAGGGCGATTACCAATAAGAGTAAGTTTAAAGGCTTTAACTCAAGATGATTTCAAAAGAATTCTCACCGAACCTAAATATAGTTTGATCAAACAATATGAGGCTTTACTTGGAACAGAAGACGTCAAAATTAATTTTACTAGTTGTGGTATAGACGCTATTGCAACGTTAGCAGTTGATATCAATTCAACCATAGAAAATATAGGTGCAAGGCGACTACATACAATTTTAGAAAGGGTGCTTGAAGACGTAAGCTTTACTGCAGCGGATAAAAGTGGTGAGTCAGTTACAATTGATGCTGATTATGTGAAAAACAATGTCAACGAACTATCTAAGGATACTGACCTGTCTAAATTTATTTTATAATTTTATGTCTCTTAAAAAAACAAATTGCCATATTAACAAACTCAAAGTTAGATACTCAGAGATTGATTGTCAAAGAATTGTCTATAATTCTCATTATTTAACTTATTTTGATATATCAATCAGTGAGATGATGGATGAGCTTTTTGATCAAGAAGAATATGTAAAACAAACCAATAATGAATTTCACACAATTAACGCAAATATGAACTTTAAAAGCCCTGCTATGTTGAATGATAAGATTGAGGTCTATACTGCAATAAAAAAAATTGGTAATTCAAGTTTAACTTTCGTTGCAGAAATTTATAAAGAAAACTCAGATGAGATTTTAAATGAAGGTGAAATTACTTGGGTCAATACCAACCAAGAAGGTATGAAATCTTCTCCAATTCCCGAAGAACTGAAAGCAAAATTTAACAAGTATCTAGTAAGTTAATCGGAGGTTGCGGCAAGCAGCCAATTTGAACTTTGTTTGTTTTGTATTTTGGAAAAAGTCCAAACGTCAGTTATTTTTTGAACTTGATTTAAGCTTCCAGAAATTACTTCATCTTTGTTATTTTTAATACAAGTAATCATTTCTGAAATAAATCTTACCGTAACTTCCATTGGGTTGCTTTTTAAATCCTTGTGAATAATCTCGGACTTTTCAATGCCGATAAAATTAAATTCAACTTTTTCTTCATTAGCATTTCTGCCATCAATAACAGATGAAAAGCTATCCATCACATCTTTTGAGAGAAGTGGTTTTAAAGCGTCTTTATTACCATTCTCAAAATTTGTAACAATAGTCTCATAAGCATTTGAAGCACCCCTAAGGAAATCATCTTGATTAAACCATCCTGCTTCCCTTTTACTGGATTGAGATGTAGGAGCTATTTTTACAACTTTTTCTGCCTGAGATGTAGATGACTGTTGGGGTTGCTCATAATTGTAAGATGATCTATCGGTTTTTTCATGACCTGTTCTTCTGCCCAGAACACTTCTGAGTCTTAATAAAACTATACCTGCAATTATTGCAAGAATAAGAATATCAATATATTGAAAAGCTTCACTCATTTTTATAAATATTATAGGATACTTTATGTAGGTATTTAAACTAAAGTTTCAATATATAATATTTTGTTCATTTATTTATTAATTTTATTCATCGCTATTCCCGTTCTGGAAATTATCATTTTCATAGAAATTGGCAGTTTTGTTGGAACTTTCAATACGATTTTATTAACTTTCTTGACTGCAATTGTGGGAGTCTATTTGGTGCGACAACAAGGCCTCAGCACCATTCGAAAAATCATGGTTCAACTTCAGTCAGGTGATAGACCAGTTGTTACAATGTTTGAAGGTCTGGTTATATTAGTTGCTGGAGTTTTATTGCTTACACCAGGTTTTTTTACTGATACCATTGGATTTCTTGGTTTGATACCAGTCACACGAACATTAATGATTAGGTTAGTTCAGACTACAATGATGAAAAGATATAATGTTCATCAAGATGATACTATAGAAGGTGAATATATTGATTTAGATGATGATGGAGATCAAAAAAATTAATGGATGTAAGTGCTAAAATAATAACTCAATTTGTAAGAGATCTTTCATTTGAAAATCCAAAAGGTCCTGGTGCATTTCAACAAGGAGAAGAAAAGCCTTCCATCAAAGCAAATGTAGACGTAAAGGCCTCAAATAGAAAAGATACCGACATATATGAAATAGAATTAAATGTAAGTGTAGCTGGCATTAGAGGTGATGAAAAGATATATGTTGTTGAATTGAAATATGTTGGACTTTTTGAAATCACTAATCTTACCGAAGACATCAGAGAGGCGTATCTTTTAGTGGAATGTCCGAGACAGCTTTTTCCTTTTGCACGTCGTATCATTTATGACCTACACGCTGATGGCTCTCTTCCACCTTTGATGCTTGACCCTATGAATTTTGCAGAGCTTTATCAGAAAAGAAAAGAAGCTAACTAGATTTATCCTACAAGTTTTGCTTCACCATTGATTATTTCAAACTTTGGTTCAACCACTGGTATATCTACTAGGTTTTTATTTCTCATTTCTATAAGTAAATCTTGAGTATTATTAAACTTAGAAATAAGTTTTAAATTTTGAATAGTTGGCATAATCATAGGTAATGTACCCTTCTCAAATTGTTCTAGTGCTAAATTAGGGTTGATCCACAAACTTGCAGTGTTTTCTTCCCCATCATGAAGGGCATCATGAGAAGGACACGCGGCAACAAAAAACCTTGTGCTGTAACGTCTTTTCTCTATTTCTGGCGTCACCCAATGAGATATATAGGCAACATTATCAGTAGCTAAAACTAATTGATTATCGTCAAGGAATTCGTAAAAGCTCTTTTCTCCAATTGAGATTTTTTTTCTTAAATCAAAAAAATTTTGGTCCTTTAAATTGTCAAAGATAACATTCTTTTCATCTTCAGCATAAGCAAGTAAAACACCACATTCTTCAAAACACTCTCTTATACAGGCAACCCAATATTGAAGGCCTCCATCATTGATACCAAGATTAGAAGATGCTTTTGCATCACTTAATTTTGGACTGAGTGATACATACTTTGCGTGGTTATCGCTTGGATCAATCTTACCCCCAGGGAAAACCCAAGCTCCACCAAAGTTGGTTTTTTTTGCCCTTTGCATCAGAAAAACTTGTAAGCCTTCGTCTGTATCTCTAACAAGAAGAATAGTAGCTGCAGGTACAGGTACAGCAACAGGTTGATTTGGATCCCTTAGAGTGTGATTGATTTTATTCATTTTTTATCTTTTTCCAAATCGCGTTATCACCAAGTGTTTCAACAAACTTCGCATGGGCAATTTTTTCATCCTCTGTAAGTCTGCTTGGCAGGTCTCTGTTTTGAATTTGTGAAATATCAAATGAGGTTTGAGATGAAGACTGCTTTTTAGTTACATCTAGGTCTAAGCTTAATTCTCGTGCATCTAATAATTCTATATAAACTTTTGCTAGTAACTCGGTATCAATAACAGCAGAATGCTTTTCTCTTTGTGTGTTATCAATTGATAGCCTTTTACATAACGCATCCAGTGAAACACTTTGACCTGGAAACTTTTCACGTGCAATTGTAACGGTATCTATTTTTTTATTTTTCAGAATTGGTAATCCACATTCACGAAGTTCGTGATTCAAAAATCCAACATCAAAATCAACATTGTGTGCAACAATTGGATCATTACCTATAAAATTTATGAAAGAGTCAGCTATCTCCTGAAATGCTGGCTTGTCTATTAAAAATTCATAAGTTAAGCCGTGGACATCTGTTGATATCTGAGGTACATCTCTTTTAGGATTTATAAATTGTTGGTATGTTTTGCCAGTTGGTATGAAATCCACAACTTCAATGGCAGCAATTTCAATGACCTTGTGACCTTCTGAAGGTCTTAATCCTGTTGTTTCTGTATCTAAAATAATTTCTCTCATGACGAACTATGGTATTTAGACCAAGCTTTAGGTTGTATAATTTTAATTTTGCTAACAACATCCCTCACTTCTTTTTCTGTAACAGAGATATCACATTCTGTTGAAATGATATAATCTGCTTTTTTCAGCTTTTCGTGATCCGGCATCTGTTGACCTTGTATCGATTTAAAAACATCTAAAGGTATTTTACGTTGTGTAACAACTCTGTCCATTTGAGTTTCTACAGTTGCTGTAACAACTACTGAAACGTCTACGTACTTTTCTCCACCAGTTTCAAATAGAAGTGGGATATCAAGTATGCAGCCAAATTTTTTATCTTCAATTAGTTTCTTTATATAAATCTGCTGATATTTTCTTGTTGCTGGGTGTACGATGGCTTCGAGATCCTTGAATTGAGATGGGTCTTTATTTAGTAGATCACGCAGTGCTATTCTATTAACAGTGCCATTATTTATAGTTCCGGGAAACTTAGCTTCAATTTTGCTTATAACTTCTTCATCATTTTCGTAAATGTAATGAACAGTATCGTCAGCATTATAAACTCCAAATCCGTGGTCCTTGAACATATCCGCTACAGTGGATTTACCCATACCAATTGAACCTGTTATACCAACCAATAACATCTAAGCTCCTAATTTTTCTAACAAATTTTCATCTACAGTAGGACTGACACCATGCCAAATTTCAAAAGAAGCCGCTGCCTGCCCAACTAACATTCTAAGTCCATTTTGAGTTTTTAGTTTTTTATTTTTTGCTTGATCTAAAAAATTACTTGATGATGGATTGTAGATTAAATCATAAATGTATGTGTCAGATCGAACATTTTCAAAATTGACAAGATCATTTACTTCTCCTTCTTGTAATCCCAGGCTTGTCGTATTCACGATAAAGGAAGAAGTTGAAACGTAATCATTTAGTTCATCTTTTTTTAAAATTTTCCCCTTTGCACCAACTGTTTTCAATAAGTTTACGGCCTTTTCTTCAGTCCGATTATAAATTGCAATATTCGCATTGAGTTGAGAAAGTGACCACAAAATTGCTCTTGAAGAGCCTCCAGCTCCTAATAATAAACAATTTTTAGAGTTTATTTTTTTATCAATAACTTTTTGAGGCAACGAATTAGTGAACCCAACCGGATCTGTATTGTCACCAAAGATTTTTCCATCTTTAAACAAAAGTGTATTTACAGCTTTGGTTTGAGTAGCATTTTCTGATAGATTGTCTGGCTTTTCATAGGCAGCTTCCTTCAGAGGCACAGTCACATTCAAGCCTAAATAACCTTGTTCTTTCAAGTTGTCTATTGTTTCACTAAAATTATTAAGCTCTACTTCTAACTTCTCGTAAGTGTGATCATTCATTTTGTTTTCAACGAACCAATGATTATGAATAGTGGGTGATAGACTGTGTTTTATTGGTGAACCGATCACAGCAGTTTTTGTCATTGCGCTCATTTAAAATAATAATTTGTTGTTCCAAAGAAAGTTTAAAAGTGGCGTAACTGACATACCCTGTATGGAAAATATATCGCCCTTCACCGAATTAAAGAGTTTTATCCCCTCCTCTTCGATTGCATAGCAACCCACGACATCAAGTATTTCTGGTTTTAATTCGTTTATGTATTTTTCAATCATTTCGTTGCTCATGTTTCTCATGGTTAATTCAGCAATATCGTAGTGCCTCCAAACAATATTGTTGTTATGTGCGACTACCGTAGATGTAATAAGTTTGTGAGTTTTTCCATTTAGTGTTTTAAGTTGTTGAAAGGCCTCACTTTTGTTTTGTGCCTTATTAAAGAGCGCTCCTTCTAGATCAAGTCCTTGATCAGACCCAATTACAAATGACTCGGGGTGTTTGCTGGAGACCTTTAGAGCTTTAAGCTCGGCCAGTTTTTCGATTGTATCAACTGGATCTCGACCGGACATTGACTGCTTCACTTCTTCTTCGTCAACGCCATGACTTTCTGTTTCAAACTGTATTTTAGCAGCTTTAAGTAATTTAATTCTGGTTTTGCTGTTTGATGCTAATATTAACTTCATGTGTATAATGCTCTAATAAAATGTCTCTAACTTAAGAACAATACCTTTATAGGGTTTTTTTTCTATTATTATGATGATTTATTATAACATCTTAGCTAGTTGTCCACTTGTGAGTAAAGGAAACTTTGGTTATCAAGGGGCATTGGTAAGTTCTAATTTTGTTAAAAATCAGCCAGAAAATTATAATTTCATTGTGAGTATTTATTGTGTTTTTGATATATACACATGACCACAGGAACATATACAACAACAAATATATATAATTATATTAATGATGTTATTAGAGACACTTAATGGTGATAAGAATAAAAAGCCTATTTGGTTAATGAGACAAGCAGGGAGACACTTGCCTGAATATAGGGAGCTTAGAAAGAGATTTGGAGACCTAATGGAAATGTTTCTTAACGATGACATGATAAGTCAGGTGACCCTTCACCCAGTTGAACGTTACGGAATGGATGCGGCAATACTTTTCTCTGACATTCTAATGGTACCTTATTCCCTTGGATCAAGTTTAAGCTTTCAAGAGGGAGGTATAGGTCCAGTGGTAAAACTGGTAAAATTGAATAATGAACTAAAACAAGATCTTAATTTATTAAAACCTGTTTTTAATGGAATTACCAAAATTAAAAAAGAGACCCAAAACAAAATTCCTCTAATTGGCTTTGTTGGGGGTGTATGGACGACAATTTATTTTTCAATTTTTAATAAAATTGAGAGAAACAACATTAATCAAAGATTAATCATAAACAAAAAAGAAGAGACAGAAAAATTAATAGAAGTTTTTACCGAAGCAACAACCAAATATGCTCTTGAACAAATTAATCTTGGTGTTGACGCTTTTCAAATCTTTGAGTCAGCTTCAGGCGTATTGACCGAAGAACAGTTTGACACTTGGTGCCTAAAACCCACACAAAGAATCCTAGATTCTATTAACAACAGAGTCCCTGTCATTGGCTTCCCAAGAGGAGCATCTTTAGAGTCTTGCATAAAGTATTCAAACCTTGAAAATATATCAGCCATTTCATTAGACGAAAAATTTTCATTAAAAAACCTTAGATTTTTAAATCAAAAAATTACATATCAAGGAAATTTAAATCCAGAATTGTTATTGGGGGACCAAGAAACCTTGGTAAAAAAAACAAAAGAAATTTTACTTGCTTTCGAAGATTATCCCCATATTTTTAATCTAGGACACGGGGTGTTGCCCACAACGCCCGTGGAGAACGTTAACCTGATGATTGAAACGATAAGAAGAACATAAAATGAAGTATGTTGGAGAACAAGAATTTGATCACAAAAATCCTCAGAGAACAGGGGTATTAATTTGTAACCTCGGTACGCCAGAAAGCTACAAAGTAAAGGATGTTAGAAGTTTTTTAAAAGAGTTTTTATCAGATGGGAGAGTTATTGAAATACCAAAGGCAATATGGTGGTTTATTTTAAACGGTATAATATTGAGATTCAGGCCAAAAAAATCAGCAAAACTATATGAGTCAGTTTGGACAGAAGAAGGGTCCCCTTTATTGGTGTATTCACAAAAGATAGTTGAAAAAGTTAGAGCCTTAATGCCCGAGAACATCGAAGTTGAGCTTGCAATGAGATACGGCAAGCCAGAAATGGAGAAAGCCCTCTTATCACTTAAAGATAAAAACTGCCGCAATCTGATAGTTTTGCCCATGTTCCCACAATACTCAGGAACAACCACTGGTAGCATATTTGATGAGGTGGCTAGAGTCTTGTCAAAATGGAGGTGGGTACCTGCCATCAACTTCATAAGCAGCTACCACGATAATGAAAATTATATTAACGCCCTAGCCCAATCAATAAAAACAAAAATGAATGGCCGCTCCCCGCAGAAAGTAATATTTACTTACCACGGCATCCCCAAAAGAAACTTTGACCTTGGAGATCCTTACCACTGTCTTTGCTTAAAGACTACAAGGCTTGTTTCAGAAAGATTGGGTCTTGATGAAAAAATGTATATGACGACTTTTCAATCTAGATTTGGACCGTCGGAATGGTTGAAGCCTTACACTAGCGAGACCATGGAAGAGCTGCCTTCTTTAGGAATAAAAGATATTATGGTTGTGGCACCAGCATTTAGTGTTGATTGTCTTGAGACGATCGAAGAAATTGATGAAGAAAATAAAGAAATATTTTTAGATGCGGGAGGCGAAAACTTTGAATACGTACCTTGCCTGAATGACTCAGACGACCACATACAATTTATAAAAAAAACAATAGAACAACACACCGCTTCTTTTAAATAATTGGTCATGAAGAAGTGTTTAATAATTTACTCAACGACAGATGGGCACACAAAAAAAATCTGTGAACACATAATAGATCAAATAAAGGACTTACAAGAAACAACCCTGATGACAATATCAGATACATCTCAAGAAGAGCTTACGAAGTATGATAATATAATTGTTGGCGCAAGCATCAGATACGGAAAGCATAAAAAAGAAGTACACGAATTTATAATAAAAAATCTCAATGAAATTAATTCCAAGAATAATTATTTTTTCAGTGTTAATGCTGTAGCTAGAAAAGATAATAAAAATACTCCTGAAACAAATCCTTATGTTATTAAGTTTTTAAAACAAACAGCGTGGAACCCAACATTCACAGGCGTGTTCGGAGGTAAGGTCGACTACCCAAAGTATAGATTCTTTGATAAGCATATAATCAGGTTTATTATGTGGCTTACAAACGGACCGACTGATATAACTAAAAGTTATGAATTTACGGATTGGAACTCTGTTACAACATTTTCAAATAAAATAGCTGTTTAGATTCAATAATTTAACTAACAATCAACTCATTTTTGGCCAAATCATTAAAAGGTTGATAATTTAATAGATACAAGATACATAATAGCTTCTACAAAATCTTCCCTTACTAAAACTTTCAACAAATCATCAAAAAAATATAATTATGAAGAATTTAAAACTTAAAGAGCTTAAAATTAAAACACCTCAAGAGCTATTAAAATATGCAGAGGGACTTGGTGTTGAAAACGCTAGCTCTATGCGTACGCAAGATATGCTTTTCTCAATTTTAAAAACTCTTGCTGAAGACAATAAAGAAATTGAAGGTGAGGGAGTTCTAGAAGTCTTACAAGATGGGTTTGGTTTTTTAAGATCAATGGAAGCTAATTACTTGCCAGGACCTGATGATATTTATGTAAGTCCAAGTCAGATTAAAAGATTTGGATTGAGATCAGGAGACACAGTTGAAGGACCGATCAGAGCGCCAAAAGACGGTGAGCGCTATTTTGCTTTACTGAAAATCGAATCGATCAATTATGAACCAACTGACAAAAGTCGTAACAAAATAAATTTCGATAACTTGACACCATTATATCCTGATGAGCAAATTAGACTTGAAACTGAAAAACCGTCAAAAGATCAAAGTTCAAGAGTTATTGATCTTGTTTCTCCAATTGGAAAAGGACAAAGAGCATTAATCGTATCACCTCCAAGAACAGGTAAAACAGTTTTACTTCAAAATATTGCACACTCAATTACTGATAATCATCCTGAGTGTTATTTAATGGTTCTCTTAATTGATGAGAGACCAGAGGAAGTTACTGATATGCAACGTTCTGTGAAGGGTGAGGTAGTAAGTTCAACGTTTGATGAACCTGCTTCACGTCACGTACAGGTTGCAGAAATGGTAATTGAAAAAGCAAAGAGACTAGTAGAACACAAAAAGGACGTTGTTATACTGTTAGACTCTATTACTCGACTTGGTCGAGCTTATAACACGGTTGTTCCTAGCTCTGGTAAGGTATTAACGGGTGGCGTTGATGCAAATGCTCTACAAAGACCTAAAAGATTTTTTGGAGCAGCAAGAAATATTGAAGACGGCGGATCACTTACCATCATCTCGACGGCATTAATCGATACAGGAAGTAGAATGGATGAGGTCATTTTTGAAGAATTTAAAGGAACTGGTAACTCTGAAATTATACTTGATAGAAAAGTTGCAGATAAAAGAATATACCCTGCAATCGATATAACGAAGTCTGGTACTCGAAAAGAGGAGATCTTGCTTGCTAATGATGAACTTCAAAAAATGTATGTTTTGAGGCGTATTCTTAATCCGATGGGAACAATGGACTCAATTGAGTTCTTACTAGGTAAACTTAAGGAAACAAAAGATAACGCAGATTTCTTCCAATCAATGAATAAGTAGCCTTTCTACTAGTTATCCCTCAACCTCTAGAATTGAAGAAAGCTTATATTTTTCTCCTAATTTTTGAGAACCTCCAATATTTTTAAGATCAATTATAAAAAAAAACTCAATAGACCTAACTTTAAATTTGTTTATTAAATTTGCAGATCCAAATGCAGTACCTCCAGTTGCTATCAAATCATCAATAACCAGAACCTTATCTTTTTCATTTATGGAGTTTCTGTGAATTTGTATTTCATCCGTCCCGTACTCCAGCTTATATTTTTGCTTTAGTACTTTTCCAGGAAGTTTTCCTTTTTTTCTAATAGGAACAAAAGGGATTTCAGTCTTATAAGAAACTGCGGCGCCAAAAATAAACCCACGGGCTTCTACTGCTGCAACTTTTGTAAATTTATTCTTTCTTACATATTTTGCAATTTCATTTACGACTTCTCTGAAAAGCAACTTATTGTCTGTAATTGATGTTATGTCCTGAAACATAATTCCCTTTTTAGGAAAATCAGGGATCACTCTGATATTTCTTTTTAATTTATTTTTTAATTTTTTGTTCAACGTTCAGTAATCTTCTCTTTGTTTTTATTCCACCAACAGATGTGAATCCTGTCAACTTACCATCTTTTGAAACCACCCTATGGCACGGAACGGACATCATAAGATTATTTCGACCTAAAGCACCACCAACTGCTCGTGGTGATGTCTTAAGATTTTTTGCGATTTGGCCATAGCTGGTAGTTCGACCATAAGGTACTCTTCTTAAATAATTCCAAACTCTATTTTGAAATTTGGTTCCCATTTGTTTTGTAGGGAGAGATAGAGATCGTCTTCGACGTGCTAAATACTGATTTATTTGAAGAGCAGCCCGTAACAAGAGCTTATCTTTTGTTTTGGTAAGTTTTTTTCTTGAGCGGTGAATACTGATTATTTTCTCATCGCTTGAAACAACTTCAATATTTCCAATCATTGATTTGAAAACGTAGCTACTCATGTATACATTAGGTTAATATATATGGACGCACTAGAAAATATTATTTTAAGAAATTCTCCCAGAAAATTGGCATTACCAATGCCATCTGAGGATCAAATGAAGTTAGTTTATAAAGCGGCCTTAAGGGCACCAGACCATGCGTGGTTAAGGCCCTCAAGATTTATTCAAGTCACAGGAGATGGAATTACAAAATTATCTGATATTTTTGTTAATTTTGCCAAAGAGAAACTTAAAGAGGAAGATGAGCAGAAGTTAGAAAAATACAAAAATGCTCCCTTTAGAGCACCAATGATTATTATTTTGGTATCTCATATTCAAGATCATCCTAAAGTTCCTGAAATAGAACAGGTTATGTCTACTGCAGCAGCAGCACAAAATATTTTATTAGCTTTAAGAGCAATTAACTTTGCTGGTATGTGGCGTACAGGAGCTTTTTCACTAAATGATGATATTACAAAATACCTTGGTTTAGACGAGGATCATAGAGTCTTAGGGTATCTTTATGTAGGTACTCCTGATGGACCAGATAAAAAAATTCCTGAATTAGATTTAGATGACTTTTTAACTAAATGGGACTAATCATTTAATCTGAATTTAAGATAAATTATGACGATATATGCACTATCAACTGCTCATGGTGTTTCAGGACTTGCTGTCATTAGAGTTTCTGGTCATTTAGCTTTAACAGCTTTGAAAACTTTAACTAGAAGAAGTCATTTCGAAGCAAGCGTTATGACGCGGGCAGATTTTCACGAACCGGAAAGTGGCAGACTTATTGATAAAGGTCTTTGTGTTTATTTTGCGAAACCAAAAAGTTTTACTGGAGAAGATGTAGTAGAAATTCACGTGCATGGCAGTCAAATAGTCATTGACAAGATTTTGCATTCCCTTGGAACAATACAAAATGTTCGCATGGCAGAACCAGGTGAGTTTTCAAAACAAGCTTTTTTAAATAACAAAATGGATCTTACTGCTATTGAAGCTATGGGTGACCTTATAAATGCACAGACAGAAGCTCAATTAGAAAATGCTCTCAGTCAAATGGGTGGCAAATTAAGTGAGTTGTATTTGTCATGGAGAAAAACTCTTATAGAACTTGTTGCATATCTTGAGGCTAATATTGATTTTGCTGAAGAGGATATTCCTTATAATATTTTAAATAATATTCACTCTAAAATTGATAAATTAATAACCGAAATGAATGAGCACCTCAGTCAAAAAAATCAAGGTGAGATTCTGAGAGACGGCTTTAAAGTTGTAATAGTAGGTGAGCCTAATGTTGGCAAATCAAGCTTACTGAATTTATTAGCTGACAGAGATATCGCTATTGTATCAGATCAAGCTGGAACAACTCGTGACGCACTTGAATGTCGTCTAAATATTGCTGGTTTTCCAGTACTTATTACCGATACGGCTGGACTAAGGGAGTCTGACAACGAAATTGAAATGAAGGGAATTGAGATTACTAAAAAGAAAATTCAAGAAAGCCAACTTGTGATTGAAATGTTTGACGATCCTAAAAAAATACATTCAAACAATACAAGTTTAAAAGTTCTAAATAAATCTGACTTGCACAATGGACTAAATGAAGGTCATGAAGTTATAAACATATCTGTTATTAAAAATGAAGGAATAGATGAAATTATTAATTCTATCTCAGAAAATATTCAAAAAAATTACGACCGTAACCAAAATGCTGTTCCTACCAAAACAAGATATGTTTTAGGAATTCAAAAATCCGTAAACAGTTTAGAAAAATCTAAAAATATAAATCCTATAACTCATTCAGAGCTTATGGTTGAGGAATTGAGATATGCAATTAACGAAGTTGGAAGAATTACAGGTCACGTTGATGTCGAAGATTATTTAGATGTTATTTTTAAAGATTTTTGCATCGGCAAATAAATAATTTATCGATTGCTTTTCCCCTAAGTTAATTTAATTAACAGTATCATGTCTGATAATGATTATGATGTTGTAATTGTAGGTGGTGGCCATGCAGGATGTGAAGCAGCCACAACATCTGCACGTATGGGTGCAAAAACCCTACTTATAAGCCATAAATTTGAAACGATTGGTGAAATGTCATGTAATCCAGCAATTGGAGGATTGGGTAAAGGTCATCTCGTAAGAGAGATAGATGCTCTTGATGGAGTCATGGGAAGAATTTCTGATCTCTCTGCAATTCAATATAGATTACTTAACAGAACTAAAGGACCAGCAGTACGTGGTCCAAGAACTCAATCTGATAGAAAACTCTATAAAAAGCACATGCAGAATGAAATACTTAACACAAAAAATTTAGAATGTTTGTTTGATCCAGTTGAGGACCTTTTATTTGGCTCAAACAATGATATCTCGGGTGTTGTTTGTCAAAGTGGTAAAATGATTAAAACTTCTAGAGTTATTATAACAACAGGAACCTTTTTAAACGGTTTGATTCACGTAGGTGATAAAACAATTCCAGCTGGTAGACATGGTGATAAACCAGCCATAGGACTTGCTAATTCTCTTTACAATGCAAATTTTAAAATAGGACGTTTAAAAACGGGTACTCCTGCGAGGTTAGATAAAAACACAATTGACTTCGAAAAATTGGAAAAACAGGATGCAGATACCTCACATTCGTATTTTTCTTTTTTATCGAAAAAAACACATAATGAGCAAATACCGTGCCATATTACATTTACTAATCAGGATGTTCACGACATAATTCAGAAAAACATAGAAAAATCAGCTATTTACTCAGGTCAAATCGATGGAACCGGACCTAGATATTGTCCGTCAGTTGAGGATAAAGTCGTTAGATTTGAGCATAAAACTCGACATCAAATCTTTTTAGAGCCGGAGGGACTAGATAGCAATTTGATCTATCCAAATGGTATTTCCACATCATTGCCTGCTGATATTCAAGATAAATTTATCAGTAAAATCAATGGTTTAGAGAATGTAAAGATAATTAGACATGGCTATGCAATTGAGTACGATTTCATCGATCCACAGGAGCTTTACCAAACTTTAGAAACAAAAAGAATCAAAGGACTCTACTTAGCTGGGCAAATAAATGGCACTACAGGATATGAAGAAGCAGCAGCACAAGGTCTAGTGGCTGGCATGAATGCAGCACTATCTTTTTCAGGTAAAGAACAGGTTTTCAAGCGAAACCAATCTTATATCGGAGTTATGATAGATGATTTAACACTTAAAGGAGTTACTGAACCTTATAGAATGTTTACTTCAAGAGCAGAATACAGGCTAACATTAAGATCAGATAATGCTGATATGAGATTAACTCCTCTAGCAATTGAATATGGTATGACATCTGTTGAGAGAAGAGATGCCTTTAATCGCAAGAAAGTTAAATTGGATGAATTAAATAAAATTATTAAAAATCAATATGTTACACCAAGTGAAGCAAATAAATTGGGCCTTAAAATTAATCAAGATGGCAAAAAAAGATCTGCATTCGAACTTTTATCATATCCAAATATTGATTTAAAAAAAGTATACGAGGTATTTTCTATAGAAGGTTTTGAACAAATTGAGGATGAAATCATAGAACAAGTTTCAATTGAGGCGCATTATAAAGGATATTTGAAGAAACAGGAAAGTGAGATTTTATCTCTAAACAAAGACGAAAAAGTTAACATACCAAGAGATATTGACTATCATGAATTTCCCAGTCTTTCTAACGAAATTAAGGAAAAACTATCTAAAATTAGGCCAGAAACTCTTGGTCAAGCATCAAGAGTTGATGGTGTAACTCCAGCTGCATTAAGTTTTATTTTAGCCTATATAAAAACAAGAGCAAAAAGTCAAAAACTAGCTTAAAGTCATACGTATATGGAGGACTCAAGCGATTCTTTTTTAAAATTAAACTCTGATGTTTCACGTGAAACATTGCTCCTCTTTCATAAATATCATGATCTCATCATCAAAGAAAAACAAAGTCTCATATCGAAAAATGACCAAAAACACATATGGATCAGGCATTTTCACGACTCCTTAAGACTCTCAAATTTTATTGAGTTAAGTAACTTAAATATTATTGATATTGGAAGTGGAGCTGGACTTCCTGGTATACCCTTAGCCCTTATATCAAATAAACAAAATCGTTATTATTTATGCGAAAATAGAAGGAAAAGAGTTGATTTTTTAAATACCGTTATAAGTAAACTATCTATTAAAAACGCAGAAGTGATTCACTCTAGAGCAGAGCAAATAAATTATCCACAATTTGATATAGTCTTAGCAAGGGCAGTTGCAGAATTAAATGATTTATTTTCAATGAGTTACAATATTATAAAAAAAACTAGTACCCTACTTTTCCACAAAGGTGTACATATAGATACTGAATTAAAGAAGGCTACTAAATATTGGACATTTGATTATTCGTTGCATGAAAGTAAAGTAGAAAAAGGATCATACATAATAGAGGTAAAAAATCTAATAAAATCAGTAACTTAATGAATAAAATAATTGCAGTTTCTAATCAAAAAGGAGGAGTTGGTAAGACAACAACAGCTATAAACTTATCCACAGCTATAGCTGCTACGGGTCGAAAGGTATTAGTAATCGATCTTGATCCTCAGGGTAATGCTACAACAGGTTTAGGCATAGAGTATGATGCAAGGGAAAAATCAATTTATGAAGTTCTTACACAGCAAATTGACATTCAAGACTCATTCCAACAAACGAAAATTGAGAACCTTTTTCTTATCCCATCTAAAGTAGACTTGTCTGGCATTGAACCAGAGCTTGCAAATGTTAATGAAAGAGCATTTGTAATGAAGAAAATTTTTGATGATGCAGATTCTTTACAGCAGTTTGATTTTATTTTTATTGATTGTCCTCCTGCATTAAGTTTGCTTACTGTTATGGCAATGACCGCTGCAACATCAATAATCGTACCACTTCAATGTGAATTTTTTGCACTGGAAGGTTTAAGTCAATTAATAAAAACAATTGATCGCGTTAAAAAAAATTTAAACCCTATTTTAACAATCGATGGAATAGTTTTAACCATGTTTGATAAAAGAAATAAACTTTCATCACAGGTAGCACTCGATGTAAGAACTCATTTAAAGGAGCAAGTTTACGAGACAATTATTCCAAGAAATGTTCGTATGTCGGAAGCACCTTCTTTTGGATTACCAGCACTTATGTACGATCAAAACGCTTCAGGCAGCCAGGCTTATATTGCACTCGCAAATGAAATTATTAAACAAAATAAAACTCAAGAGGCTGCATGACTGACTCTAATATTCATAAAAAAGGTTTAGGTAGAGGTCTTTCGTCTTTGATGGGAGATGTTGAAATGCCTGTTACTGATAATTCTAACAAGGTATCTGATATAAGAATTCCTATTTCTAAGTTAAGAGCCAACCCTTTACAGCCCAGACGTTTATTTGATAATGAAAGTATTAACGAGTTAGCTGCTTCTATTAAATCTAAAGGACTGGTTCAACCTATCTTGGTTAGACCTTCAGAAAAAAATCCTGGCGACTATGAAATTATTGCTGGTGAGAGAAGATGGAGAGCAGCTCAGATTGCTCAGTTGCACGAAATGTCTGCAGTCATAAAAAATTTGAATGATACTGAGTCCCTTGAAATTGCAATAATTGAAAATGTTCAAAGATCAGACCTTACAGTCATTGAAGAAGCGACCGGTTACAAAAAACTAATTGAATCTTACGGTCATACTCAAGAGCAACTATCCGAAATAGTTGGTAAGAGCAGAAGTCATGTGGCAAACATTATGAGGTTACTAACACTACCGCAGTCAATCCAAGATATGATTACAGAAGGTAGAATCTCAGCAGGTCACGCTAGAGCCATTATGAATAGTGCTTTTCCAGAAAAACTCGCTGAAAAAATTGTTAATGAAAATTTAACTGTGAGAGAAGCTGAAAGTATTGCAAAACATGGAAAAAATAAGATAAAAAAAGTTAAACTGAAAGACCCCGATACGGTGGATTTAGAGAACTCCCTCAGTCAAAAACTTGGCCTTAATGTCGAGATTAATCACAAAGGAAACAAGGGTGGCCACATAAAAATAGACTATAAAAACCTTGATCAATTAGAATTAGTTACTCAAAAATTAAAAACTTAATTTCTCGAAAAACGTTTAGCGGTATTTGATATTCCAAACAATGTTTTCTCACATTGTTCTTTTGCAATGATGCTATTAGACATGCATTTAATTTCAGAACTAAGTACTTCGTTGATTAAATTTTCTATTGCATTTGCGGGCCATATTTGACAATGTCGTTTAAAATCAGATTTTTCTTTCCAAAAAATAGGTGGTTTTAAAACTTTTATTGCATCATCAAATTGTTTTCCTTTACTTAATTCCACTTGAGTCAGCCTTATGCGCATAATGTAGTTGTTAAAAGATTTGAGTATTGCTACAGGATTAGTTCCTAACTGAAAAAGCTTTTCAAGAGACTTTGAGCCCTTTTCAATATTACCGAAAAGTATGGAATTATTAATTTGCTGATAGTCAGTATGTGCACTGTCGTGTAAAATGTATTTTAGTTTCCCAATATCTACTTTTCTGTCATCCTTACTCAATAAAAGAAGTATTTTTTCTAATTCATTTTTAATAATCATTCTGTCATTACTCAGATTATTAAGTAAAAAACTTTTTACATCACTATCAAACGTAATATTGTGCTCTTTTTGGAATTTTTCCAATAATGATGAAAGTACTTTTATATCATCATCATAGCAAGCTAGACTGAAATGAGTTTTAGATTTCTCATATAGTTTTCTGATATTTGATGATTTCGTTAAGTTATCATGCTTAACAATCATACAAGTATTTTTAAAGGTTAGTGATAAAGTGTCCTCAATAACTGAAGCATGCTTTTCTTTCGTCGACTCTAAAATGATAAATTTTTTTTCACTAAAAAGTGAAATAGTGCTTATTTCATCATTAAGAATTGAAATACTTTCGTCTATTTGTTTGCCATTAATGTTCACTTTCTCACAACCTGTTTCTTTTGAAAAATTCTTATAAATTAAATCTATACTTTCTCTAACAAGTCCTTCGTTTGGACCATAAACTAGAAATGATTGGAACGAATCCGAATTAATGGAATTTATTAGTTGGTAATCCTTAATTATCATCTGCCAATGATAACTTGCTTTGTATTTTTGTAATCATTAAACTTGCTGCATCAGAAGTTGCTGACCTTAACATTTGATTTTTTAAATCTTTATTTTCTATTTCTGAGTTTAGTACATCATATTGGGCGAAACCAAGTGCCACGTCATCTATCACCACTTGATCCAACTTATCCTTTACTACAAAAAAGAGAGCAATATCAATTTGGTATTTTGAAACAGTGCCATTTTCATTGATTATAACTGGCACCATCTCCTGTTTTACTTCAATGGAGACTACATAATCTTTGTTTTCTTGTTCGGTGGTAAATAAATTCTTTAATTCTTCTTTTACTTCATAACTAACATTGCCTTTAAAGTTAATAGACAATTTATCTAATTTTATTCCCATGCCATCTGATGTGTACATGGGTTTGAAACCACAGCTATTCATGCCTAAAAATACAAATAAAAAAACTAAAGTTTTAAACATTTTTATAACTTATTTTCTAATTTTGAAATTAATTCAGTTAAATACGGTTCATATTTTTTCCAAGCACCTATCGATTTTTTGTTTATTGGTTGCCTGACCTGTTCAATACTTGCGGTTCTAACCTGACGTCTAGTATTATGAAAATTTAAACATTCTTTTTCCCAGTCAAGCTTGCAATATTTAATTATTTCTTTAGACATAATTTCTTGATTATTTACAAGCTTCTCGTTATCGAGAACAAAAATATCTTTAAATCTATCTAACCAAAATTTCATCAAGTCAACATGTAATAAATAATAATTGCCTAGCATGACTTGATCATATGAATACTGATGTGACATATCAATAAATTTGTGAGTATAAAGTGAATAACAATTATCCATAGGATCTCTTTTACAGTAAATAATTTTTGCTTCTGGGAGGATTAATTTTATAAATCCAATAAAGATAAAGTTATGTGGTAATTTATCAGTCACATATTCACTGTTACCATCACTATATTTTTCAATGAAATTAAGGTACTTATCACGTACATTTTGTAAAAAATTATTATCTTTTATATTTTCTTTAAAACTTTTAATTTTTTCTGCCGGTGTCTGGATTAGTTTTTCAATATTTGTTAGATCAGTAAGTAAATTTAGTTCACCTGCTCCTGTGACTTTTGAGTGCGTTGATAATATTTGTTCACATAACGATGTACCTGATCGAGGCATGCCACATATAAAAATTGGCGTAACTCTTACTTTTTTATTTTTTGGATTAAATGATAAGTTTTGAAACATATCTTTAATATTATTGAAAAAGCTTCTTTCTTTCTTAATGTCAAACTCCCGTTGCCTATAATGAAGATCTGTGAATTTATTTAAATACTTACCTGATAAGTTATAATCTTTTTGATTACGGTAGAATTCAAAAAAAGCATAAAAAATTGAAATTTTGTGATCTATCCTAGTGTCATTATTATTTAATAAATCTTCATAATATTTAATTTGTTCAGATGATAATTTATTCCTTTTATTGGAGGCGTAGTATCCAAAGAAATCAATTTTCTTAAAATCTGCTTTGAAAACACTGTCAATAATTGCATTTGCCCCTTCAAAATCTCCATTTTCTCTTAATGCAGTTGAAAGATTGATTTTAAAATCATCATGATTTGGATTTTCTTTAACTAGTTCTTTAAAAATAGTAATAGCTTCATCCAATCTATTATTCAAAACAAGAGATTTTGCAAATTGGTTTCTTGTTAAAATATTGTTTGGTTGAAGAGATAACGCAAGTTTTGCATACTTTAAAGATAATTTAGAGTCTGCTAGTCTGTGATATAATCCTGAAAGATTGTTAATGGCTGGAATATATTTAGGATTAATTGAGAGCGATTTTTCGAAACACTTCATCGCTAAATCACTATTCTTATTCGCAAGATGAACTGTACCCAGATTGCTTATTGCTTCATATCCATTTGGCTTGATTTTAACTGCCTTAAGGTAAAAATTGTAAGCCTCTTCAAATCTACTTTGATCTTGATATAAAATTCCTAGATGTCTTAATACATCATAATTGTTTGGATCTGAAGCATTTAGCTTTATGTAAATTTTTTCAGCTTCCTTAAATTGTTTTTTAGAATGAAAATCAATTGCGCTTAGAAGAAGTTTTTGAAAATTTGAATTCTTATTTTGCTGTTTTTGATCTCTTCGTCTTTGATGCCGATTCATGTTTATATGACTATATTTATAATTTTATTTGGTACAAATATAGATTTTTTAATCTCTTTATTATGAAGCATATCTGCAATATTTTTAATCGAGTAAATTTTATCTAATACTTCTTCTTCTATTGTATCAGGAGCAATTTTAATTTCTCCACGCCTTTTTCCATTGATCTGAATGACCATATTAATAACCGATTTGACTAAAAAATCTTTATTAACGTCTGGCCACGGTTCATTAAATAAATTTGATTTATTGTTCATGAGATACCAACATTCTTCTGCTAAATGTGGAATCATAGGCTCAATAATTCTTATAAGAATATTAAGAGATTCTTCTAGAGCTTTTTTACAGTTATTGTGACCAGAAATATATTTTGAAATATGGTTGACCATCTCATAAATTTTTGCAACCGCAACATTCATTTGAAACTTTTCAATACTTTTAGTTACTTCATCTAAATTTTGATGAATTTTTTCCAATAAAATATGTCCTTCCTCAGATATGTTTTGAGAAAGGATATTCTCATTAAATAATGATTTATTATCTTCAATTAAATTATAGACTTTTTGGCAAAACTTCCATGACCCTTGAATACCTGAAATAGACCAGTTTATATCTCTTTCGGGAGGGCTGTCAGATAACATGAACCAACGTGCTGAGTCAGCGCCATAACTATGAATAATTGATTCTGGATCAATCACGTTTTTTTTTGATTTTGACATAGACTCAACTGGCCCCTTATTGACTTTTTTACCAGTACTAGTTTGTGTCAATTGAGTACCTTTTTCTGTAACATCATCTGGATATACCCACTTCCCCTCAGTATTCTGGTAGGTGTGATGACATACCATTCCCTGAGTAAAAAGACTTTGAAAAGGTTCATTCAAATCTTTGACCTGTAATGCTTTGGTGAAAAACCTTGAATACAGTAAATGTAAAATAGCATGTTCTATTCCACCGACATATTGATCGACGGGCATCCAATAATTGATTTCTGCGTCACCGAACGGCTCACTTGAATTTTTTGGTGAGCAAAATCTTAAAAAATACCAGGCAGAGTCTACAAATGTATCTAGTGTATCCGTTTCTCTAACAGCATTCATTCCGGTTTCTGGACATTTTGTATATTTCCAAGTTGGATGATTTTCTAGGGGGTTACCTGGTGAATTTAGATCAATATCTTCTGGTAATTCGATAGGTAATTGATCATCAGGTATAGAGAGGACTTTGCCATCTTCTCTATAGATTATTGGTATTGGGCAACCCCAATATCTTTGTCGCGAAATTCCCCAATCCCTTAGTCTGTAATTGGTCGTTCCTTTACCTATCTTTAATTTCTCTAATTCTTGAATTATTTTGCTCTTTGCCTCAGATATGATCATGCCATTTAAGAAGTCGGAATTAATTAGGCAGCCTTCACCAACGTAAGCATTAACACCATCAAATGTCTCTTTTGAATCTGGATCAATGACGGGTATAACATCAAGTCTATATTTATTTGCAAAATCTAAGTCTCTTTGGTCATGTGCAGGACATCCATATATAGCTCCAGATCCGTAATCCATTAAGATAAAATTCGCAATAAATACAGGCAGTTTTTTATTTTTTATAAAAGGATGCTCAATATATAATTTTGTTTGAATCCCTTCCTTATCATTTTTAGATGCAGTTTCCTCATTGATTTTTTGAGACCTCATTTTATTAATTAACTCAGTTTTCTCATCATTATTTGTAAGGATTTCATCTACTATAGGGTGAAAAGGAGAAAGGGCACAAAAAGTGGCACCAAAAATGGTATCAGGCCGAGTTGTAAAAATTTCTAAATGCTCATGTGAAATATTTTCACCTTCATTGATTAATTTAAATTTAATTTCACACCCCTGTGATTTTCCAATCCAATTCTTCTGCATTGTTTTTACTTTTTCTGGCCAATCATTCATACTGCTCAGGCTTTCCAAAAGTTCCTCTGCAAAATCAGTTATTTTAAAAAACCACTGCGATAGTTTTTTTTGTTCGACATCTGCTCCAGACCTCCAACCCTTTCCATCAATAACTTGTTCGTTGGCAAGGACTGAATTTTCAACTGGATCCCAATTCACTAATGACTCTTTTTTATATATCAAACCATCGTTATAAAATTTACAGAATAATTTTTGCTGCTGCTGATAGTATTCCTTATCACATGTTGCTAGTTCTCTTGACCAATCAATCGATAATCCCATCTGCTTTAGCTGAGATTTCATAGTCTCAATATTTTCATACGTCCATTTTTTGGGAGAGGTTTTATTTTCAATAGCAGCATTTTCTGCTGGCAATCCAAATGCATCCCAGCCCATTGGATGCATCACATTGTATCCTCTTGCTCTCTTATATCTTGCAATAACGTCTCCAAGTGTATAATTTCTCACATGTCCCATATGAATTTTTCCAGATGGATACGGAAACATTTCTAAGATGTAATATTTTTTTTTATCTTTATTAATTTTACTTTCAAAAATTTTATTTGTGTCCCAATAGCCTTGCCATTTTTTTTCAATTACTTTGGGATTATATTTTTCAGACATAAAAATTTCTAGAATTATGAAATTTGATTATGATAGATCTATTGTTGCTTGTAAAACTCTTGCTTCTGATAAAATACTATTTTTTATTTTTAAAGCTTGATCAGGATCATTGCCTTCATCAACCCATTTCTGGCCATCGAAAGATTGTTTAAATACGGCGATGGAAATAGAGTCATCAGTCAAGCTCTCGTCCGTAACACGAATATTTATTTTTAAGCGAAGATTGTTATCTGCGATGTTATACCAATCAGTTATAATGATACCTGATGCAGAGTCCACAGAACTAAGGGGCATAAAACTGACCTTATCAAGTGCAACTTGATAAACTACAGAACCTTCAAACCCTATAGCTTGTTCAATACCCAGCAATTTGCTTAATCCACCCCCTTCTTCAGCCAATTTACCTTCGATATCTAAGTCCCTATCTTCATTTCGAATATCTTTTTTTCTCTCACCAAGAGTTCTGTCGTCTCTTTCAATTTGGAGTTGATTACACGACGCAAAAATAAACAAAAAGACTAAGGAAAGTAGCAAATTTGTTAATTTTTCAATATATTTAGTTGAATAATTCATTTTAAAATGGATTTTATATCATATTATCAAAAAAGTGCCACGACTCAAAAAAAATAGCTTAAAACATAGAAAAATGATATGTTGCAAAAATACCACATTACAAAAATAAAATGTTGCATAAATAACAATTTTTTTGATTTTTACTAATTTTTGAACATAATCACCTTCAGTTAAATTTAACTATGATCAAAAATCATATGAAAGGAAACAATTATGAATAGATCAAAAATCATAACTGCTACCGCTTTGGCTACAGTGATGTCAGCTGGTGCTGCTCACGCTGAGTTGTCAATAAGTGGTGCATATGTTGGTCAGATTGTGGACAATCCTGGTGCTGCTACATCACATGATGTTAAGACGAATTCACTATACGTTAGTTATGCTGATTCTCTTGATAATGGTATGACTACAGGTATTACGATGTCTATAACTGAAGGCTCTCAAACAACAACAGTGGCTGTTGATACCGGTTTTGGTTCTGTAGAACTAGGAAACGGTGGAGACTCAGCTGTTGATGATGCTGATGGCTCTCCAGCTGAAATCTCTGTCGACCATGGTCCAAGACTTACTGGACTTACGTTTGCTGACGGTGATGACCCATCTGGTAATTCAATCAAGTATACATCTCCATCTATTAATGGGTTAGTCGTCTCAGCTACTCGAGGTTTTGATGACGGTACTAACGCAGCAACAAACTCTGTTGCAGCAACTTACAGCTTAATGGGTGTAAGCTTGGCAGCTGGTGTCACATCTCTTGATGTTAAAGCTTCAGGCGCTGCTGATACAGATCCAAGCTTCTTCACAGCAGCTTATTCTATAGCTGGATTAAACCTTGGTTATGCTGTTTATGATAACGATGTAGCAACTGGTGATGAAGAAACACAACTTGGTGTTAACACAGACATGATGGGTCTGACTGTTGGCGCAACATTTGCTGAGCAAGACACAAACACTACAGACATTGATGCTACGCTTTTTGTTGTAAAGAAAAGCATGGGTCCAATGGGCTTTAG
This sequence comes from uncultured Pelagibacteraceae bacterium, assembly GCA_902527075.1. Next base: position 93,107 of record CABZNM010000001.1, read on the forward strand.
TTTTGAGTATCTAGAATTAGATCCTTCAGATACTACTGCTTCAACTGACACGTTGTCATTCACTTATTCTATAGGATTTTAATTAATCATATAGTTATCTGATTAAAACACCCCACATTAACTTGTGGGGTGTTTTTTTATGTTATGAATAAATATTTAGATTTTATTAAAGTTCTTGAAAAGACTGTTTTAGAAGCAAATAGAGATTTAGAGGACATTGAGCTTATCGGTGTCAGCAAAAAAAAACCACCAGAACTGATTAGAGAAGTTATTAATAATGGCTGCCGGTCATTTGGTGAAAACCAGCTTCAAGAAGTTGAGAATAAGTGGATAAAACTAAAGCAAGAATTTCCAAAAGTACAACTCCACTTTGTGGGTAGTATTCAAAGTAAAAAGCTAGAAAAAATATTCCAGTTATGTGACACAATTCATTCTATTGATAGAGAAAAAATAGTTCAAAAAATAAAACAATGTGAGGAAAAACATAATTTAAAAAAGAATTATTTTATACAAGTTAATACAGGTGATGAACCACAAAAATCTGGAGTTGCATTAAATATATCTGAGGCATTCATAGATAAATGTATTAATCATTATAACTTAGAAGTAAAAGGTTTAATGTGCATTCCTCCACAAGATGAAAATCCAGAACAACACTTTCTTAAATTAAGAGATCTTGGAAAAAATTTCAATTTGCCGTACTTAAGCATGGGTATGTCAGAAGATTTTGAAACAGCAATAAGATGTGGCTCTACTCACATCAGAGTTGGCACCAAAATATTTGGAGCAAGACCTTAAAAATCTATTGTTATTTTTGTATTCCTGTCAAATTTTTGAGCAATACTTAGAAGCTCATCTTTTTTAATAGCAATACAACCGTGAGTGGGTGAGTAATCATCAGTTGCAACATGCAAGAAAACTGCACTACCTTTGCCTTTAGTGATTGGATTTAAATTATAGTCAATAATACAGACAATATCATATAAATCATCATTTCTATAAAGATGCTCTGCACTTGAATTAAATGGAAAATTAATTTTCTGATTATAAAAATTACTGTTTACATCATCACACCAACCATCTAATTCTCTAATAATTTCTGAATCTATTAAAAAGTTAACATCTTTAATTTTGTCATGACGATATAATATTTTATTTATTTTAAATGTGCCTGTAGGTGTGCATCCATCACCTTCAAGTTTATTATCGCTTAATCCATTAAATCCAATTGAACATTTATGTTTTTGACTATGATGTATTAGAAAACCATTTTTAACGACAAGTTCCATTAAAAATATTATACTCGATTGTAAAATGAATAATACAACAATTGCTATTCTTCTTAGTGATATATATTTAATTAGAATTTTAGAAGAAATTTTAAAAAACTATAAAGATCAAATTAAATTTGAAATATTAAGTGATGTTAATCAAATTAGTGATTACAAAGTATTCATCACTGATGTTATGTTCCTTAATAAATTAAAAAATCGTCTCAGCAATAATCACAAAATACTCTGTATTGGTGAGAAAAATAACTTTACCAACTTAACAAATGAAATTTCTAAGATTTCTTTTTTAAAAGTTCCATTCAAATTTTCAGAATTAATAGAGAGAGCTGAAAATCTTTTTTCATCACTCAAACTAGAAAAAAGTAATATCAGGCAATTTAAAGAATTTGATTACGATAATCAGAATAGACTGATTCGACGTAACAATAGTATTTTAAGAGTCACAGAAAAAGAGAATGAAATTTTTAACTTCCTAATATCTCAAACCAGTGGTTACGTTACTCGTGAAAAACTTCTAAGTGAAATTTGGAACTATAATAAAGAGATAGATACCCATACTCTAGAGACTCACATGTATTCTCTAAGAAAGAAAATAGATGATCAATTACATTTAAAAGATTTTATAATTTATAAAGAAAAAAAAGGCTACATAATCAATAGTAACTTTTTATAACTTATACATTTAACAGTAGGTGTTCTCGTTCCCATGCACTTATAACGTTTTGGTATGCATCATGTTCGGTTTGTTTAATTTCTGTATAAAGAGTAATAAATTCTTTTCCAAGAACTTCAATTAATTCATTGCTTACCTTAAGTCTTTTTAAGGCATCAGGTAAATATTTTGGAATATTGTGTCTTCGCTCAAAAGCATCTCCTGCAATTGGTTTTTCAGGTTTAATTTTTTCTTTTAAACCTAATAAACCACAAGCTAGAGATGAAGCGATAGCCAAATATGGGTTTGTATCTGCTCCGGGAATTCTATTTTCAATTCTCCTTGAATCACCTTTTGAAGTAGGAATTCTAAAAGCTACAGTTCTGTTTTCAAACCCCCAATGAGTATTAATAGGAGCGGATGCGTCAATGACAAATCGTCTATATGAATTTACATATGGTGCAAAAAATAGCATGGCATCAGGCAAGTAAGTTTGCAAACCACCAATGAAATGAAAAAATTCTTCAGTATTATTCCCATTTTCATCACTGAATAAATTTTTATTAGTTTTCTTTGAAATGATATTTTGGTGTATGTGCATCGAGCTTCCAGGGTGTCCTTGATATGGTTTTGACATGAATGTGGCATGTATCCCATGTTTTAACGCAACTTGTCTGACTGCACGTTTAAACATAAAAGCCTGATCAGCTAATTGAAGTGGATCCCCATGATTTAAATTGATTTCAATTTGTGAAGGTCCAGACTCATGAATTAATGTATCCACACCTATTTTAAGAATTTCACAATAATCGTAAATATCATCTGTAAGATCATCAAATTCGTTTACAGCATCGATACCAAATACTCGACTGCCTTTTTCTCGTCTTCCAGACTTACCTATAGGAGTTTTAAGAGGTAGATCAGGGTCTAAATTTTGTTCACACAAATAAAATTCTAATTCAGGAGCAACAATTGCTTTCAGCTCTTCTTTATCTAATAAACCAATAATATTTTTCAAAACCTGTCTTGGTGCAAGTGCGGATGGACTGCCATCTGAATAATGAAGATCACAGATGATTTGAGCAGTTGGCTCCTTATTCCACGGTATTTTTCTTATGGTTGAAAGATCTGGTTTCATAATCAAATCTTCTTCTACATAATCGATGACTTCACTTTCATAAACCCATTTACCTGAGACTGTTTGACCAAAAACTGAGTCTGCAAGCTTTAAACTTTGATCCTCCATAGACTTTATAAATCTTTGAACTGGTAAAATCTTACCTTTAGAAGATCCTGCAATATCTGGAAAGATACATTCTACTTCTGTAATTTTATTCTCATTAAGCCAATCAATAAGTTCTTTTACTGACTCACTTCGGTGATCTTTAATCTGACTGACCGTCATTATATAAATATATGCTAATTATTTTTGTATTTAATTTTGTAAGTTTCTGGGCCAATAGATATATTTTTTTTAATTTTTGTAAACTCCAAAACAGTTGATTGATCAAATTCGTCTATAATTTCCCATTTTTTTAAATCTAAACTATCTTTGTTAAATGAAAAAATAGCTGCTTTTTTATCATCAATATTATTTATGTAAATTTGATAAAAATTATTTTCTTCGTTCAATTTAATGTTTGCATTTAAGTTCTCAAAATCAACTTTGTTTGTTAACAATTTTTTTATTGGTGAGTCCAAAAGAGGATAGCTATCAATTCTGAAACCTTCCTCATCTAGGAGTACTATTAATGCCTGTGTTGTAACGATTGTTTCATTGTTGTTTTCATAAACAAATTTTGATTTAAACGGTTTACTTAAATAAAAATTTCCGTAACTCATCGTTTTATCATTATTATATTGTATGAAATCCCCAGACATTGTATTGACCTTATTCCAGTGATCTTCAATTGACTCTAAAAGTAATTTTTCATTTAAAGCACTTACGCTCAATGTGGAGATAAATTTGATAATTATAACCAATATTAGGATTTTGTATGACATTAATTAATTTTATCAAAGTTTATTTCTCGTTTCCCAACATGATTTGCTGTGCTGATGTAATCATTCTCTTCTAATTGATCCATTATACGTGCAGCGCGATTATAACCAATCTGCAATTTTCTCTGAAGCAGACTTGTGGAAGCCTTGCCTTCTTTTTTAATAATTTCTATAGATTGAGTGAATAGTGCATCTTTGTCCTCTTCATTAAGTATGCTGTTGTCTGATTCATTATCAGTGTCATCTTGCGTAATTGCCTCATCAAATTCTGGAAAACCTTGCTTTCGAAGTGACTTTACGATCTTTTCTATTTCATTATCAGAAATAAAAGGGCCGTGAATTCTTGTTGTTCTTCCTCCAGCTGTCATCATCAACATGTCACCTTTTCCAAGCAGTCTCTCCGCACCCTCATCACCAAGTATAGTTCTGCTGTCGAATTTTGAACTAACTTGAAAACTAATTCTGCTTGGAAAATTGGCTTTTATTGTCCCTGTAATAACATCAACACTTGGTCTTTGGGTCGCCATGATTAAATGTATACCAGCTGCCCTTGCCATTTGAGATAATCTTTGAATGGCGTGTTCAATCTCTTTACCTGCAACCATCATAAGGTCAGCCATTTCATCAACCACTACAACAATAAAAGGCATTTTTTTTGTTTCTATTTCAACCTCTTTTGTCATCGGCTGCCCAGTTTCAGGGTCTATTCCAGCAGGTATTGATCTTTTAATAGTCTCTGATCTTAGACTAGCTTCAATAATTCTTGAATTGTAATTTTCTATGTTTCTTACTCCTAGAAGTGACATTTTTTGGTATCTGGACTCCATTTCTCTAACTACCCATTTAAGAGCGGTTATTGCTTTTTTGGGGTCAGTCACTACAGGTGTAATGAGATGAGGCACCCCTTCGTAGACTGATAACTCAAGCATTTTGGGATCGATTAAAATAAACTTACAATCCTCTGGTGAATGTTTAAATAAAATTGAAGTAATCATAACATTGATACCAACAGACTTTCCAGACCCTGTTGTGCCTGCAATAAGCAAATGAGGCATATCTTCTAGATTGGCAAAAATAGCTTTACCATTGATATCTTTGCCTAGCGCCAATATAAGACTTTTTTCATTTTGAACAAATTTGTCATGAAGAAAAAGTTCACTCAAATAGACAGGCTGCTTTTTGTCATTAGGTATTTCAATACCTACAACATTTCTACCAGGAATAATCGCCACTCTTGCTGACATAGCACTCATATTTCTTGCAATGTCGTCTGACAAAGAAATGATCTTTGAGGCTTTTATTCCAGGTGCAGGTTGAAGCTCATACATTGTTACTATCGGTCCAGGAGATATATTTATTATTTCACCCTCTATTTTAAAATCTGCAAGTACTTTTTTTAATATTTCAGAGTTAGCATTGAGTTCCTGCTCGTTTATTAGAGGTGAAATATTTCTATCTGGCTGTGTCAGAAAATCTACTGATGGAGATTTATATTCATCATCATCAAGATCAATTTCTTTTTGTAATGGTGTTGTTATTTCATTAACATTAGTCTGACCAAAATTACTTACTGGTTCATTTTTGATATCTTCAAAATTTATCTTAGGTTCTAACAATTCTTGTTTTTTGTTAATGGAATATGATTTTGAATTAGAGTAATTTCTAAAAACCAAATTAAACAGAGATACGAATAAATAAATTATTTTCAGTAGGATAAAACTAATTACCTGTATAGCAAAAAACCAATCTTTTTTTGATAAGCCCATGGAGAAAAATAACATAACTGCAGAAAATAAAAATATGAAGATCAAAAGTATAGAATAATTTAAGCTTGTTGATAGTAATCCGTAGTCAAAAAGAGAGATCATTATTTCATCAGAAATAAAACCGTTTACAGAAATTAGATTTAAAAGATTAATAAAAACAGAAACTGAAGTTAAAAAGAATGGCAATAAAAAAGTATGCAAAGCGATTAGTGGTAAATTTTTATGAAAAATAAGTTTGTAAGACCATGACAAAAGTACAACAATTAAAATAAAACTTGAGTATCCAAATAGTTGAATTAGCAAGTCAGATATATTAGCTCCGATTTTACCTCCAAGATTTGAAACTTCAGAACTGGTTAAATTGTTAATACTAGGATCTAAGGGTGAAAAGCTTAATAATGACAAAAAAATGAAACAACTTAGAAATAATAATGATATCCCTGATAATTCTAATAAACGATTAGTAATAAAATTTTGATAGGACTCTGGTAACAATCTCATTCTATTTATATGTAAGCTATTTTAGATGTTATTTTTTGTAAATGATTCATATTTGCATTATATAACTTGTAGATAAATTTACTGATAAAATTATATAACATTAGATAATGACTTACGATTTCATCATATATGGTAGCGGACTTTCCTCTAAGTTGCTTGCTCTAGCGCTGTCTAAAAATAATTTTAAATCCTTGATAATTGCTGACCAAAAACACAAAACTAAAAAATCAAATCTTGTTACTTTTCTGTCAGAAGGCTCCTTAAAGTACATTTCTGGCATTCTTGAAACAGAATACATTTTTAATGAAAGTGAAAATATTGAAAAATTATACTGCGAACATCAGGTATCAAAAAAAGAATCAATATTAAAATTTCAAAATCAAGACAGACAATCACTTGGTAAAATTGTTCCAAACATCAGTATAGATGAATTTTTTAATAAAAAGATATTAAGTCACTCTGAACATATTCACATGGCTGACCATTACAAAATTATTCCCCAATTAAATAATAATAGAATTACTATTAAAGATGATTCTGGCCAGTTGAAAGAAGCGGGTTTTTTATTTTATTCCTCCTCGAAACAAGATAATGATTTACTTAATAATTTTGAATTCGTTGAAAAAAAATTAGATCAAATTGCAATTTCAGCTTCAGTAAATGTTCAGAGAATACATCATAATACAGCTTACCAATTGTTCACTAAAGATGGTCCCTTAGCATTGTTGCCAGTTCAAGATGACGACGCATCGGTGGTTTGGTCATTAGATAGAGACTCTTCTATATTAAAACTCTCACAAAATGATTTAGAAATTCAGTTAAACAGATTATTTAAAAATCATGTCAGCGAGTTGAAAATAAAAAACTTACAAACCCAAAAACTAAGTTTCTCATATGCAAAAAAAATGTATCAAGACAAAACTATTCTGATTGGAAATGTAGCACATAATATACATCCTATAGCGGGTCAAGGTTTCAATTTGACCATAAAAGATATTTCAAAAATTGTTTATTATATAAAAAAATATCATTCTCTTGGACTAGACTTAAATAGCAACCAAGCTCTAGAGAGTTTCAGTAATAGTAGAAAATTTGATAACTTTGCATTTTCATTTGGTACACTTGCAATGGAAAATATCTTTTCAAACGAAAATAATTTTATTCGTTATTTTACGTCGCATGGGTTAAATCTTGTTGATAGAAGCAAGCAGCTTAAGAAGTTTTTAATTGAAAAAGCAACAGGAAAACATCATTTTAAAAATTACTAGTGCAAACGATCACTTTTTTCTCCGGATAAATCAAATATATAAGATTGAAGCAGGGCTTCTAAAGCGCTGCACCTCGTGACTAAGTCTTTTGATTCTAAAAGTAGTTGTTTTTCTTCTGGAGAAAATGGAACCAATACGCCAGAGTAGTTTATAATTTGCTTGGTAGGAGTTTGTTGAATAATTTCCCAGTCAGCTAATATCTTTCTATGTTCTAAATATCTCTTAACAAGAGCTAAAAGCTTATTTCTATCGACATTCTCTAAACTCATATTTTCTAGGTCAGTACCAAAATTTTCGTATTTTGCAATTACTTGTCTATAGGGAGTAGTTGTGTCCAGTTCTTCGTCAATTTCAAATCTACATACACCAGTCAAAGTTATCAAATAACGACTATCCTCGGCTTCATTGAATGTAGAAATGCGGCCTATACATCCAATTTTTTTTAAACTTCCAGTGCCTTTAGTCTGAGATGATGATGGCTGGATCATACCTATCAGTCTATCGGGTGATGCGAGTGCCGAGTCAACCATCTGTACATAACGCGGCTCAAAGATATTTAGAGGTAATTGAGTGTCAGGGAATAATACTGCTCCAGTGAGGGGAAATATCGGAATTTTCTTAGGTATTTCTCTTGTTGTCTTTAATTTCATTGGCATCACTATGATATTATTATTATATTTTTCTATTAAATAGTCTGAAAATCTTCATTTGCAACCCTATTTAATGTATAAAACACAAATTATGCGAGTGTAGCTCAGTGGTAGAGCGAAACGTTGCCAACGTTTAGGTCGAGGGTTCGACTCCCTTCACTCGCTCCATCTTTAAGTGTAAGTTTACAATATGAGAGCTTCCAGATTAGGCCGATATTCATGGACCATGTTCGACTGGGCAAACCAACCATTTTATACTTTGATAATGACATTTGTTTTTTCAGTTTACTTTACAGATGTGTTCATTGATGGAGGTGACGGAGCAGAAAAACTAACACTCACTCAAACCATATCGGGCATTGCAATTGCCTTATTAAGTCCAGTTTTAGGGTCAATCACTGATATTAAAGGTAATAGAAAATTTTTAATGGGAATAACTTCTCTATTTTTTATTTTTGGAATGTACCTACTTTGGTATTCCCCTCCAGGAGCACCTGATGGAATCTGGCTTGTCATGCTTGGTTTAATACTTGCATCGACCATGGTAGGGTTTGCAGAAGTATTTAATAATTCGGCACTTGCCACAATTGAAATTCCTGAGAATTCTGGATGGCTTAGTGGGCTAGGTTATGGTGTCGGCTACATATCAGGTTTGCTGGCATTGATAATTTTTTTATTCGTATTCGTATGGCCTGGAGGAGAAACAGATGACTTGTATGGTTTAGATACAAGCCAATATGAACATATAAGAATTGTAGGACCATTGTGTGCAATTTGGTATGCATTCTTTATCGTTCCATTATTTCTTTTTACTCCTGATATGAAGAAGCAAAATATAACAGTTTCTCAGTCTATAAAAACGGGACTTGGAAATTTTTTTCAAACCTTTAGAGAGGTACAGAAATATAAAAATATTTTTACCTTTTTAGTCACACGTATGTTTTATCAGGATGCCCTAAATGCTCTTTATGTTGTTGGTGGGATCTATGCAAGCCTAGTTGTAGGTATGTCACTGACGCAGGTGTTAATTTTAGGGATCATATTAAATATATTTTCTGGTCCAAGTTCCATTTACGGTGGTTATCTGAATGACAAATTTGGTTCTAAAAATGTAATTAATGTATCATTGTGGGGACTTTTCATTGTAGGCACACTAGGACTGTCAATTGATAAAAATACTATATTTTATTTTTTCGATGTTAACGAGTCCTCCATATTAGTTGAATCTCTTACTCTTGGTATTTTTAGTTCCATAAGCCAAATCACTTATGTTTGCGTAGTGATAGGAATTTCTTTTTTTTATGGACCAGTTCAGACGGCGTCTAGAGCACTCATGGTAAAACTCTCCCCACCTGATAAAACAACGCAATTTTTCGGACTTTATGCCTTTGCTGGAAAGTCAACTGCATGGCTTGTGCCTGGATTAATGACATTAATTCTAGCTTTAACTAATAGTCTTCAGTTGGCTATGATCTCAATTGTTGCATTTAATTTGATCGGGATTATTGGAATGTTCTTTGTCTATGATGAGTCCAGTGCCAAATGATAAATTTGAAACTATCGCTTCAATATCTTTCTAATACAAAAGTTTTAATTCTTTTACTAATTTTATTCTTATTAAATTTAGTGTGGTTCCAGACATTACCTTTCGATACCAGACTTTATATGCTAGATACCTATTTCAGTTTTAATCATGAAGACATAACAATAATATTTGAAGCAATTGGTGAGAGTGGTCGTTCGGCCTATGTTTCAGCAATGTATACGATGGATTTAACGTTCCCTATTATATATACATCTCTTTCAATAGGTTTAATGCATAAAATACTTACCTCAGAGTTACTTTACTTTTTACCTATTTCTGTATTTACTTCTGACATTATTCAAAACTTTCAAACTGCAGTCATTATGACTCATACATCAGTAAATGATATTTCAAGCTGGCAAATTGTTTTAGCGAGTTTTACAAATCAATTAAAATGGTCACTTGTTTTTTTAATGGTATTGATGATAGTTGTCTTAATCTTAAAAAAATTAATTTATAAACGTTGAGTAAAAAAATTTCACTTACTATTTTTTTTGTTCCAATCATCTCTGTTTCAATATCTTATTTAATTTCAGCATTTTTTAATTATGTACCATGGTGCATTCCTTTTATTGACGGCTGTACATCCATTAGTAGAGTGGGTAGATACGGAATATCTTTTTATATCTATAAAATCTTTTTAATACCTACAGCAATTCTAATGATTTATTTTTGGTTTAAAGTTTATTTAGATATTTATGAAAATATCTCCTTATTAATAGTGAGTTTAGTTGCTTGCCTAGCTTTGATTATTTATTTGAGTTTTCTTGGATTTGATGGATCTATATATCGGTTTATGAGAGAGGTAGGCATATTCTTCTTTTTTATTTTGATGCCATTAACTCAAATATTAGTAACTTCACTAGCATCATCAGTATACTTTAAAACAAAGTTTTTTATCTTATTAATCCTAATTTCTTACTCAATATTACTTTTTGCCTATCTGAGAATTTTAACTTTAGACAATAGTAATTATGAAAATATTATTGAATGGAACTTTGCTTTTTTAATATTTCTTTTCTTTCCAGTTTTTGAATTCTCAAGAAAATCTAGTGTTTGAAGTGTCTCTTACCAGTAAAAACCATTGATATTCCAGCCTCATCTGCTGCCGCAATTACTTCTTCATCTTTTACAGAGCCACCGGGTTGAATAACAGCCTGAGCTCCTGACTCTATGGTAATCAACAGGCCGTCTGCAAATGGAAAGAATGCATCTGAAGCTACAACTGAGTCTTTTAATGAATTTTCATCTGAAGGATCCATCTCACTATTTTTTTGTGATGCAATTTTTGCACTATCTACTCGGCTCATTTGCCCAGCGCCAATGCCAATTGTTTTTTTATTTTTTACATAAATGATAGCATTTGATTTTACGTGCTTACAAACCTTGAAAGCAAACAACAGGTCTTCAATTTGATCATCACTTGGCTTGTTTTGTGTCACAACTTTTAAATCAGATTTAACAGTTTCTTCACTATCACTTGTTTGAACAAGAATTCCACCCTCAATATTTTTATAGTTTTGAGATCTACTTTTTTCATACAAAGAAGTTAAAATTAATACACGCAAATTGCTTTTTGACTCAAAAATTTCTTTAGCTTCATTGGTAATACCTGGGGCAATGATAACCTCAGTAAATGTTTTTATAATCTCTGTAGCAGAACCTTTATCAATTATTTGGTTAAGAGCAATAATTCCACCAAAGGCACTTGTTGTATCGCATGAAAATGCTTTTGTGTACGCTTCGCATAGTGATGCTCCACTTGCGACACCACATGGGTTCGCGTGTTTGATGATAGCTACCGTCGGAGTATCTTTATCAAACTCCTTAATCAACTGTAAAGCTGCATCTGCATCATTAATGTTATTATAACTTAATTCTTTACCCTGTAACAAAGTGGCATAGGGGATCCCAGACTGCTGAAGTGATGACTTGTAAAGACTCGCTATCTGATGTGGGTTTTCACCATAGCGAAGAATAGATGACAAATTACCTGCTGTTGAAAACTTCTCTGATGGTCCATTTGAGTTTCTTTGAAACCAATTGCTGATAAGTGAGTCGTAGTAAGCTGTAGTTGAAAAAGTTTTTGCTGCCAGTTGTTTTCTAAATTCCAAGGTAGTTGACCCATCGTTTTGTTGCATCTCTTTTATAAGTTTGTCGTAATCAGTCACATCTGTAATGACGGTTACAAATTTGTGGTTCTTTGCAGCAGATCTCAACATTGCAGGGCCACCAATATCAATATTTTCAATACAAATCTCTTCATTGTCTTGAGATTTAATTGTTTCTTCAAAGGGGTAAAGGTTTACGATTATTAAGTCTATATTTTCTATTCCATGTTCCTTTTGCGATTGAACATGTTCATTATTATCTCTTTTTGAGAGTAGTCCACCATGAACATTGGGATGTAGAGTTTTTACTCGTCCATCCATCATTTCAGGAAAATTGGTTATCGAAGATACATCCGAGACCTTAGCACCTATGTCTGCAATAGTTTTTGCCGTACCGCCCGTTGAAACTATTTTGACATCATGCTCTTTGAGAGATTGAACAATTTTTTCTAATCCTGATTTATCTGAAACTGAAATCAGGGCCGTTTTTATTTTTATATTCAAATTAGTTGCCTCTTAATTGTTCAATATTATTTGCATACTCTTTTGGGCCACCTTTAAATGTAGTCGTACCTGCAACAATCACATCTGCGCCTGCATCTATAGCTGATTGAACATTGTCAAAATCAACACCACCATCAATTTCAAGTTCGATACTTCTACCTGACTGATCAATTTCTTTTCTAAGAGCTTCAAGTTTTTTAAGAGCACCTGGAATAAATTTTTGACCGCCAAATCCAGGGTGCACACTCATGACTATGATCATGTCGACATCTTCCATATATTGTTTTGTAACCTCCCATTCCGTGTCTGGGTTAATAGCTAATCCTGCTTTTACTCCAAAAGATTTTATTTTATGAATGCAGGATTTAGTATCATCATTTGTTTCATAATGGACAGATATGATATTGGATCCAGCATCGACAAAGTTTTCAATGTACGGTTGCACTGGGTCAATCATCAAATGAACATCAAAAGGCAAATCAGATCTACCTCTTACTGATTTTACAACATTTGGACCCATCGTAATATTAGGAACAAAGTGGCCATCCATCACATCCACATGAACGTAATCTGCACCTGCCGATGTTATGCGTTGGACTTCATCGCCTAAGGATGAAAAATCTGAGGCGAGAATAGATGGCGATATTTTAACCGACATTTGGATGAAGCATTAATTCCCTGTATAGCAGAAACCCCTTTTGTTTCCCACTATTTTTCATGCTTTGATTACTCTTAAATTAAGATTAAATAAAGTATCATGAACGATAAAAAAACTGACCTTAAGAAAGAGGCTGAAGACAAGGAAACGGCCTCTAAAATGCCTAAAAAGAAAAAAGAAATAGGTGGCGCTGATGGTCCTGAGCCAACCCGTTTTGGCGACTGGGAGAAAAAAGGAATTACATCAGACTTTTAATTATTATCTTAAAGCTCTTGATCAAATTTAGATGGTCTCCAATCTTTTGGAGCGAGCTCTAAATCATCAAATTCAAATGCTGGCGCAACCGTGCAACCGATTAAACTATAAGAACCGGTTGACTTTAAAGCAAACCATGTTCCCTTAGATACAGTAAACATAAAGTTATTATTGGAACCTATTTCATCAACCTGAAACTCTACTCCATCTTTTGAGGTGTATACGTTTAAAGGACTGCCAGAGTAAAAATGCAATGTTTCGGTCTTTGTAATTCTGTGCCAGTGGGATTTTTCGTGTTCCTCTAATAAAAAATATATATGAGTGACATTATTATTTCTAAAAACCTCAACGTAATGTCCACCTTCAGGATGTGGACCCATTTTATGTTTATCAATTAATTCTTTTATAAGTTGTTTAACCAATTGGTTATTTCCCTAATATAAAATTCGTCAAGTTTAGGATTTAAAAATCCTACAATAACATGATTAGTAATATCTTTTTCTCCCGACTCAACAATTACTATTCTACTTTTGTTGTTACCCAATTTGTTTAGTCTTTTTTCTGTTTCATAAGAGTTTAAAACATTATCATCGTAGTCAAAAAATGATAATGCTGGAACATGATTTTTTGAAAAATCTTTTTCTGCTACAGCACTCATTATACGGCCTCCTTCTGCTGCATGGTATGTCTCAAATAATTCTGTGGAGTACTTTCTACAATCGTATTTCTTTTCGTCATTTATATAATCATTACAATTTGGGTTTATTTTATCTTGGAAAGTCGCTGCAAAGAGCCATTGACTGATATTTCTTATTGTTCCAACATATGCTGGAGCAAAAAGAATTACTCCATATAGATCTTTTGATAAATCTTCATCAAAAGAAGCTGCAGTGGTTAATGCGCCACCAAGAGAAAAACCAATCAAAATAACTTTGTTGCCTATTCTTTTGGCAATTTCTATTGCTTCCGATGTATCTTTTAAATAATTCTGCGCACTCATCTGTCTTGTACCAGGATATTCCCGACCATGCCCTGATAATCTTGATAAGAATATATTGGCATCAAGCTCCTTGGATAACTTATCAAAAAATTCTTTTTGTTGAAAATTAGTTGTGGTCAGCCCTGGCAAAAAAGCAATAGCAAGTTCAGTCTTATTTTTTTTTACATTTGACCATATTATTCTTTTTTCTGCTTCTTCAGCAACATCCCCTAAACTTATTTCAGAATTTTTAAGATAGTTATCGAGATCAATATCACTTGGTATGTATACATCTTTAAAGTTTAAATCAGATTTACCTGAAAGAGATGAAATATTATAAATCCAAATTACTATTAAAGTAAAAATGATTCCTTTTACAAATGATAACCAAAGGTAGGCGTAATTCGATAATGCTAATTTATCTTGCACTTTTAAAAGATATTTTTTGTGAAAATTAATCACTTATTCATTCTATTGTCGATGAGGTCATTAACTACTGCTGGTTCAGCCAATGTAGAGGTATCACCTAGATTGCTGTATTCATTTTCTGCAATCTTTCTTAAAATTCTTCTCATGATTTTACCAGATCGTGTTTTTGGTAGACCTGGTGCCCATTGAATAAGATCGGGTGATGCAATGGGTCCAATTTCTTTTCGGACCCAAGAAACTAACTCTTTGTATAATTCGTCAGAAGTTTCTTCACCAGCGTTGAGAGTAACATATGCATAGATACCTTGACCTTTAATATCATGAGGGTAGCCAACCACAGCTGCTTCACTGACTTTTGGATGAGCAACCAATGCAGACTCGACTTCAGCAGTTCCCATGCGGTGACCGGATACATTAATGACATCATCAACACGTCCAGTGATCCAATAGTAACCATCTTCATCACGTCGGCATCCGTCACCTGTAAAATATTTGCCATCAAATTGTGAGAAATAAGTTTCAATAAATCTTTTATGATCTCCGTATACCGTTCTCATTTGTCCTGGCCATGAGTCAGCAAGACATAATGATCCCTCACACGCGCCTTCTAATATATTCCCTTCAGCATCCATAATTTCTGGTTGAACGCCAAAGAAAGGTTTGGTTGCTGATCCTGGTTTTTGAGCAATTGCGCCGGGTAGAGGTGTAATTAAAATGCCACCAGTTTCTGTTTGCCACCATGTATCAACGATTGGACATTTTTTTTCACCCACTACATTATAATACCACATCCAGGCTTCTGGATTAATGGGTTCGCCTACAGTACCAAGTAATTTAAGAGAAGATCGACTTGTTTTTGTTACTGGTCCTTCGCCTTCTCGCATTAAAGCTCTAATCGCTGTTGGCGCAGTGTAGAAAATATTTACTTTATGTTTATCAACTACTTCCCAAAAACGTGATGCACTTGGATAATTAGGAACACCTTCGAACATTACAGTAACTGCACCATTGGCAAGTGGTCCATACACAATATAACTGTGTCCTGTTACCCAACCTACATCAGCTGTACACCAATAAATATCACCTGGCTTGTAATCAAATACAAATTGATGTGTCATGGAAGCATAAACCATGTAGCCACCAGTAGTATGCATGACACCTTTTGGCTTTCCCGTTGAACCTGAAGTATAAAGAATGAATAATGGATCTTCCGCATTCATTTCTTCAGGCTGACAGTCATCTGATGCATCACTTAATAATTCATGATACCAAACATCACGATTTTCATTCCAATCGATTGCGCCACCTGTTCGTTTGACGACAATACAATGTCTCACACCACCTGATATGTTGATTGCATCGTCGGTGTTCTTTTTTAATGGGATGGGTTTACCACCCCTTAATCCCTCATCTGCGGTAATGACAATATCTGATTTACAATCACTGATGCGTCCTGCAAGTGAGTCAGGAGAGAACCCACCAAAGACAACTGAATGAATAGCACCAATGCGCGTGCAGGCAAGCATAGCATAAGCGGCTTCAGGAATCATTGGCATGTATATTGTAACGCGGTCACCTTTTTTGACACCAAGTGATTTCATGCCGTTAGCTAATTTTGATACTTCTTTATGAAGTTCGTTATAAGTGATGTATTTAGAGTCTTTTGGATCATCACCTTCCCAAATGATGGCTGTTTGATCTCCTTTATCCTTTAAGTGTCGATCGATGCAATTAGCTGAAGCATTAAGAGCACCATCCTCATACCATTTGATTGAAAAATTATCTTTATTGAATGAAACATTTTTTACTTTTGTATACGGTTTTATCCATTCTATTCTCTTTCCATGTTCATTCCAAAAATCTTCATTGTTGTTGAATGACTTTTCATACCACTCATTATATTTGTCTTGATTTATCTGCGCGTTAGCTGACCAATCTGCGTTTACTTCAAATTTTTTGTTATCGCTCATAGACCAGATATCTTATTTGATACCACCTAGATTGCAAATAATTGTCCAGGACTCTTTATCGATTGGCATTACTGAAAGCCTTGATTGTTTTACTAAAGCAAGATGATTAAGTCTTTTATCATTTTTGATTTGATCGAGATTCACTCTTTTTTTTAGTGCTTTAACTGCACTTACACAAACCATCCCAAAGCGCTTTGATCTGTCAGTAGGATCAGGGTGATATTCTTTAACGACTTTGACAATACCCACAACATCCCGCTCTTTTACGGAATGATAAAAAAAACAAAGATCCCCTTTCTTCATTTTTTTCATATTATTTGAGGCTTGATAATTTCTTACTCCATCCCAGCCTTCACCTTTTGCACCAGCCTTTACTTGTTGTTCCCATGACCAGGTTTCTGGTTCAGACTTCATTAAATAATAAGATCTTGTCATATTTTATTATAATTTTTTTATATTCATTTATGTTATTAGATTATTATCATCTAATAATTAATTTTTTTTAATATATTCCCCTCAACACCAAATAAGAAATAACCTTCACTATCTTTTGTCATGTCTCGAGTGCTACAACTTGGAGCAAATCTTAATTTCCATTTATATCTGCCAGAGTCTTTTAATTGACTTATAATACGTAAATAATTTGGATGTTTATATTCTCCAAGTTCAAACAAACAAAAGACCTTATAAGGGTCATATGGCTCCTCCCTCGTAGGCGTTAAGTAAACTGAGTCCATAAATTGTGGGCACATATTAATATCATGCGCATAAATCTTTCCTATTCTGGGCATGCCAGGATTTACAGTATTTAACATCGTTCTCTGATTTTGATTTTTTAGATGACTGCTATGGCTTTTCAGATTTGAAGACTTAATCCAAGGCATACAATTAGTCCCCATCCCTTGGGTATGAAGTAATTCATGTAATGCAATTGCAGCTTTTCTTTTATCACCTTGTAAAGATTTATTTCTAAGAAAAATTGATCCAAACCCTACTCCCGCCTCACCACCGTCTACACTATTGATGTCAGCAAAATTAAAATAAATTTTTTTATTATTTGTCTGCCCTTTATTTTTATATAAGAAAGGCGTTATATCGTTATTAGCCCACTTATGTAATTGTTTGAAATTTTTATCCATCCTTATGAAAGTAATATCTATTTTTCCATCTTCCCTGTAATCTAACTTATATTTTCTAGGTACCTTATCTCCGTATTTATTTTTGCTTGTAGCAGTTTCCATCCAATCGTTCATCATAAGGATAATTTCTTCCATCTTTCCATTTATATCGTACTCTCTGTCTTCACTATCTTTAGCTAATAAGTAATTAAAGTGAATTTGATAATCATCAGTAACATCTGGTTGATCTTCAAAAAATCTTCCTGGTTTATCATCTGAAGCAAACAAGGTGTTTGTGAAAATGAAGGAAATTAAAATTACTATGATTGTTTTATAATTTTTTATCATTGAGTTGAGTCATTGCTTTAGTAGGTGAAAAAGTATAATCATTGTCATCCATCAAGTTACCAGATCTAAGATCATACAATTTCCAATTAAAACTAATATCACTGTCAGATTTCGTTCCTAATTTTAAAATTGTTAATTCAATTTTTCTTGGTTTACCATTTGAAGATCCATTAAACGTTCTAGTTTCTTTTTCCTTCCAAAAACCCAGAGGAAACTTACAGCCATTTTCAATCACACTACCACCCCGCCTACTATCCCAAACTCTGCCAATGCATTGACCATTGTTAGTGATGGTAAATAATTGAGTTTTTAATTCATTTTGGCTCGTTTTCGTTCTTTTGTAGACTTTGATTATTTCTTTTGTATTAGGATTCTTCCAATTCTCAGGACCTACAATTTTTTTTGTTTTTTTCTCACCAAAAACTAAATCAGCTTTTGTGAATTTAATTTCAGTATCATTTCGAATTTCTCCACCTGTAAATAATTCCAAAGGAA
This sequence comes from uncultured Pelagibacteraceae bacterium, assembly GCA_902527075.1. The sequence continues at coordinate 111,689 of CABZNM010000001.1, forward strand.
TGAATCTTTCAATTGCATAAGATGATGGTGAATAAAAAAAGATTAATATTAGTAATATTATTTTTTTCATTTTATTCAGCTGTTATGGGCCTATTTAAAAGTTCTTCAATTGCATAATCAATATTTTTTTTACGATATAATATTTGATATACTGTTTCGGCAATTGGTAGGTTAAGCTTCTTTTTATTGCTCATTTGTTTTAAAGCTCTGGCAGTAAATACTCCTTCCGCGATAGATGAATTCTTTTTAATTATTGAGTTTAATGTCATACCTTTTGCAAGATCTATGCCCAATCTGAAATTTCTAGATTTTTTTGAAGAACAGGTCAAAAATAGATCACCCATACCTGATAATCCTGACAATGTTTCCGGTTTAGCCTTCATTGATTTATTTAATCTTGATACTTCTGCAAAGCTTCTTGAAATCATTGAAGCGACAGCGTTCTTGCCAAACTTTTTTCCTTCAACTATACCACACGCTATTGCATAAACATTCTTTGTTGCTCCCGCAATTTGAGATCCTATAATATCATTCGAAATGTATGGTCTGAAAAGTTTAGTTTGAACGATAGAGGCAATTTTTTTTGATATAGCTATCTTATTTGATGCAATTAAAGTTGCCGCGGGCATACTTTTTGAAACTTCTTCTGCAAAATTTGGTCCTGATAATACCGCAATGCTCTGCTTTGGAAAATATGAAGCAACAATTTGACTGGGTAATTTTAAACTGTTCATCTCAATTCCTTTTGAACAACAAACAAAAATAACATTTTTTTTAACAATCTTTTTAATTTTTTTTAAAATAGATGACATATACTGAACAGGAACTGTGAGAAATATGATTTCTGAATATTGCAAATCATCAAGATTATTGGTTCCTACAATTTTTTTATTTAATTTAATTCCGGGAAGATACTTTTTGTTTTGATGATTTTGATTTATATCATTCTTAACTGATTTTTCTTTCACCCACATTAGGACACTATTATTTTTTGAAATAAGTTGCGCAAGTGCAGTACCCCATGCACCTGAACCTAAAACTGAAATATTATATTTAATTTCATACATTTATCCGTTTGCCTTTCATAAAAATAGCCTTTTTGTCAAGTGGCCATCTAGGTCTAGGTTTAAAATTTAATTTATCAAAGAGACCTCTTTCGTATCGCTCAATACCTGCATAAGCAATCATTGCTCCATTATCAGTACATAATTTAAGTGAGGGGAAATAAATTTTGCAGTTTATTTCGTCTTCAAGGTTCTCGAGTGAGCTACGAATAAATTGATTAGCTGCAACTCCTCCAGCAACAACAATATTTACAGTGTCTTTATTTTTGGTTTCATTATTAAAAGTTTTTATTGACTGTTGAGTTTTTTTTAAGAGTATTTCAACTATTGTTTTTTGAAATGAAGCTGAAATATCACATTTGAATTTTTGAGTAATTTTTTTGTTTAATACTTTTTGAGCAACTGAAGACTTTAATCCTGAGAAGGAAAAATCTGAATTTTTTTCATGAATTAGTGGCATTGGAAATTCATATTTATCTGGATTTCCCATAGCAGCACACTTTTCGATTAATGGACCACCTGGGTAACCTAGATTTAGAAGTCTCGCTGTTTTATCAAAAGCTTCACCCAGAGCATCGTCGAGTGTTGTTCCAATCCTTTTGTAAAGATTAAATTTTTTTATAATCGTGAATTCAGTATGTCCTCCTGACACCAATAATAGTAAATATGGAAATTCGATCTTATGTTCTAACAAAACTGATAGAGCATGTCCTTCAAGGTGATTGATTGCAATAAAAGGTAGTCCCAGTGCAGATGCCATGGTTTTTGCAAAAACTGTTCCAACTATGAGACCACCTAATAATCCTGGACCTGCAGTTGCAGCAATTGCGTCTAAATCTTTAAATTGAATTTTTGCTTCTTTTAATGCAAGTAAGGTTATTTTATCTATTATTTCTGAGTGAGCTCTAGCAGCCAGTTCGGGAACTACTCCTCCAAAATCTTTATGAACGTTAAGTTGACCTCGGACTATGTTTGATAAAATTTTGACATTACCATCAGACATCTTCTCAACTATAGAAACAGACGTCTCATCACAGCTTGTTTCAATCCCTAGTACTCTTGTTTTTTTCATTGGCTTTAAATAATAATGACTATGAAAAAATATAAAATATATTTAATAAACTAATTTTTTAATGTCTATGGCATTCTATAAAACATATAAGTAACATAACAGAAACATGAATAATCAAAATAAAATTACTATAGGAATTAGAGACAGCAAACTATCTAAAGCCCAAACCCAAGAATTTATTATGCTTGCTGAAAAAAATATTGAAGAAATTAATAAAGATAGATTTGATTTAAAGTTTATAAAAACGTCTGGTGATATTCATAATTCTGAGCGGCTTGATAGAATTGGTGGAAAAGGACTTTTTATCAAAGAAATAGAGGAGCGTATATTATCAAATGAAGTTGATATCGGCGTGCATTCAATAAAAGACATGCCAGCCATTAGTAACGAAAATTTAGAAATATTCTGCTATATGCAAAGGTTTGATAATTCAGATGTATTGATATCAAATTCCCAAAAAAAACTTGCTAATTTGGATAGTGGATCAATCGTTGGAACAAGTTCTGTTAGAAGAAGGGCCCAAATTTTAAATTTTAGGAAAGACTTAAATATTAAACTTTTAAGAGGCAATGTAGATACTCGGGTTACAAAATTAAGAAACAAAGAATACGATGCAATTATTTTAGCTTATGCAGGATTAAAAAGGTTGAATATGGAAAGTGAAATAACAGAAATACTTTCTGGTAAATATTTTTTACCCGCAGCTGGTCAAGGAGCGGTTGGTATCCAATCAAAAACAAATAGCAGATTTAGAAAAATTTTTAAAAACATTAATGATAAGAAGACTGAGTTGACCATTAGTGCAGAAAGAAGTTTCCTTAAAACTATTAAGGCTAATTGTAATAGTCCAGTAAGTGTTTATGCTAAAATAAAAAATCAAAAACTAAATTTGCAATGTCAAATTTTATCTCACGACGGGGAACTAATCTTTGATGAAAGTATGAGCAGCACACCAGAAGAGGGCCAGAGTATCGGAGGAGAATTAGGTAATAACGCTATAAAAAAATTAGGCCAAGATACAATTAATAAATTAGATAGCTTAAAAGATGATTTTAATTACACGCCCTAGAAAAGACTCTTATGAGTTACAACAAAAATTAAAAAAAATAAAAATTGATTCATTAGTTCAGGAATTATCTTCATTTAAAATATCAAAATCTCGACTCGATTTATCAAATTCTATCATTTTGATCACCAGTACAAGATCTATTGATTACCTTGTAAAATCAAAGACACTCGAAACCTGCAAAAAAAGTAAGTTCTTAGTTATTGGAAAAACAACCTCAATGCGACTTAGGCAATTAGGATGCAAACGCATTATTGTATCTGCAAGCAATAGCAAGGAATTACTCAAAAAAACTAAACTTATTCTCAAGAAAAAGGATACTATAAAATTTCTATGTTCAAATATTTTCAATAAAGAACTTTTGAAATCTCTAAGAAAGTTGAAATATAATGTCGTGTTGTATATAGCTTATGAAACTCTTGCTATAAAAAAATTAAAAAAGTCAGTAGTTAGAAACTTGAAACAAGACAAAATAGTAGCGGCTATTTTTTTTTCTCAATTTTCCCTCAGTATTTTTATTAAATTATGCAAAACTGAGAACATTAAAAACTCTACTCTAAAGAAATTACATTATTTGTGCATAAGTAAGCGAGTCGCTTATCAAGCCACTCAGTTAGGTTATAAAGTACACTTATCCAAAGAACCCACGAAAGATTCAATTTTTAAGCTTATGAAAAGTATTTTGCCTAAGTATAAAAATATCTAATCATTACAATGGATTAGATTAATTTACAGACTTATTATATCGTTTATTTACAAGTGCGACTAATAAACACCATTCCTAAAAAAATTACAAAATGTCAGGAAATTAGAGCTTTTAATTGCTTGACTAAACTTGTTTTTTTCAGTTGAATGGATGGATAGTAAATTTCAATAAGTACTAAGAGGGGGACTTATATGTCAACGAATAATATTTTTAAAACAGCTGTGAGGTATCTTTTTGTTGTATTGCTTTTACAGTTATCAACATTAGCTGCTAAGGCTAATCAGGTATCATTGGGAGGCTTCTCTGGCACCTTGACTACTACAATTTCATCAGGCTTCTCTATGAGAACTTCAGAAAATGATTGTAGATTGCTTCAAGGAGACTCGCTTGCAATAGAAGGTACCACGGAAGATCGATCATCCTTTACTTCACACGTTGGATACTATCCTGATAATGGAGGTGGTGGCTGTAATGTATATGAAGTCGATGCATACGGAAATACATCTTCAAAAGCAATTACACGATTAAATGCAAACCAAGATGATGGAAAATTAAATTTTCAAAAAAATGATATTTTTGATGCAGGTAATTCACTTGCAATAGGATTTTTTGGAACAAATGCTGATGGGGTTTCAGTCAATTTGTCTGGTATAGCTTATTATAATGCTGCATTAGACTTTAACTCTCCTCTTCATAAAGCCTTCACATCTGATCAAGAAGACAATTTCGAAAACCAATACAAGATTGGTAATGCATTCATCACTGCCCCTCTCAGTGACAATGTTGACATAACAATTGGAAATTATGTACAATCACAGGGTGTAACTGCTTTATTGCCCATTGGTGTGAATGTGGTCAACCCAGTGAACTTACCTTTATTACGTTCTCCTGGTGTTTCTTTAAAAGATGCTCTTTTACCTCAAATGATGATAGGAGCAACTGCATTTCTTGATAGCGGTGTAACACTTGAAGCATATTACCAACTAGAACAAAAAGAAACTGAGATTGATACTGCGCGTTCATTTTACTCAAGTGATTTTGTAGGTGTGGACTCAGTTGATGGAATTTTAAATTCTCCAAATTACCGTCAAAGAACAGACTTACCTTATGGTGGTAACTATCATAACGTAGCGGTTTGTTTAGCAGATGAGGAAGCAGCAAGTGTTTTCGGTTGTGGTGATTCTGGTCTATTTGCTGGTATCAATGCAGATGGTTCGGGCACTCCCACAGTGGATACTGAGACATTATTCTATGACTTAGTTCAAGGTTTCTCTGATGGCAGCAACAGTGTGCTTAGTTTTGCAGGTCTTTCAGCTGGACAAGGTGGAGCTTCTTATGACACAGTCATAGACAACGTACTTGCAGGTCTTTTAACTAATGGAGGTATAGATACCACTGAGTTTGTTGGTGTTCCTGGAGCAACGACTACGGGTGTAACTTTAACTGACGATCAAATTACAGGTTCTCTTGAAGCTCTGAGCGCTCAATACAATGGCATTGGTAATAGTGGCGGATTAGTTGCTATTAGGCGTGCTCCTGATGCTCAAGCAAAAGATTCAGGTCAATATGGTATTAATTTAAGTGGTTATCTTGATACCATAGGTTCTGGTTTAGAATGGGGTGTGTATTTCAATAATTCTCATAGTACTGCACCAAGAGTTAGAATGCTTGCTATCCAAGACGGATATGCAACCACATTATTAGGTGCTATGGGTGGTTCTCATAGTGCTATTCTTGATTTTAGTGATGGAACTGCACATCTGTATGAGCAAGTTTTAGGTGGTGTTGCCTACAATGATCTACTTTGTAAAGCTGTCTTAGGGGCAGCAAGTGATGCTCTTAAAGCTTATGGAATAAATCAGGGCGCTGCTGGAACTGCAGCATATCTTCATGATCCAGAAGCTTGTTATGCTAAATTTGACGCATCTGAAGATCCTGCTACTGCACATGCTGGTGGACAATTACAAGCCTTGGGCGCTTTATCAACTCTTGGATTTGGAATTGGTTCAAGATACCAGATTTACTATCCTGAAGACATCAAAACATATGGTGTTTCATTTGGTACAGGATTAGGGAGTTGGGCAACTAATTTAGAGATTGCTTATAGACCTGATTTCCCGTTACAAATTTCTGTGCCTCAGCAAGTTTTCAATATATTTGATTCAACTGGAGGAACAGCCGTACAGAGTTATGCAACAACTGCTGCGGGAGTTGGGCAAGGAGTGATTGGTGCAACTGCTTTAGCTGGGCTTGAAGCGTTTAACGTTATCGCTAACACTAAATGGTCATCAATGCCTAATTGTGACATTTCATCTTCAACCGGGAAGGCTTCAACTGTGAGCGGTTATGTAGAATGTGATGGTACTGCTGAGCATGATGTCTGGACTGTTGATATGAATACGGCTCGCTCATTCACTGCTTCAGAACCATTTATCCAAAATGCAGGAGCAGATGGTGGCAGTTTACTTGTAGAGATTGGTGCAGTAATACTTAATGGCTATAATCATTCGCAGGGTCTAGTTCAAACAAACCATCAATCTTTTGGTTTTGATGTTTATCAAAACGGTTGCAACGATTCACTTGGTACTGCGGTCGCGTCTTTCCAGAGTAATGCACTCTTTGGAGACGGTTATTGTGAAACCAATGCAGGACCAGATGAATTAGCTATGACTTCGCGTATTCGTGGTTCATTAAACTACTTTAACTTCAATAATTCTCCTTGGAGCTTCTCACCATCGATTGGAATCGATTATGATTTCCTAGGAAATGCTCCAACATCAATTGGTGGATGGGTTGAAGATGAAGCAAGTGTTACTATTGGTAGTAGTTTTACGAACGGCGGTACAACGGTAGGTCTTAACTACGTAGCTGAGTTAGGAAAGTATGATGATAACGTAAACTCTGATAGAGATTATGTCTCTGCATCAGTAACTCATTCATTTTAATTAGGGAAAGGTAAAAAAAATGAAAAAATTCAAAATGATAAACTTAATTGTGACGGCTCTTGTCTCTCTTGGGTTAACTGTGTCAGTAGCATTCGCTGGCGGTCACAAATATACGATCGATTCATCAAATTATAATGAGTACACAGACTTGTTATCTGCAGGTCAGCTTACGATGTTTGCTGCTTATCCTGATACATTTAGAATGGATGTGCATGAGACAGGTCCTGACTGTGAGGTCAATCCTGATATTAAAGCAATATCTCAAACTAATGGAACCATGATCAATGATAATGAAGGTCTTGAACTTCCTAATGCTGGACAAATTCCTTTCCCAAATCCTACTGAGGCTCAGCATTTTATTTGGAATACAAGAATGAATGGGAGCAATACGTCAGCTGTTTATAGAATTGCAACTTCTACTAATGTTCAAGCTGATGGATCTATCATCATAGGTCAACAGGAAACAAATATTGTCTTTCCGAGAAATCCAAATGCTGTGTCTCAATATGCTGACAAAAATATTTATGCAATGTTCATGCAGAAAAACTTAGGACCACCAAGATCGGCTGGTCTTACCACACTTGTTCATGACTTTATTGATAGCTACATGCAACCACGTAAAGCATGGCAATATAACCCCGCTACTCGAAGAGTGCGAAGAGCACCTGACATTACATATGACACTGTGCTCGCTGCAGGTGGAGGTATTGTTGTAGTTGATCAATATGGTGGGTTTAACGGCGCACAAGACAAATACGACTGGAAATACGAAGGTAAGAAAAAGATGATTGTTGCAATGAATAATGACTCTTTAGCCAATAATGCTCTTGAAACAACGCATACCCAATTTCACTTAGATCCTGATTATGTTAGATATGAGGAAAGAGATGTACATGTTGTTCATGCTCAATTGAGACCTGGTCAAAGGCATCTTTATACATCTAGAACATTCTATGTCATTGATGATGATTTTTATGGTTTAGCAATTATGGATGCTTTTGATGAAAATGGTGACATGTTAAGACACCAGTTCAACACGACAACTAGTGCATACGGTGGATTAGCCACAAATGAGTGTTATCTTATGGGTGAATTTACTGTAGATTTTGCTACAAGAACATACTCTGGTAACAATTTACTAGGTGATGGTATCAGTAATATATCTACGATCTACAATGGTGAAGAGAAGCCAGCCAGCTTTTTTACTCCTGACGGATTAAGAAGATACGCTAGGTAATCTAACTAATAAAAAATTGAACATTTGAAAACCTGACTTAGTTAAGTCTAAGTCAGGTTTTAAGCTTTTAAGGATACCAGTGAGAAGAATAATACTTATACTCTATATATTGTGGCCAATTAGCCTTCATGCAGACCTCAATTTTAATTATGGAAGTGGTATTGCGGCTAAAACTGATTATGCAGAAAAGTCCTTGATTACATCAATGGAAAAAGTTGGAGATCGTATTTATGCAGTTGGTGTTCACGGTATTATAATGTTTTCTGATAATAATGGTAACTCTTGGACTCAAGCTGATTATGTTCCCTACCAAAACACATTGACAGACATCAGCTGCTCCTCTGTAAAAATGTGTTGGGCAACAGGGCACGATGCAACAATATTGCATTCAAGTGATAGTGGACTTAACTGGGTTAAGCAATATGAAGACTATGATTTCGATGCACCTTTATTATCAATTCACATGTATGACGATGAAGATGGAATAGCGATAGGGGCTTTTGCTTTATCACTTAGAACCTCTAACGGAGGTGAAAGTTGGGATTATTTGTTCTTAGATGATGATGATTATCAACCACATTTAAATTATGTATACGGAGATAATCAAGCGTGGAGGAAATCAGCTAAGGATGAAGGATATGCAGTAGGTGAAATTGGAAAATATTATATATCCGACGACCGTGGCCTTAATTGGCTTGTTGTAGACACTGGTTATTTTGGTTCGTATTGGTCTGGTGTAAAAGTTGACGAAGGTCAATCACTATTGTTTGGCATGTCTGGAAACGTCACTCTTTCAACATTGTACGATTTAAATGACCCAGTTCCTGCTAACAAGTCAGCTTCAATATCATGTTATGAATCAGGTTACTATGAAGGTGATTGTAAAATATTTGTATTTGATGACTTAAATATTGGTTCAAAAAATAGCCTTACGAATGCGATTGTTTTGGATGATGGTCGAGTAGCTATAACTGGGAATGGTGGTGTAGTTTCAATTATTGATTTAGTAAAAAAAATGAACATTGAAACATGTGTCAGATCTGATCGATTGAGTAATACCTCAATAATTCCTCTTGGTTCTGATGAGTTTTTAATTGCCGGCGAAAAAGGTATTAGGAAGCATAGCATGTCTCAGTGCTATGAAAATTTTGTATCCAAAAAAAATAACTCTCAAGATTCCTATATCGAAGTTAAAATAAACTAAAATGCGAGTTAAAGGTAAAGTTGCAATCGTTACAGGAGCTGCTTCTGGACTTGGTTTTGCAGCTGCACAAAAGCTTTTAAATGAAGGGGCTAAGGTCATATTAACGGATATTAATAACGATATCCTTAATTCAATGGATGAAAGGCTCTCTGCATTTTCTTCCTCACAATTCAAAACATATCATCATGACGTTTCATCAGAAGAATCTTGGAAAGAAGTAATTGATCAATCAGAACTTGATTTTGAAGGTGTTAATATATTAATAAATAGTGCTGGTATTAGTCTTGGAGCAGATATTGTATCAACAGATTTTGAAGTATGGAAAAAAGTTCATCAAGTAAACCTGGATAGTGTCTTCCTTGGTTGTAAGTATGCTACTCCTGTAATAGCAAAATATGGATTAGGTTCTATTATCAATATATCTTCAATTTCTGGAATTGTTGCCGGATGGAATACAGCAGCCTACAATTCATCTAAGGCAGGTGTAAGACATCTGACTAAGTCAGTTGCATTATATTGTGCTAAGAAAGGTTACAACATCAGATGTAATTCAATACATCCTGCATTTGTAAATACACCTATCCTTGATCCATTAAAGCAGGCGTTTGGAGAAGATGAAGCTGTAAAAAAATTAGCAAGGCAAATACCGATTAACCGTATAGGCGATCCTGAAGATGTCGCATTTGCCATATTGTATTTAGCATCAGATGAGTCAAAATTTATGACTGGAACAGAGATAGTTCTGGATGGCGGCCTTAGTGCCATGTAGGTTTTAAGTTATTGATGCAAGAAAAAACAGCTCTTATTGTTGTTCATCAGAAAAGATCCAGCACAGGTGATGTTGGACTGAAATTGCGCAATCGAGGTTACAAACTTGATATTAGAAGACCTGTACTTGGTGAAAAACTTCCCGATACGATGCATAAACATGATATAGCAGTAATCTATGGAGGACCACCCAGCGCGAATGATGATACTGATTATATTAAGTATGAAATCAACTGGATTTCTAATGTTCTTAAAGATGATAAGCCATTTTTAGGAATTTGTCTTGGAGCACAAATGTTAGCGAAAAATTTAGGTGGTGAAATCAAACGATCAGATGATCGCTCAATAGAAGTAGGTTTCTACGATCTTAAGCCTACAGGATGTGGACATCAAATTTTCAAGCATCAAAAAACATTTTTTCAATGGCACCGAGAAG
>CABZNM010000002.1 GCA_902527075.1 uncultured Pelagibacteraceae bacterium
TTTATTAAAAAATATTTAATTTTCGATTTTTTTAAATCATTTTCAACAAATGAATAATTTTCATCAGAACCTAATACTGAAATAATGGATGAATTATTTCCCATTTTTTTTATATGTTTAGCAACAATACCAGCACCTCCTAAAAATATTTTTTCCTCCATCTCCTTTACAACTACAAGTGGTGCTTCTTCACTTAAACCAAGCGGTATGCAAGAAATATATTTATCGATTATAACATCTCCCAAAACAGTAATATTTTTTTGCTTTTTATTTGTTATCTTTTTAATTACGTCTGCCATTTTTATTTTTTCTTTTAATAATAAATTATTAAAACTAATTATTGTTTTGTTTTTAAGTTCTAATTGACTAGAATTAAAATTATTACCAAAGCTAATTTTTTCACCTGCATAATAAATAATTTTAGTTTTATTTTTTTTTGCTGAAAGCAATGCTTTAGCTACTTCGAATTTTCTTTCAAATTTAAATTCTTCTCCTAAAAAAAAATATGTAAAATCTACGTTTGAAATTAATGAATGAAGCTCTGAAGGATCAATAATTATCACTTTGTCTACGAAGACTAATGTAGCAACATTTTTAGCTCTTTCCTCTATTTTAAAATGATTTATTAAATCGTTTTTTACGTAATATTTATCATTATATATCGCAACGATTAATTCATTACCTTTTTTTGAAGCACCTTCTAAAAATCTTAAGTGACCTGGATGAATTAAATCAAAGTGTCCATGGCATAAAACTTTTTTAGATTTGTTTTTGAATATTTTTAATTTTTTTGGATTAAAAATACTTATCTTCTTTTCTATCATAATGATGTAAATTTGTTATTTGTATAATAGTGTCTAATTAAATATTTGTATTTACGTAAAGCGTTGTTAAAAATAATTTAAATCTGATAATTCTGCGTCTTCATGTAAAATGGCAATTCTTATTAATTTTTTTGTTTAATTTATGTTAGTTTTTCATACTTAGTTCTTTGAAAATCTTAGTATTTTTAAAATAATTGATCCAATCCAGACTTTGCTCTGATAGCATTAAACTATGATTATGTAATTTACAAGACAGTAATGATTCGTATGTACCTATATCTATTAATATTTCTTCATTGTGCCATGTATTTATTTTTCCGAGAAATCTATTTATTACATCATTACTAATATCATAAATTTTATCATGTGAGCTAATCCAATTAATAACACTTGGTTCCAAAATATAAATGGCAGCATTTGCAATGTTTCCTTTTACCTCTCTTGATTTTTCAGTAAATGATGTCACAATTCCATTTTTATTTATTTCAACAATTCCACAACTTTCTGGCCTTTTTGTTTTAAATGTCATCATGGTGATTTCAGTACCATTTGGGCGATCCAAATGTGACTTAATGTATTGATCTAAGTGACATATGCAGAAGTTATCTGCATGCACTACTATACATGAGTCATTATTTAATTTACTTTTTAAAGCTTTAATTGTGCCAGCGGTGCCAAGAAGTTCTTTTTCATTAAAAATAACTATTTGATTTCTATATTTATTATTTTTAATAAATAATTCTACTTCTTCATTACAATAATGTGTATTCACATAAATTTTCTCAACTCCAAGATTTATTAAGTCATAAATCCAATATTCCAGTAAAGGTATTTCATTTATAGGCATTAGACATTTGGGCCAAAAATCTGTATATGGCTTTAACCTTGTTCCGACGCCAGCAGCAAGTAGTAGAGCTTTCATTATAATTCCTAAAATCTATAAAAATATAATTCATTAATGTATAATATTATAAATTAATTTAATAATATAATCATAAATTTGAAGAAATACTTTATTATTACGACAAATAAAAAAGTATACCAAATTAAAATAGCGATTATGTTTGTATAAAATAATTATAATTTTATGAGTATTACAACTATATGTCTATCGTGTAAGGCTAACTTAAAAAAACATGATATCAAATTTGGAATTTTAAAGTGTGATAAATGTGACTGCGAGTATCACATTATCAATGAAGTTCCGATTATCTTAAACGATGAGAATGATTTTTATCGTTATAGAAGAATATTCAAAAAAATGATGAAGTTTAAATAGTGAAACGTGTCAAATTAAATTTTAATGAAAAAAGGGATATAAGTCAGCATAAAAGCAAGGCATTATCTGTTAATGAATGGCTTGATGTTTGGAAAATTGATAAAACTTATTTTGATAGTGAACGAAATTACGGATATGGAGGATATAAGTATGACGGCAGATGGATTAGAATAGTTAATGATCTAATTATGAAATTTAATTTAAATAACAATTCTTCTCTTCTCGATTTAGGATGTGCTAAAGGGTACTTAGTAAATGACTTTAATGACAATAAAAATGTAAGTATTGCAGTTGGTTTGGACATAAGCATATATGCTCTTTTGGAAGGAAAAAAGGAAAATATCAATGGTGAACTTATATGTGGAAATTTTACCAATCTTCCTTTTAATGAAAGTGAGTTTTCTTTTATTTTTTGCAAAGATAGCTTGCATAATATTTTAGATAAAATGGAAATTTGTACTGCAATTAAAGAAATTAATAGAGTTGGAGAAGACTCATGGATAAGAGTAGGGGCATATCAGTCAAACGCTCAAAAGAAAATAATTGATAATTGGGCAACATTGGCAACAACCTATTTACATGTTGAAGAATGGCTCGAGTTATTTGATAAGTGTAATTATCAAGGCTCTTATGATTGGTTTCATCCAAGTGAGGAATTATAAAATGGCTAAAGTCTATTTCTTTGGAACTGACGGTGGCTGCTTGGATGCTTTTTGCTTATCGAGAGAAATTAATAATGAAAATGATAATGAATTATTATTTCTTTCAGACAAGGTTAAAAAAGGATCATTAGTTCAGGGTTGTCAAGTAATTGGACCTTTTAAAAGTATTGAAAATTGTTCTTTTACTAATTGTGAATTTGTTTATCAGTGTGGATCTGTAAAAAACCATTTTGAAAGAGATATATGGTTTAAAAAAGCGGTAGAAAATCGGATGATACCTAAGACACTCATTTCAAATCATTCTTATATTCATGAAAGTACGAGTATAGGGATTGGATCAATTATCTATCATGGAGTAAAAATAATGAGAAATGTAAAAATCGGACAGAATTGTGTAATTTTGCCTAACACCGTAATTAATCATGACGTCAGCATTGGCGATTTTTCAATTATCAATAGCTCTTGTGTTTTAAATGGAGGAGTTGAAATAAGCAGTAAAGTTTTTATTGGTTCGATGACTGCAGTAAGAGAAAATGTTAAAATAACTAGTAAAACCACAATTGGTATGAGTTCAATAGTACTTAATGATATAGTTTCCCCGGGCTCATACTATGGGCAACCAATAAAATGAGGTTTTAAGTCACTCATCTAAATTTGGATTAGTGTCGTTGATTTCTTGCCATCTTTCTAGAACCACAGGATGGTGTCTTTCTTTTTTATTTGAAATTATTTTCTTTAATTCAAATGCTTGTTCGATACAATCATCTATATCAACTAAATACCGATAGCTACCAGCTCTTCCAACTGAAAAAACTCCCTCAGGCATCAATTTGTAGTATTTTTCTGCTTTTTCCATTTCACTGCGTATAGGTATTGGGTAATGTTTTCCGTTATTCGATGGATATTCGATTCCAACAAGCGAATGCTTATCTTTATGTTGTGTAAATTTTTTGTATTCAACTAATCTGGTATGTTTTTCACTGTTTGGATAATATAAAAAATAAACATTTTCTGGAAAAACATGTTCAGTTGGAAATACTATCAAATGAACATCTCTTCCTAAGTAAGCTAATTCACCATAACAATAATCAAATAAAATATCTGGTGATATAGTATTTATAATTATATCAAAAAATAGATTTTCATTATTAATAACTACTGATTTATTTTTAATATCGAACTTATCAATACTTACATTTAAAAGAACTCTACATTTGTCCTGTATTGTGTCAAAAAACCGATTATACCCATCATTTGCTAATGGATAGGCCGACATACAATTATCAAGCGCTGCTCTCGGTCCATCTTTAATTGTAACTCCTTTTGGTGACCATTTGAATGTGTCAATATTACGTGGATCCATTTGCCACATCTTAGCGGTATAGTTTTTTATAATTTTATTATAAAGTGTTTTACCTACAGAATTAATCCAATATTCTTCAAAGTTTTTTGCATATTTTACTCCATGAGCATCATTAATCTCATTTATTATTTTATTTGAATCGGGCATTGACCTGACATCATCCATATGTATTGGAAAATTATAAAAAGCATTATCTTCTTCAACATATGATATAAATTGATGATCGCCACAATCTCTAAGTGGAACAATTGAATTTAAATAATCATATACTTCTTGATTTTGAGTGAAAAAATGTCGTGGACCAAAAGTATACGGATGACCGCCGTAAAAATTAGTTCTAACTCCAGCACCTAGATGTTTCGCTTTATCTATAATAGTTATGTCTAAATCATCAATTTCACTCAATTTGTGAACCGCAGCACATCCTGCAGGACCAGCACCTATGATCAGAACTTTCATTAACTTATTTTCAATCTCTCTAAAATTTCATTCGCTATCTTGATAGGAGACAAACCGTGAGTTTCTAATTGATAATCTCTTGATCCAACCTCTTTTACAAAAACATCTTTAATTCCAAATTTTATTTGAATTGGGGAATTCTGCAACCCAGATAAGACATCAGAGACAACATCTCCTAAACCTCCGATAATGCTATGTTCTTCAATTGTAACAATAAAATCTTTGTCATTTATTTTTTCTATAAATTCACTCTTATTAAATGGCTTAATTGAATGTATACTTACTATTGCTGGGTTAATGTTGTTCCTATTAAGTATGTCTCTGACAACAAGTGCTTCACTTAAAATTGGGCCGCAAGATATAATAGATATTCGTTCACCTTTTATGATCTCATGAGGAGATCCTGGTTTACGTGAAGCCTTCTGTTCGTCTAATAATAAATTTTTTTCTCCACCCTTGCCTAATCTAAAATAAGTTGGACCTTTATGATTTAATGCTAGTGGAAATAACCATTCAACCTCGTCAGGATCCGCTGGTGTAAGAACTTGCATGTTTGGAAGAGATCTCATTATGGCTATATCTTCAATTGCATGATGTGTGGGACCTAAAGTATCGTATGATAATCCACCACCAACTCCTACTAAGGTGACCTGTAAATTATGCATACAAACATCATTTCTAATTTGTTCAAATGTTCTCATTAATAAAAATGGAATTATTGTATATACTACAGGCTTTATAGAATTCATGGCCATTCCAGCAGCAGTGCCGATCATGTTCGACTCTGCTACACCAGCATTCAGAAATTGTTTTGGAGTTGATTTTATAAAATCATCAAATACATTAAAACCTATATCTCCAACTAAAAGAAATAATTGTTCGTCTTGTTTTGCAATATCGGTAAGTATTTTACTAAATCTATTTCTCATTATTTGTTAATCTCTATTTTCGCAATTTGATATTCTTCATCTGTTGGCCCACGATAATGCCACTTTGTAACTCCTTCCATAAAAGACACTCCTTTACCCTTTATCGTGTCAGCTATAACTACCGTTGGCTTTTCTATTTCTTTTGGTATCTTTTTTAATGCATTCAGTAACTCGTTATGACTGTGCCCATCAACTCTGCTAACAGACCATCCAAAGCTCTTAAATCTTTGATCAAGTGGCTCTACTGATAAAATATTGTCAAGTTTATCGAGAGATATTTGATTATTGTTATCAACAACTAAAATCAGATTATCTAATTTTTGCTGGGAAGCGAACATAACAGATTCCCAAACACTTCCCTCGTTCATTTCTCCGTCACTCATAACAGTAAAAACTTTATTTTTTTTATTTTTGATTTTTGTTGAAAGTGCGATCCCATTGGCGATTGCTAAGCCATGACCAAGTGAGCCTGTAGTAGCTTCAATGCCTGGTGCATCACCTTTTTTTGGATGGCCTCCAAGATTTGAACCATTCTGAGAATATTCTTTTAGAAGCCTATCACTAAAGTAATTGCACTGATTCAGAACAGTATATAAAGCTAGACAACAATGACCTTTACTAAATATAAGAAAATCTCTTTCATCCCAATTAGGTTTAGAGGGATCATGTTTCAATATTCGATGGTAAAGAGTAACTAATATATCAGTCACTGAATAGCTACCTCCTATGTGACCTCCTCCAGCTTTGTAAACAATATCTAAGACTTTATTTCTGATATCTTTAGATAGAGCTTCTAGACTATTATTTTTTGAATTCATTTAATCTTTTATAATTTTTGGATTCTTCTGCATCCACTTTAAATTATGAAAAATTGAGTCATTCTTAAGCTTTCCTTGTTCATACATACTTTTCATTTCTTTAATAGCATCAACAACAGTTTTTTTTGGCTTAAAACCTGTCGATAAAAGTTTATCTGAATTTATTCTATACGATCTGGGATCAATTGAGTCTTCAACTTCAATTTCAGAATTGATTGTATTTGAAACTTTATTAGCAGTTTCTAAAATTGATAAGTTTTCAAAGCCTGCATTAAATATACCTTTCAATTGAGCACCTTGCTCAATCAAAAATAAATAAAGATCAGTTATATCATCTATATGAATATTAGGTCTAATCTGAGTTCCGCCATGCACATAAATTTTAGAGTCTTCCAAAGCACTCATTGTAAGAGCATTAACAGATATATCTAATCGCATTCTTGGAGAATACCCACATACTGTTGCTGGTCTCACAATTTGAATTGACATTTTATCAGCGTAACTGAGTAATACTCTTTCAGAAACCATTTTTGTTTTGTTGTATTCAGATATTGGATTCAAATCAACTTCTTCAGTAACATTTTTTTTATCACTGACACCGTAAACACTTCCAGATGAAGCATAAATAAATTGAGATACTTTTTCATTTGATGCCTTTTCAGCAAGTTGCATTGTTGCTAACGCGCTTATTTCCCAAGTAAGTCTTGGATTGAGATCCCCACAGGGATCATTTGCTACTGAAGAAAGGTGGATTACTGTATCAACATCATTTAAATCAATATTATCAATATCTCTTACATCGCCCTTAATAATGTTTAAATTACTATGGGCCTCGAGATAATTGCCAAACCATTGAGTATCTAACACAGTGACATAATAATTATTTTTAAGAAGTTTAGGAACTAATACTGATCCCTTGTATCCACAACCTCCTGTTACATAAATATGTTTCATAAATTTCTCTTTAATGTCTCTGATACAAAACTTTTTATCATTTCTTCAGTTGATCTCAAGTGAAATCCCTGACTGGTTATATTGTCTATTGATATTTGGAAACTTTTTTTACCTTCGTTAATGTATTTAGCTGTGTTTAATTTTCCAAAGAGTTTGAATATCTTTTGTATAGCTTTAGAAAGTGGAATGGGACATGATGCAGCTATATTCACTGGTGCATATTTATAAATTTTTCCGTTAATAAAATAGTTTATATAATCTGAAAGATCATTCACATGAATTATATTGTTAAATAAATCTGAGGGATTTGGGTTTTTAATAATTATATCTTTTTCAAGAATAATATCGGAGATTAAGCGAGACAAAAAATTATTATGTGATCCATACCCTACAACTCCTGGCAACCTAATAGAAACTGCAGCAAGTGAATTGTTATTATTCGCAAGTTCTGCTAAAATATATTCAGCCTCTAATTTAGAAGCTCCATATTTGTTAGGATTTATTGATTGATCACTTTCTCTTACGCAATCAGTTTTTATATCTCCATAAATAGACATACTAGATAAATTGATAATTGATCTTGCGCCATGTTCAATTGCATTCTGAAAAATTTTTTTCGACCCAATAATATTGCTATCTATAAAATTCTCTTCATTGTTTGTTGTGGCTGATGTGTCCGCACCGCAATGAATAAGATAATCATACTCAAAATCTATACTTGCTGTATCTGGTAAATTTAATTTTACTAATTGAATTTTATTATTATTAAATTTAGGTTTATTATTTCTAAATGTAGCATAAATTTCGTATCCAAGCTTAGAAAAATATGTAACCAGATGACTACCAATAAAACCACCAGCGCCGGTAATAAGAATTCTTTCTTTAAAAGAACTCATTTATTCAACTATAAAATAACTTTTAGATGCTGAATATGTAAGTCTCTCTAATTTTACTTTATTCTTTGAAAACATCTCTAGAAAAGCTACGGTCTCACCTGGATAAGCGTTATGATTTAATTCGTCAAAAACAATTATTGAACCTTTACTAAGTCGAGGAAATACTGCTGTTAAAGCCCGTTTTGTTGGTTTATATAAATCTAAGTCAAAAACTGCTAATGCAATTAAAGACTCTTTATTTTTGATAAAATAATCATGTGATGTTTTAGATATATCTCCTTTAATAAGATCATATTTTTTTATATGACTTATCGGTAATTCTTTTTCCTTAATTTCCAAAAAATTCTCTAGTACTTTAAAGTAATTATTTGTTACATTATAACTACCTTTTTTGAGACTTTTATGGTTCCCATCTTTTTTAGAAATATTGGGAAATCCAGCAAAACTATCAAAGCCAATTATTTTTCTTGTATGATTAAATGGCTCATAAATTCCTCTTAAATTAATAAATAAAGAAATATTACGACCCCACCTAGTTCCAAATTCTATAATATTACCATGCACATTTAATATTTTTCTGTAGATTTCATTCATAAAAAGTAAGTGAGCAAGATCCTTCTTTTGCATATACATAAAAAGGTTCTCTAGTAATTCATTCTCTGGTATCGGTGAATTTTTATACATTTTGACTAGATCTTCAAAAATAGTCTTTTCTTCCTCACTTTTATTATTGAGTCTCCTATATGTTTTATCTTTCGTGATCATATATGATTTATTTCTATATTTTTAATATTTTCTCTTAGAACTCTAATTAATTCATTTTTTTTCATCCGTCTTGTGTTGTGTGATGTGTAATCTTCTGAGGAAGATATTTTTTTCTTTCCCTCAGTAAAAAAATTTTGATAATTCAAATTTCGATTATCTGCTTTTATACAAAAATATTTTTTGTAATTTTTAACTCTTACCATTTCCTCTCTTGCAATTAAAGTCTCAAATAACTTCTCACTATGGCGAGTTCCAATAATTTTAAATCTATTTTTTAAATTATAAATTTCCAGCATTGCAATTGCTAAATCACCTATAGTGGCCGCCGGTGATTTTTGAACAAATATATCACCTTGCTTACCAAATTTAAACGCATACTTAACCAAATCTACTGACTCGTTCAATGACATCAAAAAGCGAGTCATGTTTGGATCGGTAACAGTTAACATCTTTTTATTTTGAATTTGACTCAAAAATAATGGTATAACAGAGCCTCTCGAAGACATTACATTTCCATATCTGGTAATAACAATAACAGTTTCTTTTTTTGTTAATTGCGCTGATTTTGAAAGAGCAACTTTCTCTGACATAGCCTTAGACATACCCATCGCATTAATAGGATAAACAGCTTTGTCAGTGCTTAAAATAACAATCTTTTTTACTTTTTTCTTTATAGCTACATCAATTGTATTGAGAGTACCAATAGTATTAGTTTTATAAGCTTCCATTGGGAAAAATTCACATGAAGGAACTTGTTTCAATGCTGCGGCATGAAAAATATAATCAACACCGGCGATTGCATTTTCAATAGAGTCTTTATCTCTCACATCACCGATATAAAATTTAACCTTATCACTTAAAATAGTGTTTCTCATTTGATCTTGTTTCTTTTCATCTCTACTGAGAATTCTTATTTCATTAATATTTGACTTTAAAAACGAAGATAATATTGTTCTGCCAAACGAGCCTGTACCACCAGTAATAAGTATTTTTTTCCCCTTAAACATGAGTTATTTTCTTTTTACTTTATTAAAAGGTTCTAGTCCATCAAGAACACGTTTCGCGTTTTCAGCGGCTTTAATTCTCATTTCTATCCATGAACTTTTTGAGTAATAACCTGCGTGTGGGTTTATTATAAGCTTATTATCGAGCCATTCTTCATTATTTCTCCATGCTTCAATAAGTTCAGAATTTTTAGGAGGCTCTGAGGGCAAAACATCAAGTGCAATGCCAAGTATTTTTCCACTTTTTAAAGGCTCAATAAATAAGTCGACATCTTTAATTATTTTTCCACGTGCAGTATTTATTAAATATGATCCCTCCTTCATCTTTTCTATAAACTTTTCATTTACCATCTCATAGCTTGTATCGGTTTGTGAAGCGTTGATACTAATTATATCGTTGGACTCAATAAAATCACTAAGGTCATCATAACGTTTTGATGAATAAGTTTTTTCAATTCCTCTATTTACATACGGATCAAAAAAAGATGTGTTAAATCCTATATTATTACACTTTAAAATTAAACTTCCACCTATTCTACCAGCTCCTAAAATACCTATTTGCATTTCAGAGGTTCTTTTAATATCTTTAATAATATTTTCTTGCCAAGTTCCATCATTAATTTTTTTCGCCTTATAATCATATCTATTTATATTCCTGATTAAACTTAACACCATTCCTAAAGCAGTATCACTTACTTCCTCAACTCCATAATCTGGTGTGTTACATATTAATATATTTCTTTTAATAGCTTCATCAAAATCTATGTTATCACATCCAACTCCATATCTAATTAAGACTGATACTTTTGGAAATTGATCTAGATAATTAGCATCAATTTTTTTATGCCAAACTAGTAAAACTTCAGCATCCTTCATATCTGATACTGATACATCTTCGTTGAGTAAAGTTCTTTCTAAATCAGGATCTTTAATATAATCCGTTATAAAAACACGACTCATTCTAATTTATAGATTTAAATTTTGTGACTATACTCGAGTATGAATTTCTTAACATCTCACAATCAACCAAATATAAAATATATTTTAATCCCATCTTCTTATATTTAATAAGGTCTTTTTCACAAGTGGCTATAGTGCCTGGATATTTACCAGCTTTATTAATCTTATTTGTTAAATTTTTTAGTAAATTAATTACCTTTTTATCTTTTACTTTACCTGGTATGCCTAGTGACTTTGAAAGATCAAATAAACCAATAAATATAATGTCTAAAGCTTCAATCTTTAATATTTCATCAATGTTATCTATAGCCTCTTTGCCTTCAACATTAATACCTATTAGATTATTTTTGTTTGCATTTTTTGTTAATGATGTTGATGACTCAATTGAATAATTTCCAGCTCTCGTAAATGGTGAAAAACCTCTATTTCCTATTGGTGGATATTTGGAAAATTTAATAATTCTTTCTACATCACTTTTACTTTGAACATTTGGTATTTGTATACCATGAGCACCAATATCCAGGGCTCTTAATATTTCAGACTCAATAACTCCTCCAACTCTCATTATGGGAGATACATTTCTTGATTCACATGCAATAACCATTTCTTGAGCTGTTTCAAATGTAATTGGTCCATGCTCAGCATCAATTATTACAAAATCTATATTTGTTGATGCTATGATATCTGTAACAATTGATGAAGGTATAATTGCCCACGTTCCTATTACGGCTTTACCTAGTTTAAGCTTTTCCTTTATATAGTTTTTATGATGCATAGAAATAACAAACTACCATGGTATTTGATCTTCTGTATATCCATGTTTCTTAAGCCAGTGTTCAATAACAACAAATTGCCATTCAGTATCTATATCAAACCCATAATCAGTCTCTATGGGTTTCGATTTTCTTCCCTGCCATTTAAATGGTAGTTGTCCATCATTCATATTTTCAAAACATGTTGGTTTCATAACCTGTATAGATAAGTCGCAAAAATAAACTGATCCCTGTGAGTCTCTAATTGATGACACGTTATCAATATATTTTAAGTCAATAAATGGTGCCATTGCTCCTTCTTTAGTAATTTTCCTTGCTCTCGCTGGGGAGAACATATCATATTTAACAACCGAAAAACATGAGTCATAAGAGTTATCATTTTCTAAAAAAGTAATTGCTTCTCGTAGAAGATTTACATTTATCGCTGGATTATTACAAAAAAGTAATGAAATTGTTTTTATATTTATATGACCTAAGTCTTTAGTTATGCTTTCATATGCATGAGTAAGTACGTCTTCGGTAAGTGAATCTGGAGTAGCCAAATTTGAAGGTCTAATTATATGTTTAGCATCATATTTTTTTCCAATCTCAGCAATTTCATCTGAGTCAGTCGATACGTATATTTTATCCAATAAAGCATATTTAGCTGCAATAAATGCATATTCTGCAGTTGGTCTACCAAGAATTATTTTGGTATTCTTACCCGGTACTCCAACACTATTTTTTTTTCCAATTACAAGTCCAATATGCATAAAGTATTTATTAAAAATTAAATTTTCTTAAAAAAGATAGTTTTCATAATCGGAATTTTTACCATATCCCCAATCAGCGAAAAAGCACTTTACTCTCGAATCTCTACATGTGTCAAGGTTCCTGACTGAATCATCAATAAAAATAGCTTTATTAATTTTTTTGTGATCAAGATATTTGCTTATTAAGTTACCTTTAGTCTTTAAATTGTTGATTTCATCTGCACCAAATAAATCAATATATTCAATCTTTGTATAATCCAATATCAATTTTGCTGAAGAAGAGTTTTTTGAGGTAATAATTATAAGGTTAGTTAATTTTTCATTCACCAGAAATTGACCAAATTTAGTTAATGGATTTAGATTCAGCCATTGATTTAAATTACTAGATATCATTAATTCTCTTTCTAAAAAAAAGTTTTTTTCAAATTTAATTAAAACTTTTTCACTTATTTCATTTAATGCTGACATAAAAAGTTTCTCTATATTATCTTCATCATTTGATTTTAAATTATTTAAAACATTGTGTAGAATTAAAAATTCTCTCGCATTTAATACTAAGCCTCTATATTTAAAAAATTGATCTCTATAAAATTGGGATTGGTTAATACTGTTGTAAATTACTTTACTAGAAACTTCATAACATTCTTGAGCAGAGTCGATAATTACTCCGTCTAAATCTACAAAATAATGCATTACCTATTATGCACTTCTTTTATAAGATCAATTACTCTTGAAGAGTATCCCCATTCATTGTCATACCAGAGAATGATTTTAATAGTATTATTAATCACTTTTAACCACTGCATATCGATAATTGCACTAAAACAATTTTGTTCATAATCTTTGGAAACTAGGGAATCATAATTTAAATTCACATATTTATTTCCTTCTGACTTTTCTTTCAAAAGGGAAATGACATCACTTTGAGTAATTTTATTGCCAACATTTAATACAAGGTCTGAAGATGCAACAGTAGGAGTTGGAACCCTATATGAAAATGAAATAATTTTATTTTTAATTTCAGGTATTATTCTTTCGACAGCATCAATAGCAGTCGTATTTTTTGGAATTAAATTAGAAATACTCGCTCTACCAAGCGCATAGTCATCCCAAACTACACCAGGATTTGATTGAGAAATAGAAGGACCATCAAGTATATTTTGATAAGATAACCACGGATGAATTGTCGTAAGTGATCCATTAATTATTTTGAACTTATCATTAATCCACTTAATTGGGTGCGATACAGCGTTACAGTCACAAATGCTATTAGAAATGATCTTATCTTTGCTACTTACGTTTTCATCGTTGACACCCATAACGACTTCAATGTCTGCTTTATCTGAACAGTGGGTAAAAAAATATTTTTTAAACTTATTTTTTTTTATAAGTTCCCTAGATTCATTTATACAATTTGATACGCCTGATGAGTCAATTAGATAATCAATTTCAATCTCATTCCAAGGAATTTCACTTATACTAGAGTAATTAAAACATCTTACATTGTTACCATTTATTGAAATTGAACAATTTTTTTCATCAGCAACAACATTTCTTTCAAAAGTGCCGTATGTAGAGTCATATTTTAAAAGATAAGCTAAATTTTTTATATTTGAATTTTTATCATTAATAAAAACTAAATTAAAATCATTATTTGACTCATTTATTCTTGTAATGGCTCTACCAATGCGGCCAAATCCATTAATTCCTATGTTAATCTTATTTTTTGCCATCTTTAAATTTATGCTAAATCTATAAAGTCATTATTAGAGTTAATAAGGAAGTTAATATTCCTATCAATATTAAATGATTGAATTGACTCATAATTTGTTACAACGTTCTCGAATATAAAGTGCATTATAATATTTTTGTCTTTGATAAATTTAATTACTGACTCAAATTTTTCCTTATTATCAGGTAACATATACATACTACACATGCCCAGATTTGAATTTTGTTTCAAATTCTTGAGCGTTTCAAACAGGCTCATATAATTATTATCAATAAATAATTCACATTGAGGTAATAAGTAAATAAGTTCTTGTTCCTTTGAGTGATATCTTAATAGCTTATTCTGTACAGGTACAGGCAATGAATATCCATTAAAAGATCTTGATGTAACATATCCTTGTAAAGTATTCATTTATTCAAGTTTATTTGCTAATCCTATTAGTGTAGCAGCTTTCGGTGAAATAGCCTTATAGAAAGAACCAAGTTTTTTTTCATTTCCTTCTTTTTGGTTATATGGTGAGAACAAGTTCTTATATCTACAATTGAATGAAATTCTAGTTTTATTAGTTTTATTAATAACGTTGCCATGAAGACAAGTCGGCGTAAAAATAATCGCTTTGCCATAAGGAACATTTAAAAATACATAATCATCTTTATTGTTTTCTAATAGACTTTCTAAGCCACCCTTTTCAAAATTTGATAAGTTATTTTGAACTTCTTTTGAAAATTTTGGATTGAAGATAAACATCGAATTTGTATCATTAACATCTGTGAGTGGGACCCATAAATTAATTTGAAATGGACTTTCACCACTAAATGTGTCCATGTGTATAGGCAGTTTTGAACTCTCATCATTTGGTAATTGCATTGAAAAATTTACATTTTTATTTGATGCCAATTCAGTGCCAGCAACATTTGTAATTGCTTTATAACCTAGTTGCAAATATTTAATCGAAAAGAGTTCATCTCTATTTATTTCATTATAAAAACCTAATCTTACATCATTTAAATCTTCTATTTTTATATATTTATGAATCTCTCCTAAGTCAGAAATATTTGAATTGTATTTTCTTAAATATGATAAAAGGTTGTGCCTTAATAAATCTAAATATTTTTTGTCTTCTATATCAAAGACAAAAAAGCCATCTTTAATTAACTCTTTTGATTGCTCATCTAATTTTTCATGAAAATCCTGAATTAACATTATTATTTTCTCATACTTAATCCATTGTTGGTTGCGGGGGTAGGATTTGAACCTACGACCTTCAGGTTATGAGCCTGACGAGCTACCAGACTGCTCCACCCCGCGATAAACTAATTTATTTGCATTTAAATTTCCTAAAATAAAAAAAAGGAGCAAATAAAAAATATTTTTTGAAGATGCAACGTACATAATTAACTTTTAATTTAAAACAAAAAAGACAGTAAATTTATCTTGCAGTATTTTTCATATTAAAAATGATAATCTAAACTTTAAAATTATTGATGTCAAATGTATTACTTTCAAGAATTTTATAAACAATCAACCTAATTTAATTTTAATCCCTAAAAAATATATCTCTTGTATATACTTTATTTTTTACATCATCCAATAATTCTGAATATCGATTAGCGATGATTAAGTCAGAGTCATTTTTAAATTTTTCAAAGCTCGAATATACTTCAGAATTATAGTATTCTTTTCTTTCTAAAAAAGGCTCATAGATAATTGTTTTTATTCCTTTTGCTTTAATTCTCTTCATAACTCCTTGAACTGCACTTTCTCTAAAATTATCTGAACCTTCCTTCATTAAAATTCTGTAAATTCCTACAGTTGTTGGTTTTTTATCTAAAATTGAGTCTGCAATAAAGTCTTTTCTAGTTGTGTTTGTGTCTACAATGGCCTGAATAAGATTATTTGGAACACTGTCATAATTTCTCAAGAGTTGGTGTGTATCCTTTGGTAAACAATAACCTCCATAACCGAATGATGGATTGTTATAAAAGTGACCTATCCTATCATCCTCACATACTCCTTTGATTACATTATTTGTATCAATTTCTTTTATCTCGCAAAAACTATCTAACTCATTAAAGAATGATACTCGCATTGCTAGATATGTATTTGAGAAGAGTTTTATCGCCTCTGCTTCCTTAGATGTAGTATACAAAATTTTGATATTATCATTGAGTGCCGACTCAGCTAAGAGTTGTCCAAATGTAATTGCGAATTTAGTATTATCACCAACAATAATTCTTGATGGATAAAGATTATCTTTTAGAGCTTGTCCTTCTCGCAAAAATTCAGGAGAGAAGATAATATTATTATTATTATCTAGATCCTTTTTTAATTCATCAGTAAATCCAATTGGAACTGTGGACTTTATTACAACATTAATATTTTTATTATAATTAAGAGATGTTTTAATAACCTCTCTTACAATATTGGTATCAAAATAGCCTTTTTCTTGATCGTAATTTGTTGGTACTGCAATAATAACGAGTTCGGACTCTTCTAACGATGACTTTAAATCATCTGTAGGATAAAGATCAAGTTTCTTTGTCTTCAAATAATCAGCAATCATCTGATCTGAAATTGGAGATATATTATTAGATACTTGATTTAATTTCTTATTATCAATGTCATAGGCAAAAACTTTATTCTTTTGTGAAAGTAATACTGCCAATGATATTCCCACATATCCGAGACCAATTACTGTTATAATCATAAAAAATTTCTATAGCCAAATTACAATTTAATCAATTTAAATGAACGCCTTTGTTAAAATTTTTATGCCAATTGAGTGCTGTGCTTATTATTTCACTTATATCAGAGTAATTAATATTCCATTCGAGTTCTTTTATCGCTTTATTGTTATTGGCAATAAGAATACTTGGCTCATCTGCTCTTTTTTCAACAAAAGAAAAGTTAAGTTTTTTGCCTGATATTTTTTCAGCAACTCTGATAATTTCTAAAATAGAAAAACCTATAGAATTTCCAAGATTATACTCCATGGAAAAATTTTTACTGTTTAATTTTTCGAAAGCTTTTAAATGTGCAGCTACAATATCACTTACGTGAATATAATCTCTTATGCATGTTCCATCGTAGGTATCATAATTACTTCCAAAAACTTTTAATTTTTTATCCTGTTTGATCAATGAATTGCATATATTTGGAATTAAATGAGTTTCAGGATTGTGAAACTCCCCTATTTTTCCCTCGTGTTCTGCTCCTGCAGCATTAAAGTATCTTAATGAAATAGATTTTAATTTCCTATTAGTTGAATATTCTTGAAGAACCTCCTCAGCTTTAAGTTTTGAAAGCCCATACGGACTTATTGGTTTTTTTAAATGATCTTCTGAAATTTTATTTTCTAAAGGCGCCCCAAATACAGCAGCCGTTGAAGAAAAAACTATTTTCTCTGTATTTAAGACAGACATTAATTCTAATACATTTTGTGTGCCAATAACATTGTTAAGATGATAAGCCTCAGGAATTTGAAATGACTCAGAAACGATTGATTTAGCAGCAAGATGAAATACACCATCAAATTTTACATTTTTAAAATAAAAAAATAACTTATCTTTATCAAGTAGGTCGATTTCGTGAATTTCACAATTTTTTACAGCCCATCTATTGCCTGTAGAAAAATTGTCTATGACAACAACTTCGTGATTTTCTTTTTGAAGTTTTTTAACTAGGTGTGAACCAATGTATCCCCCACCTCCCGTCACAAGCAATTTCATTGCTTAAGCATCTTTAGTATCCAAATCTTTAATATATTTTCTAAAATCTGGAGATTTATTATATAGTTCATTGTAACTACCTTCGGCGAATAAAATATTATCTTTAATAATATAAATTTTATCTAGATTTTTTGTTATATCTACTCTGTGTGTAACTATAATTACTGTTTTATTCAAATTCATTATTGAATTTATAATTTGATTTTCAGTATTTCGATCAAGAGCATTTGTTGCTTCATCAAGTACCAATAAATCAGAATTTCTATATAGAGCTCTTGCTAGTCCAATTCTTTGCCTTTCTCCGCCACTTAGTCTAAAACCTTGATCACCTACCATTGTATGTATTCCATTTTCAAGCGAGTCGATAAATGTTTTTAACTGAACATCTTCAATAATTTTAGTAATTTTTTGTTCATCTATAATTTTATTTTCCTCACTAAAAATAATATTATTTAAAATTGTGTCATCTAGAAGAAAAATATTTTGAGGGACGAAAGCTATTTTACTTTGCCAATTATATAATAAATCTTGTTTAAGAGCTCTTTTATCAATTTTTAGAGTGCCTGAAATAGGATCAATTAATCCCAATATAATATCAAGAAGTGTAGTTTTTCCCGATCCGGTTTGACCAATAAATCCAATCTTTTCTCCCTTTATAATTTTTAAATTTATATTTTTAAGTACAGGTTTTTTTTCATAAGAGAAACTAATATTTTCAAGTTCAATCGGGCCATCGAAAGCAAAATTTTGATCAGTTTTATTCATACTATTATCAACATTGAGGCTAAGATCTTTCAAAAGAATATCAAGTGTTGGCATATGGTAACGTGTTTGAGTAAAACCTAAATACGTTACTTGTAACGCTGGTAAAATTTTATATCCCGCAAATGCATAAGCACTCAGTAACGGAATGAAACTTGCTTGACTTACATCTGAAATTATAAAAGTGATTATTAAAATTATGATTCCTGTAAATGCAAGTGTTTCTAGGAAAAATCGAGGTGTTAGAGAAAGAACTGCATTCATTGAATTATTTTTTGCATAACTGAGAGATGGTTTAAAAAATTTATTAAGAAATAACGTAATATTACTATTTACTTTAAGATCTTTAATACCATACAAAATCTCTGATGATACTTTATATCTTAACTCAGAGTCTTTGGTAATTTTCTTACCAAGTTTATGTAGGTGATCTTTGACAAAATAAAAAATAATTGCATAGCTTATTACAAATGTTGTGACAGATAAAATTGCAACTTTAACATTTATAAAAATTAGAAATATTATGATAAGTATTGTTGTGAAAAATTTTGATATACCTAAGGTAACAGGAAGAAGTATGCCTACGCAAACTCTCTCTACTTGGGTGAGTATATTATTATTTAATTGTGATACATTTTGATTTTTAAAAAATAAATATTTTTGACTAGTATATTTACTAAGTAAGCTAGAAGATATTTCATGGATTCTTTTATTTACAAAAAAATGTGATCTCCAATAAATAATGGCATTTAAAAAGTTTGAAAATACGATTAGTATTATGACTACTATTCCAGATGTAATAATAAATTGTTCTGTAGACGAAAAAGATAAATTTTTGTAAAAATAATTTAGATATGAATTACTTTGTATTATGTCTGGATCAATAACTATTGCCGTAAATGGCAAGATACTTACAAGTCCTGCTAACTCAATGATTGAAACAATGAAAAAACCAAATACAAGAAAAATCACCTCATTAAAACTACTTGAAAAGAATAAATACAAAATCTTTTTTACATCACTCATTATATTATTTTAAACTATATAATTCTAAAGAAATTATTTTTTGATAAATTTATTGATATAATCATTAACACCTGCCTCAAGGCTTATGAATTTGTGTTTATAACCAATTTTTCTTAGATTTTTATTATCACTTCTTGTCATGTATTGATAGCCATTCTTTATCTTCTTGGGCATGGGAATGTAATTTACTTTAAAATCATAATTCAAATTTTTAAAAATAATTTTTGATAAATCTAAAAAGGTTCTTGATATACCGGTACCGACATTATATATCCCCGTTTTGCTCTTATTTTTTAAAAACCAATTAACAATTTTAACGCAGTCATCAATGTATATAAAATCTCTCGATTGCATTCCATTTGCAATTTCAGGATGGTAGGACTTATAAAGATTAATAGTTTTATTAGCTTTGATTTGTTTATAAAATTTAGGAATTGGGCTCATCATAAAACCCTTATGAAGTTCATTAGGTCCATATACGTTGAAAAATTTTAATCCTACTGGTTTAGACGAGAGGTTTTTATGTAATGCATATTTCTCAAGTATATATAAATCGAATAAATGCTTACTTAAACCATATAGATTAATGGGATGAAGTTTTATAAATTTTAAAAACTCATTGTCATCACTGAATCCTAATGTGCCTTTACCATATGTAGCTGCAGATGAAGCATAAATCATTTTAATTTTATATTTTTCACATGATTTAAATAATTTTTTTGAGAAATTAAGATTGTTCTCAATTAATAATTTTACTCTTTTTTCAGCTGTTGAGCTAATTGCACCCATATGAATAATTGCATCAATTTTTTTGTAGTTTTTGTCAATAAATGAGAAAAGACTATTTGGAGATATAATCTTTTTATATTTTATATTTTTTAAATTTTTTGACTTATGTATATGGTCAATTCTGTCAATAATTATTATATCATTACTAGAATTTTCAAGTGACTTAGCGATATTTGAACCAATGAAACCTGCTCCGCCAGTAATAAGATGCATTATAGTTTGTCTCTCTTTCTAATTATTTCCGTAGTACTAATGCCTTCAATTAGTGATATCAACTGAACCTTGCCACCATAGGAACTGATAAATTTTTCCCCAACAACTTCTTTATTCAAATAATCCAATCCCTTGAATATTATATCTGGTTTAATCTTTTCTATGAGTGTTATTGGTGTGTTTTCTTTAAATATGTAGACATTATCAACTGATTTTAGTGCGACTAAATTTTTGTATCTTTCATCTTGTCTCTCAATAGGTCTATTAGTTCCTTTAAGTCTAATCACAGACTCATCTGAATTAAGACCAACAATCAAATAATCACAGTTTTTTTTACAACTTTCTAACAAATGTAAATGCCCAGCATGCAACAAATCAAAACAACCATTCGTAAAACCTATTATGTTATGTTTTTCT
Organism: uncultured Pelagibacteraceae bacterium; assembly: GCA_902527075.1. The sequence continues at coordinate 21,106 of CABZNM010000002.1, forward strand.
TTTATATCTTTTATGTCTTTCTTAATAAAATCTGAGAAATGAATATCCTTCTTCATTTTATTTTAGCAGTTATTTCTGCCTTACTAGCAACGGCGGTCCCTTTTTTCTCAACAACAATTCCTGCTGCATAATTTGCAATTTGAACGGAGTCATTAATATTAAGACCTACATCAGCTCCAATTGCTAACGATCCAATTACTGTGTCTCCTGCACCTGTAACATCAAACACTTCTTGAGCAGTAACAGAAAAATTTTTAAATTTATTTTTAGAAATAAGAGTCATACCTTTATCGGATCTTGTAACAAGAACATATGTAAATTTGAATTCATTAATTAGCTTTTGACCCTCTCTAACAATTTGAGAGATACTATGCATATCCTTATTTACAGCTTTAGAAAATTCTTTTTGATTTGGTGTTATAATTGTTGCACCCTTGTAAACAGAAAAGTCTTGATATTTAGGATCAACCAAAACTGATATTTGCTTATCATTGCAATATGATATTATTTTTTTTACTAAGTTTTTACTTAAAACACCTTTTTTATAATTTGATATTACAACAGTTTTAAATAATTTAGATTTTTTTTTAAATAGATTATATAATTTTTTTTCTAACTCTTTATCAATAATGAAATTGTTCTCCTCGTCCACTCTGAGCAGTTGATTTGATTTGCTGAGGAATCTTGTTTTTGTTGGTAATTTATATTTTTTAAATTTTAACAAAATAGGATATATTTTTTTTTCTTTTTTTAAAATTTGACTTATTTGTTTTGACGCTTCATCCATACCAAGAAGACTTAAAATACTTACTTTACTACCCAGTGCCCCCATATTTCTTGCAACATTTCCAGCGCCTCCTATCTGATAATGGAGAGACTCGGTCAATAGGACTGGTACAGGAGCTTCTGGCGAAATACGTTCAACAGAACCTTCAATAAATATATCCAGCATGATATCTCCAATACATAAGACATTTGCTTTATGAAACTTTGATAAAGATTTGATTATCTCGTTTTTTTTCATTAGATGATAAGAAACAGTTATAACGATGAATTTATACTAAAAATTCAATTTATGAACATATAACAAATCAAATTAAAATAAATCAAAAATAATGGGATAATTGTATTTTTACTAAAATTTTCTTTTAAATATAAGATACTAAATAACTTAATGACTACATAATTATCCAATTGATTATAAATGTCATTGAAATTTGATATAGTAACTAATTATTTCAACTAAATGGAAATATGAAAAAAATATACTTAAATACATTCTTTCAATTTATCGCAATAATAATAATTATAAGATTATTTTTTTATGAGAATTATGAACTTGAAAAATTGTCATTTTTATTGTCCAAAAATATTATTTATTTATTTGCATTAATAATTTTTTCAAAATTATTTCTTACATATTTATTTTATCATCTGCTTAAAATTGTTACTTCTAAAAAAAATAGTTTTCATAAAATTTCAAACTATTTTTTACAAGGTGGAATGGTAAATCAGTTGCTTCCTGGAATTGGTTTTTTATTCAAATATTACAAGTTTAATGAAGAATTAAATATAAATATTAGCGAGTTTTCATCAGCTCAGTTTCTGTGGTCATTTTTTAATTTTGGCGCATTTATCTTTTTAGCAATTATATTTGGGTATGCGAGTATAAACTTTTCTTTTGTCTTTTTGTTTATTTTTTTTCCTTTAACATTGTTAATATTTTTCATTGTTTATTTTTTTAGACAGAAAATTTACTTTAATTTAAAAAAATACTTATTAAGTATAAAAAAAATTTCAGGCCTAGTAGATCAGTTAAAAATCGTAAAAGATAATTTAATTCAAAATACATATTTAGTATTAGCGATTTTTTGTGGCTTTATTTTTTTTGCACTGTTACAGTGTTTTAACTTTTATGTTGGACTTAGGATTTTTGGCAGTGATATATCATTTATATATTCAAATTATGTCTATATCAGCTCATCCCTAGCAAGTATAATAACAATGTTCAGTTTTATTGGCTGGTTTGAATTAATTGTTCATTTTTCATCCACTTTAATTGTACCTAATATTAAAAATATTTTGCTTTTTGCATTTGCTTACAGATTCATAAGTATAATATGTACTTTCATAGTTATAGTTTTCTTTTCTGCATGGGGAATAATTGAAAGTAGATTAAATAAAGCAAAATATTAAAAAATAAAAAAGCTTTATCTTAAAGAATTAAATAAAAAAAGGTATCCACGTAATTTTCAAATTAAATCAGAGTTTAACCAGGATATGGTAAATGTAATTGGCGAATATGAATATTCGTCATTAGGAATTATTAAGTATATGATTAATATTTATCTCTATTTAAGTGACAAATAAAATTTATTGACGTGAATTCAAATATAAATTTACTTTATGCCAGCTTTTTTGTTACAATAATTTTTATAAATGGATGAAATGTTTGTGGTAAATATTTATAAGCATTTATAAGTTTTAAATTTACAAAAAAATTTGCAATAATTACCAAAAAAGTATGTAATAAATTTCTTTTATTTTTATTTTTTTTGTTTTTAGCATTTATTGTTAATCTGATTACTAATCTCTTTATGTAATCTTTATCACTTGTGACAATATAATTTTTTTTGATAAAAAATTTTTTTATTTGTTTCATAGTTATAAAATTTAATGAATCCCAAATGCCGTGTCTCTGGTGAATCATCTCAAAGTTATTTATTCTATTTTTAAAAATTTTGTATGTTATTGATTTATTGATTATTATTGGAACCATAAAGTGAAATTCAATAGGAAAATTATAATTAGGAAGGAGAAATATAATTCTTCCTTCGTTATTAAGTAATTTTTCTAGGTGTCTTAAACAACCTTTCCAATCATCAAGGTGCTCAACAACATTTGACAAAAATATGAGGTCATATTTTTTTTTACTTTTAAAATTTTTTATTTCCGCATTTACTACAAGGTCTTTTGAGTTAATTGCATTGTTTATTGCCTTTGTATGAGGATTGTATAAATAATTATCAAATCCATTAATTTTATATCCCTGAATCGATAAATAGTTAACAAGTAGTCCGCCTCCACAACCTACATCTAATATTTCCTGATCTTTTTGAACTAAATCCTTTATTTCACAGTAGGCACTATAAAATGCATTGAAATAACCATCAAAATAGTTGTTTGGAATAGAGTCTGCGGTTGCGTTTCTTATTTTCTCTTTATAAACAGATATTTCCAAACAATTCTCCTAGACATCAAAAATACTAATATTTATGAGTTAACTATAGTTTATACTTTTATAAATCATTTAATAGCAATGTAACCAATAAAATTAAAACATTTAAAAAATACTTCTGTTTTTTTAAAACCTGAATCTTTCAAACTCTTAAATAAAGTTTTCTCGTCATATATATACATGCTTGAGCGTAAACTTTTTGCTTTCTGGAGTATCTCTTTTTCCGAGAGATTTTTCTTTAATTTAAAATCAAAGTATAACTGATTTAAAATATCCTCAAAATGACTATTGCTAGATCTTACTTTTTCTACACTTATCAGTGCACCACCAATATTTAGACTTGAGTGAATATTTTTTAATACTTTTAATCTTTGATTGTAATTAAAAAATGGAAATAAAAGAATAGAATAAAACAGATTTGATTTTTTAAATTTAATATTTTTTGTAATATCTTCAATTTTGAATTCTATTTTTATATTTCTTTTATTAAGTCTTTGAATTTTCTTCCTAGCCAAAGTTATCATTTTTTTACTGTTATCTATACCTATTATTGAAAAAGATGATGATATCTTAAGCTTTAGTATTTTTTTTATGGTTTCACCAGTAGAGCAACCTAAATCATAAATAATTTCGTCATCTTTAAGAAACCATTCTGATAATTGAACAAGATAATTTTGCAAATCATTGTAATGAGGTATTGATTGTGCAACATGCACATCAAAATTTTCAGCAACTTTATCGTCAAATTTCCACGTTTTACTAATCAGAGAAAGTTGATTATTTATTATTTGTCGCGTCATTTTTTTCTTTTCATATTAGATCATGTTTATATAGCCATATCTAATAATTACTCATTTAACGATCCTTCATATTAGTCATAAGAATAAATCGTAAATAATTATTGAGCATTTGATTAATCATACTTTTATTTTAGTGATAAGTGAAACCTATTGAAGTGACATTTTATTCACGTTTTGTAGACCTGGCAATGTCCTACTCTCCCATGCCTTAAGACAAAGTACCATCGGCGCTGGAGCCCTTAACGTTCGAGTTCGAAATGGGATCGTGTGTTACCTCTCCGCTAAAACCACCAGGTCAACAAAACGTGAAATCAATACCAATTAAAATTTTTTGTTCTTCTATCTAGTGTTGCTTGTATCTTACTAGTTTGTTTCTAGTACATAGAAAATCAAGCCGATCGAGTTATTAGTATCAGTTAGCTTCATGCATTACTGCACTTCCACACCTGACCTATCAACGTGGTGGTCTACCACGACTCTCATGGAAGAATTAGTTTCGAGGGAGGCTTCCCGCTTAGATGCTTTCAGCGGTTATCCCGTCCGTACTTGGCTACCCAGCGATGCCGATGGCACGACAACTGGTACACCATTGGTACGTTCACTCCGGTCCTCTCGTACTAGGAGTAACTCCTCTCAATTCTTCAACACCCACGGCAGATAGGGACCGAACTGTCTCACGACGTTCTAAACCCAGCTCGCGTACCACTTTAATCGGCGAACAGCCGAACCCTTGGGACCTGCTCCAGCCCCAGGATGTGATGAGCCGACATCGAGGTGCCAAACACCGCCGTCGATATGAACTCTTGGGCGGTATCAGCCTGTTATCCCCGGCGTACCTTTTATCCGTTGAGCGATGGCCCTTCCACTCAGAACCACCGGATCACTATGACCGTCTTTCGACTCTGCTCGACTTGTCAGTCTTGCAGTCAGGCAGGCTTATGCCATTGCACTCAACAGCTGATTTCCGACCAGCTTGAGCCTACCTTCGCACGCCTCCGTTACTTTTTGGGAGGCGACCGCCCCAGTCAAACTACCCACCATACACTGTCTTGGATCCAGATGATGGACCTCAGTTAGATATCAAAAATCACAAGAGTGGTATTTCAAGGATGACTCCATGAAAGCTGGCGCCTCCACTTCAAAGTCTACCACCTATCCTACACATGTAATTTCTAATACCAATGTAAAGCTATAGTAAAGGTGCACGGGGTCTTTCCGTCTAACCGCGGGTACTCCGCATCTTCACGGAGAATTCAATTTCGCTGAGTCTACGCTGGAGACAGCGGGGAAATCATTACGCCATTCGTGCAGGTCGGAACTTACCCGACAAGGAATTTCGCTACCTTAGGACCGTTATAGTTACGGCCGCCGTTCACCGGGACTTCAGGTCGTAGCTTGCACCACTCACTTTAATCTTCCGGCACCGGGCAGGCGTCAGACCCTATACTTCGCCTTGCGGCTTTGCAGAGTCCTGTGTTTTTAATAAACAGTTGCTACCCCCATTTCTGTGCCACCCACATCTGGTTGCCCAAACATAGGTCCTCCTTCTTCCGAAGTTACAGAGGCAATTTGCCGAGTTCCTTCAGCATAGTTCTCTCAAGCGCCTTGGTATTCTCTACCTATCCACCTGTGTCGGTTTCGGGTACGGTCTATGGTGAGGCTATTTCCTGGAACAACTTCACTGCCTTCTCAATCCATATAAGAAAAGACAATATACGTCATCCGTCACATCTCACCTGGTCAAGGAATATTAACCTTGTTCCCATCGACTACGACTTTCGTCCTCGCCTTAGGAGCCGACTCAACCTGCGCGGATTAGCCTTGCGCAGGAACCCTTGGATTTTCGGCGACAGAGTTTCTCACTCTGTTTGTCGCTACTCATGTCAGCATTCTCACTTCCGATATCTCCAGGAGCTCTCACGAGTCTCCCTTCAACAACGTACGGAACGCTCCGCTACCACACAATAAATTGTGTCCAAAGCTTCGGTGTATTGTTTAGCCCCGTTACATCTTCGGCGCCGGACAACTTATTTAGACCAGTGAGCTGTTACGCTTTCTTTAAAGGATGGCTGCTTCTAAGCCAACCTCCTGGCTGTTTTGGTCGTCCGACATCCTTTCCCACTTAACAATAACTTGGGGACCTTAGCTGTTGGTCTGGACTGTTTTCCTTTCGACTACGGACCTTAGCACCCGTAGTCTGTCTGCCACACATTACTCATCGGTATTTGGAGTTTGGTTGGACTTAGTAAGGATCTCTCCCCCCTTGCCCATCCAGTGCTCTACCCCCGATGGTATTCATATGACGCACTACCTAAATAGTTTTCGCGGAGAACCAGCTATATCCGAGTTTGATTGGCCTTTCACCCCTAACCACAAGTCATCCAAAGACTTTTCAACGTCAACTGGTTCGGTCCTCCAATAAGTGTTACCTTATCTTCAACCTGCTCATGGCTAGATCACTCGGTTTCGGGTTTAATCCAAAGTACTGTCGCCCTATTAAGACTCGCTTTCGCTACGCCTACACCTTGCGGCTTAAGCTTGCACTTTAGACTAACTCGCTGACCCATTATACAAAAGGTACGCCGTCACCCTTACGGGCTTCGACAGCTTGTAAGCATTCAATTTCAGATTCTATTTCACTCCCCTCGTCGGGGTTCTTTTCACCTTTCCCTCACGGTACTAGTTCACTATCGGTCACACAAGAGTACTTAGGCTTGGAGGGTGGTCCCCCCATATTCAGACAAGATTTCACGTGTCCCGTCTTACTCGAGAACATTAATTGTCATTACCCATACAAGACTATCACTTTCTATGGTTTACCTTTCCAGGTAATTTTGGTTGTACAATTAATGCTACTGGCCTGATCCGCTTTCGCTCGCCACTACTTACGGAGTATCGGTTGATTTCCTTTCCTCCAGTTACTTAGATGTTTCAGTTCACTGGGTTCGCTTTACTAACCTATGTATTCAGTTAGTAATAACTCAAAAGAGTTGGGTTTTCCCATTCGGAGATCTTCGGATCAAAGTGTGTTCGTCACTCCCCGAAGCTTATCGCAACGTACTACGTCCTTCATCGCCTTTGTGTGCCAAGGCATCCATCAAATGCTCTTAAACGCTTGATTATTCTATGTACAAAAAACAAACTTAATTATTTTTTGTGACACTTAGATTTGAATTCTCAATAAAATTTTAATTTAGTATTGATGTCACTTCACGATGTAAATGGAAAAGAGTTAAACTATGGTGGAGCTGACCGGGATCGAACCGGTGACCCCCTGCTTGCAAAGCAGGTGCTCTCCCAGCTGAGCTACAGCCCCAAGAGAAACCACGTCATGGTGGGCCTGGGTAGACTCGAACTACCGACCTCACCCTTATCAGGGGTGCGCTCTAACCAGACTGAGCTACAAGCCCAAAAAACAGGCTTTATAGTTTTCACTTTTGAAAGAGAAACGAGGACGGTAAGCCACATATAATTACTAAGTTAAAAAGTTTCTTAAATCAAAGATTCAAAAAACAACTCTTAGAAAGGAGGTGATCCAACCGCAGGTTCCCCTACGGTTACCTTGTTACGACTTCACCCCAGTCGCTAATCTTACCGTGGTTAGCTGCCTCCTTACGGTTAGCAAACCAGCTTCAGGTAAAACCAACTCCCATGGTGTGACGGGCGGTGTGTACAAGACCCGGGAACGTATTCACCGTAGCGCGCTGATCTACGATTACTAGCGATTCCAACTTCATGCACTCGAGTTGCAGAGTACAATCCGAACTGAGGTAACTTTTTAAGATTTGCTCCAGATCACTCCTTCGCTGCCTTTTGTGGTTACCATTGTATCACGTGTGTAGCCCGGCCCGTAAGGGCCATGAGGACTTGACGTCATCCCCACCTTCCTCCGGCTTATCACCGGCAGTTCCTTCAAAGTTCCCACCATAACGTGCTGGCAATTGAAGGTAAGGGTTGCGCTCGTTGCGGGACTTAACCCAACATCTCACGACACGAGCTGACGACAGCCATGCAGCACCTGTATCCAATCCACCCGAAGTGAAAGACTTAATCTCTTAAGTCCGCGATTGGTATGTCAAGGGCCGGTAAGGTTCTTCGCGTATCTTCGAATTAAACCACATGATCCACCGCTTGTGCGGGTCCCCGTCAATTCATTTGAGTTTTAGCCTTGCGGCCGTACTTCCCAGGCGGAGTGCTTAACGCGTTAACTGCGATACTGGAAATTTAAATTCCCAACATCTAGCACTCATCGTTTACTGCATGGACTACCAGGGTATCTAATCCTGTTCGCTACCCATGCTTTCGAACCTCAGCGTCAGTATTGGCCCAGAGAGTCGCCTTCGCCACTGGTGTTCCTCCTAATATCTACGAATTTCACCTCTACACTAGGAATTCCACTCTCCTCTACCAAACTCAAGAAATGTAGTTTTGAAGGCAGTTCCAGAGTTAAGCTCTGGGATTTCACCTCCAACTTACAAATCCGCCTACGCTCGCTTTACGCCCAGTAATTCCGAATAACGCTAGATCCCTCCGTATTACCGCGGCTGCTGGCACGGAGTTAGCCGGATCTTCTTCTTCAGGTACCGTCATTATCTTCCCTGACGAAAGAGTTTTACAACCCTAGGGCCTTCATCACTCACGCGGCATCGCTGGATCAGGGTTGCCCCCATTGTCCAATATTCCCCACTGCTGCCTCCCGTAGGAGTCTGGGCCGTGTCTCAGTCCCAGTGTGGCTGATCATCCTCTCAGACCAGCTATAGATCGTAGTCTTGGTGAGCCATTACCTCACCAACAAACTAATCTAACGCGGGCCCATCCAATAGCGCATAAAGCTTTCTCCCGAAGGACGTATAAAGTATTAGCTTAAGTTTCCCCAAGTTGTCCTCTACTACTGGGCAGGTTCCCACGCGTTACTCACCCGTCTGCCACTAGATCCGAAGATCTCGTTCGACTTGCATGTGTTAAGCGTGCCGCCAGCGTTCATTCTGAGCCATGATCAAACTCTCAAGTTTAAAAATGACGCACACAAACTTATTGGCGGAGTTACATATAATTAAATATGTAATCCAAATAAACGTGTACGGTTATTCTGTACTGTGGAACTACCGCCCACGTTTCTCTTTCAATTTACTTTTCCAACAGCATAAGAGCACAAAGTATCCTTCTTCCCTAAACAGGAAAAAAAAAGTACTCTTATATTAAGACTATTAAGTCATGCGCCGCATGTTTAGAGCATCACCAAACAAGGGTTCGCATTTTTTATTAGTTTAGAGCCAAAAAGTCAAGGTTCATCGCAAATATTTTGCAGAAAATAAGGGAAATTATTAATTAAAAATATACAATAAATTCAATTAGATAGTTGACTTTTCCCTAAGTTTCTTTCAATAAGTCATCATAATACAAAAAATTTTAGTAAAAAAAGTTTTGGTTTTTAAAAATGCAACTATTTAGAACATATAATTTAGTCCTATTATTAGCCACTGTTACGATGATTACAGTAGCTGTGTATTTGGTTTTAAATTTTGGAGACCAAAGAAAAAAATTTGAAACTCAAGAAACTTATTCCTCAAATTATCTCAAAGATACAAATCTAGTTGGGTCAGACGGTCATCCGTCTCCATTGAATTTAGATTTTAAATATCTGAATAAGTTCGAAATGGTTGAAGGAGACACATTTGCAAATATTTTACAAAATGCTTCAATTCCACATAATGAAATCAATCAAATAATTGAGAAATTAAAAAAGCATATTGATTTAAGCAAATTAAAAGTTGGTACAAAAATTGATATTGTAAATGAATTCAAAAATGAAAAAAGAGTTTGGAATGAAATCTCTATTTACAAAAATACGAATACAAGGATCACAATTACTAACAAAGATGGTGTATTGTCATTAAATAAACAGGAGTCCCCTCTTTTTTCAAAACTAAGGTACATAGAAGTAAGTGTTGAAAAAAGCATCTATCAATCACTTATAAATAAAAATGTATCTGACAATGTAATTATGGATTTTGTTCAACTTTTCAGTTTTGATGTTGATTTTCAAAGAGATATTAGAAGTGGTAACACGCTAAAATTATTTTATGAAGAATATATTGACAATGAACAGGTGACAAAAAAATTTGGTCCAATCTACTTTGCCGAAATAGGTCTTGAAAGTGATAAGGTATCACTTTTTAGATTTAAAGATAAAAATTCAAACTTTGTTGAGTACTTTGATGAAAATGGTAAGAGCGCTACAAAGGCATTAATGAAAACACCTATTAATGGTGCCAGAATTTCTTCTGAATATGGAATGAGAAAGCACCCAATTTTAGGATACAATAAAAAGCATCAGGGTGTCGATTTTGCTGCACCTACAGGCACGCCTATCATGGCTGCTGGCAACGGGCATATTGAGTTCGTTGGAACAAATGGAGGTGCGGGTAAATATATCCGTATTAAACATCTCAATGGATACAAGACGAGCTATTCTCATTTAAGCAAATATGCTTATGGAATGAAAAAAAACCTTAGAGTAAAACAAGGCCAAGTCATTGGCTTTGTGGGAAGTACTGGTTTATCTACAGGTCCGCACTTACACTATGAAGTTTTATTTAATAATGAGAGAATAAACCCCATGAAAATGAAATTGCCCTCAGGAAGGATACTAGAAGGGAGACTGCTAGATGATTTTTTAACTGAGAAAAAGATAATAGAACGAAGTTTAATTGAATATATTAAGAGTTAGCTTCTTCTATTGCCTTTGCTGGATCCAGCGTTTCAGATGGCAATGGTTCAGCATCATCAACATCAGGCTGGGTCTTAGAAGGTGAAGACTTTGCATTATCTACCGATTTAAGATGTCTTTCATTAATCATTCTGCTGTAATGCTCTGCATGTTGTAAATAATTCTCTGCACCAATGTGATCGCCCGAAGCTGCAGCATCTTTTGCAAGTACTTTATATTTTTCCAGTACCGTAGATAGATTGCCTCTTACTCTTGAGGAATTATTGCCATTCACAAATCCGTCGCTAATGCTACGATTTATGGGTTTTCTAAAAGGTCTAGTTCTTCTGTTCTTCACTATAAATTTTGTTCCTGTAATTTGGAAAATATTAAATTATAAAATTTTTATAATTGTCTATCGAGAATGTTGGTAAAGTAGTGTTAACTTTGTAAATAATCAAGAATTAAATAAAATTCTTTTTTGTTACTAAACATCTTGGAATTCCTGAGAGATCATTTAAAACATCAAGTATTCTAAAACCGTTATTTTTCAATAGTTTAGTAACAGTATCAGATTGTTTATGGCCTATTTCAAAAAATATAATTTGTTTTTTTTTAGGATTTTGAAGATTTAACATTATTTCTTTGTAATGTTTTAATCCGTTTGATTGAGCATACAAGGCACTAAATGGCTCGAAATTTTTAACTTCTGTAGGAATTTTATTTATTTCATCTTTCGAAATATAAGGTGGGTTTGTCACTATAATATCAAAATTGGAAGTATCGTATTTTTTATATGAAGTATTAATTAATCGTAATCGATTTTTTAAAGACATTTTTATTTTATTAATATTAGCAACTTGCAAAGCTTTTACTGAAGTATCAATACCTACTCCAGAACTTTTTTTGTACTCATTTAAAAGAGAAATTATTAAACACCCTGAGCCCGTACCAATATCAAGAATACTCAATTTTTGTTGTTTATTTTTAAATGTTTTGATTACTGCCTCTACAATTACTTCACTATCAAATCTTGGTATCAGACAGGCATCATTTATAAAAAAATTATTCTTCCAGAAATTTTTATTTTTAATTATTTGAGCCAGAGGCTCATGATTTATTCTTCTTATTATAAAACTTTTATATGTGTTAATATCATTGGTTTTTAAATTTTTTTCCAAATTACTAGAAATAGACTCGTCAGATTGTTGTAAAATATTTTTTAGGATTATTTTCCTTTCATTTATTGGAGGAATATTACTTGAAGCTAATTTTAAACAATCATTGGTTTTATAAAGTGCATCCCTAAGTTTAATCATAGTGCTTCACTTTGATCTGCAATTATAAGCTTGGAAACAAGCTCTTCAAGTCCGGTGGAATTTAGAATTTGATCCAATTTGTATAATGTTAAATTTATTCTATGATCAGTCACTCTACCTTGAGGGAAATTATAAGTTCTTATTCTTTCAGATCGATCTCCTGAACCTATCTGAGATTTTCTTTTATCAGCGATTTCGTCTATCTGCTTTTTTCTTTCATAGTCATATAATCTTGTTTTAAGTACTATCATCGCCCTCGCTTTATTTTTATGTTGCGATTTTTCATCTTGTTGTTGAACTACAATACCAGATGGTAAATGAGTTATTCTAACTGCACTATCTGTAGTATTGACGTGTTGACCTCCTGCTCCACTTGAACGAAAAACATCCACTCGAATATCTTTTTCATCTATTTGAACATCAACATCTTCAGCTTCAGGTAAAACGACAACACTAGCCGCTGAAGTGTGAACTCGACCCTGTGACTCAGTTTCTGGAACTCTTTGAACACGGTGTACACCAGACTCGTATTTTAATTTTGAATATACACTTTTTCCAGATATTTTGATTATAGCTTCTTTTGCGCCTCCTTTTTCTGAGTCAGAAATGGATAAAAAATCCAATTTCCAATTCTGTTCATCACAATATCTCTGGTACATTCTTAATAGGCTTCCTGCGAATAATGCCGCTTCATCACCTCCAGTTCCTGCTCTAATTTCAAGAATTACATTTTTTTCATCTAAAGGATCTTTAGGTATTAAAAGCTGCTTGAGAGCTGCTTCTGACGTTACAATTTTGTTTTTTAGTTCAGCTATTTCTGATTTTGCTATCGCAATTAAATCTTTGTCATCACCATTTAAGATATTATTTAAACCTTCTAATTCGTTACGTAAATCTAAGAAATTATTAATACTTTGTGCTAGCGGTTTTAAATCTGCATACTCTTTTGAAATAGATATATACGCATCTTTATCCTCAACTGACGAGTTAAGCTGATCTTCTAGATTTTTAAATTTTTCTAGAATCTTATTTAATTCTTCATCATTAATCATTTAATAATTTGATTTCTTTTTCAACCATATCTACTATGTGATCGACCATTTCAGGATTAGTGATTTTATGGTCAGCTACACCAGAAACATAAATCATATTTGTTCCTTTGCCTCCACCTGTTACTCCAATGTCACTTTTCAGGGCTTCACCAGGTCCGTTAACAATGCATCCAATGATTGATAAAGTAAGTGGCTCTTTAATATGAGATAATCGTTGTTCAAGTTTTTTCACAGTTTCAATGACTGGGAAAGCCTGTCTTGCACAGGATGGACACGATACGATTTGGATGCCTTTGGTCCTAAGTTGGAGACTTTTGAGTATTTCAAAACCAACTTTAATTTCTTCAACCGGGTCAGCTGTTAGAGATACTCTGATAGTATCTCCAATACCCTTTTGAAGTAATTGGCCTATACTAATAGAAGATTTTATAGATCCAGCAAGGTAAGTACCTGCCTCTGTAAGCCCTACGTGAAGTGGATAATCACATATTTTTGATAATTTTTCATATGATGCAACTGTAGTAAAAATATCAGAAGCTTTAACACTAACTTTAAAATTATTAAAATTATTATCCTCAAGTAGTCTTATATTTTCTTCAGCACTCTCTACAAGTGCGTCAGCGTTAGGCTCATCATATTTTTTTAAGATGCTTTCATCAATTGACCCAGCATTAACACCGATTCTCATGCTAATATTATTTTGTTTCGCAGCCTGTATTACTTCTGAGATTTTTTTGGCTCCAATATTGCCAGGATTTATCCTTAAGCATGATGCTCCAGCATCAGCTGCCTCAAGTGCTCTTTGGTAATGAAAGTGTATGTCTGCAACGATTGGAACATCTACAAGATCTACAATTTTTTTTAGGCTTTCAGTTGACTCTTTATCTGGACATGAAACTCTTACAATATCGGCGCCTTCGTCAGCTAATTCGTTAATTTGTTTAACTGTAGCTTCAACATCCTTAGTAAGGGTATTTGTCATGGACTGAACACTTATTGGTGAATTACCCCCAACATCAACATTACCTACCTTGATAGTTTTAGTTTTCCTTCTAATAATTTTATTCTCTAAGCTCATCTAATTAACAATTAATGATTAAAGTTGATCTAATCCAAATTTTTCATGCAGTGCGTTTACTGCTTTTTCAGTCATTGATCTATCTATCAAAACACTTATCTTTATTTCAGATGTAGCGATGACTTCAATATTAATTTTGTTTTCTGATAAACAAGTAAACATTTTCGCAGCAATTCCAGGTTGATTTCTCATTCCGGAACCTATAATTGAGACTTTTGATAAATTTTCTTCACTTAATACTCTGGTAAATCTAATTTGATTTTCCAATGCAGTAATAACCTCAAGAGATTTTTTTAAGTCTGTCATTGGTACAGTAAAAGTTAGATTTGTCATTTTTCTCTCGATGAAATTGTTTTGAACAATCATATCGACATTTATTGATTTTGCTGAGAGAGATTCAAATATTTCTGCAGCAACACCTGGCCTATCTTCTAAATCTATTATCGTAATTTTTGCCTCATCTTTAGAGTATGCTACTCCTGTAACAGCTCTTTCATTTGACTCCTCAATATCTCTCGAGATTTTAGTTCCTGTATCAGCTGGATTAAATGTAGATCTTACATGAAGATTAACATCGTGCTTCATTGCAGATTCTACCGATGCAGTTTGAAGAACCTTGGCGCCTTGGGATGCCATTTCAATCATTTCTTCATAAGATACTTTATCCAACTTTCTAACTTTACTCGTTACCTTGGGATCGGAAGTATATACTCCATCAACATCTGTATAAATATCACATCTATCAGCATTTAAACTTGATGCTAAAAAAACAGCTGTATTATCTGAGCCTCCTCTGCCAATTGTTGTAATTCTATTATCATTTGAGATCCCCTGAAAACCAGCTAAAACAGCTACACGTTTTTTCTTAAATTCAATTTCTATTTTATCTGGAATAATTTTTGTAATCATTGCACTTTTGTGATCTCCCTCGGTAAGTATTGGCAATTGCCATCCTAACCATGATCTCGCTGGAATACCCAATTTATAGAGTGCTAGTGACATTAAACCTGCTGTCACTTGTTCCCCTGAAGAAACAACGACGTCATACTCAGCTTCATTCTCCTGCCCAATACTATTTACGTGCTCTATAAGACTATTTGTCGCGCCAGACATTGCAGAGACGACAACGGCAACATTATGTCCATCTTCATACTCTTTTTGTATAATTTTAGCTGCGGAACTTATTAAGTCTGTAGTGCCAACAGAGGTTCCTCCAAATTTTAATACTAATGTAGACATTTTAGATTTTATGACTAAATAATTGATTTAATATATTAATTTATATCAAAAACTAATTACTTTATTACAATATTATAATCAAGCACTTTATATGAACACTACAAACAATAGTACGGTCAATGATTTAGAGGTAGAAAAATTTACAAAACTAGCCCATGAATGGTGGAATTATGACGGTAAGTTTAAAACTCTGCATAAGTTTAATCCAGTAAGGCTTGAACTTATAATTGATGACATAAAACGTAATTTTAAAACGACTGAAGATCATAACAAACCGCTTTCTAATATCTCAATACTAGATATTGGATGTGGAGGAGGTCTCATGAGTGAACCATTGGCAAGACTTGGTGCGAAGGTAACAGGCATAGACGCTGTAGAAAAGAATCTAAAATCTGCTCAAATCCATGCCGAACAAAATGGACTTGAAATAAATTATCTTCAATCAACTGTAGAAGAATTAGAGAATAAAAATAAATTTGATGTAGTTCTTAATTTAGAAGTAATTGAACACGTTAATAATCAAGAACTTTTTGTATCAAAAAGCTGTGAATTAATAAATGATAATGGATTGATATTCATAGCAACAATTAATAAAACTCTTTTTTCTCTAGTTTTTGCAAAATATTTTGCAGAGTATGTTTTAGGATTTCTTCCTAAAGGTACTCATGAATGGAGTAAATTCCTTACGCCTGAAGATTTGTATGGGTATCTTATCAAAAATAAATTTGAAGTACTTCAGACTAAAGGTATAAATTACAACCCAATAAAGGATTCCTGGTATCAGTCTTCAAAACTAAACGCAAATTTCATAATTTCTGCAAAGAAAAACTAATTTTCTTCTTTTATCCATGGTATTGAAGTTGTTTCAATACCCTCTTCTTTAAGTTCATCAGCTTCTTTTTTTGTAGCATGGCCATAAATTGGTTTGTTTAATTTGTCATAATGAATACGTCTAGCTTCGTATGGGAATTGATCACCAACGTATTCACAATTATCTTTTACAAAAGTTTTTAATTCTTTTAACTTTGATCGAAGAATTTTAGATGAGTCGTTTTGACTCGTGGATTTACCTTTATGAACAGCCACATTTGGCTTAGACAGGGCTTTCTCAATTTTTGTAGAATTGCAAATAGTACACTCCACCATACCTTTTTTTATTTGCTTTTCACAAGATTGGTGTGAAGAGAACCAACCTTCAAATTCATTGTAACATTTTTTACAGCTTAGACTGAGTACGATCATGTATTAGATATTAGTATTTAATTTTTTTTTTCAATAGTACTGATTTATCAGAGGCTATTTTTTCCCTAGTTTTCTCAACTTCTGAGATATCAATTTTTCTAACTATGACACCTGGTTTTTTCTTCATTTCGCCTATTACTTTTCCCCATGGAGATATAATCATTGTATGTCCATATGTTTTTCTTTTTGATGTATTAACACCACATTGAGCAGGTGCAAAAATGAAGCACCCATTTTCAATTGCTCTCGACTGCAATAACACTTTCCAATGAACTTTTCCTGTAGGAATTGTAAATGCAGCAGGAATAGAAATCATTTTGGCACCTGATAAATTTAATTGCCTGTATAACTCTGGAAACCTAATATCATAACAAATTGAAAGTCCCAACTTTCCCCATGGGGTTGGAGAAACTTTAAGATCAGTGCCACTTTTAAAAACTTTTGATTCTGAGTATTTTTCTACTTTTGAAATATTTGCATCGAACATATGTATCTTATCATATTTTGATACAATTTTTCCTTTATTATTTATAAGGTAGGATCGATTATACAATTTATTTTTTTTGTCCCTAATTACTAGCGAGCCAAGAAGAACCCATACAGATTTTTGAAAACAAAATTCCTTAAATGATTTTAAAAATGGATCGTTTTTTTCTTCGTATACATTATCTAATAATTCTGTCCGATTTAAGGATAATATATTTGAAACTTCAGGTGTAAATAAAAATTCTGCACCTTTATTTACAGCTAAATTTGAAAAAGAAATTGTATTTTCTAAATTCTTTATGATTGAACTTTTTGAATTAAGCTGAATACAACCTACAGAAAGTTTATTTTTCATTAATCAGTTCTGTTAGTTCACCTTTTAAATGTAATCTATTCAGTTCATCATAACCGCCCACATGAACATCACTTATAAATATCTGAGGCACTGTTCTTCTTCCATTTGACTTTCTTAGCATCTCATCCATTTTATTGGGCATCTCTTGGATATTGATCTCTTGATATTGATATCTTAGAGAATCCAAGAGATTTTTAGCTAGCTCACAATATCCACAATTATTTGACGAGTATATAATAATTTTTTCCATATAAGATTATAAAACAATTAGAAAGTGAATTCTATTGTTCTGTATCACATTTTGATAATAAAAAGGCTATTATTTTAAAAATTGAATTAATTTATTTATAATTATTTTGTTTGCCGGTAGTATATTTAATTTTAAAAGACTTTCTTTGTTGACCAAAACTAGTTTTTCATTGTCAATACTTTTGGTTTTTTGTTCAAAGTTTTTTATCAAATAAACGTGCATATATAAAAAAAAGTCACAATATTTGTGAGTTACATGCATAAAATGACTTAAAGTTTTTCTATCAACAGTTATTCCTAGTTCTTCTTTTAACTCTCTAACAAGTGCATCTTCAAACCCCTCATTTTTCTCAAGCTTTCCTCCTGGGAACTCAAAATAATTCTTTAGTAATGTCTTATTGTTTCTTGAGGTAACAAGGCATTCTTTTTTTGAATTTAATATTACTGCGGATGAACAAAATATTATTATCACGATTTGTAAGATGCATTTATATCAATATACTTATGAGATAAATCA
The DNA here is from genome assembly GCA_902527075.1 of uncultured Pelagibacteraceae bacterium. The sequence continues at coordinate 39,390 of CABZNM010000002.1, forward strand.
CATGTAAGAATATCGTAGGTTTTGTTGCCAAGTCCAAGATCAACTACAATTTTAATTTCTTTTTTCTTTAAATAATTTTTAATTTTATTCATATTCAATGTTTTGTTTTCTAACCCATTATGAGTTATCTTATAATTTCCAAATAAAATTTTAAGTTTGTTTTCATCAATAGCCTCATAAGTTTTAGATATTGCCATTACTATTCTTCCCCAGTTGGGATCTTCTCCATAAATTGCCGTTTTGAATAGTTGTGAATTTCCAATTGATCTTGCTATTTTTTTTGCTTGAGGTTCACTATGAGCATTTTTAACAACAACAGTAATTAATTTACTTGCCCCTTCACCATCTCTGACAATTAATTCTGCTAGATACTTAAAAACATATTTTAATCCATTTTTAAAATTTTTTATTTGTGGATCGTTCAAACTTTTAATGGCATTATTCGGAGAAAGTCTATTCGTTGAAACAAGTATTACTGTATCATTAGTTGACTCATCTCCATCAACTGTAATTTTATTAAACGTATCGTTAGTAACTTGAGTTAGGAGCCTCTGCAATAATGTTTTTGGCATATCGATTTCAACAAATACAAAACCAAGCATAGTTGCCATGTTGGGTTCAATCATACCTGAACCTTTTGATATGCCCGTAATATGTGACTTGACACCATTAAATCTAAAACTTCTTGTAACTCCCTTTGGAAAGGTATCCGTAGTCATAATCGCTTTAGCTGAATTTAACCAATCTTTATTTGGTAATCTTTTTTTTGCAATTGCTGAAAGAATTTTTTTAATGGGATATGGTTCACCTATTACACCTGTCGAACATAGAAAAAATTTATTGACTGGAACATCATATTGGGTTGATATTTTTTTTGCTAAGTCAGTTATACTTTTGACTCCTTGGTGACCTGTAAACGTATTAGCATTGCCAGCGTTTATAAAAATAGCCTTTACGGTTCTAGATTTTAAATTTTTTTTGTTCCAATTTAGTGTGTGAGATTTTATTGATGACTTAGTAAATACTTCTGCAATTGAACCTGGTTCTTTAAAAATAAATAAAGCGATATCGCTTCTATGTTTGTTATAGAGACCAGCAGAAAAAGTATATAAATCAACGCCTGCAATAGCTTTAATATTGTCGATTTTCTTTGGTGCGAGGGGTGATTTATATTTATAAGTCATTATAAAACTATTTGGCGTTATAATTAAAAAAATTATCTTAATTGTAAATACTATTTAATGTATAAAAGCTAATAATTATATAGGAAATATATTTAATGGTCAGCCTCTCCTCTTTTTTTGGATCTGTACTTGGTTCTAGTAACAATAAAGCACTAAACAAATTTAAAAATATTGTTGAAACCATAAATAGTTTTGAAAGTAAGTTCGAAAGCAAAGATCAGAGTCAAATTATTGAATATGTTCAAAAGCTAAAAATTGATGCACAAAATGGCAAATCATTAAATGAATTATTACCTGAGTCCTTTGCATTAGTCAGAGAGGCATCAAAAAGAACCTTAAACCAGAGGCATTTTGATGTTCAATTAATTGGTGGCCAAATACTTCATAATGGAAGTATTGCAGAGATGAAAACTGGAGAGGGGAAAACTCTTGTTTCTACACTTCCTGCTTTTCTAAACTCTCTTAATAATAAAGGCGTTCATATTGTTACAGTTAATGATTACCTTGCAAAACGTGACTCTGAGTGGATGGGTTCTGTTTTTAAATACCTTGGACTAAGTGTTGGTTGTATTACCAATGATCTGAATGACACTGATGCAAGAAAGAAAGCATATCTGTGTGACATTACTTACGGTACTAATAATGAATTTGGTTTTGATTACTTAAGAGATAATTTAAGAATTCAAAAAGAAAATATGGTTCAACGTTCTCACAACTATTGTATTGTGGATGAGGTAGATAGTATACTCATAGATGAGTCAAGAACACCACTGGTTATTTCAGGAGCAATAGAAGATAAGACTACATTATACACATCAATCAACAATATCATACCATTCCTTAGTGAAAAAGATTATGAAATAGATGAAAAGACAAAATCTGCATTCCTTACTGATGAAGGAAACGATAATGCAGAAAAGATACTGAAGGAACGCAATATAATAAATGAAGGCACTCTGTATGATATTGAAAATGTATCAGTTGTTCATCATATCAATCAAGCTCTACGTGCTAGTAAACTTTTTGAAAAAGATCGAGATTATATAGTAAAGTCTGGAAATATTATCATAGTTGATGAATTTACTGGAAGAACTATGGAGGGCAGGAGATATGGTGATGGATTACACCAAGCAATTGAGGCAAAGGAAAATGTTAAAATTCAGAATGAAAGTCAAACCATAGCTTCTATAACATTTCAAAACTATTTTAGATTATATAATAAAATATCTGGTATGACAGGTACTGCTTTAACAGAATCTGAAGAATTTGCCGACATATATAATCTTTCGGTTTTAGAGGTTCCCACAAATTCACCCATCGTAAGGATAGATAACGAAGACGAAATATATCGAACTGTAGATGAAAAATATAATGCTATTGTGCACCAAATTAAAAAATGTCACGAAAAAAGCCAGCCAATTTTGATTGGTACGACAAGTATAGAAAAGTCTGAGTTAATATCTAGAAAGTTGAAAAGTTCAAAAATAAATCATCAAGTCTTAAATGCAAAGCAACATGAACAAGAAGCACAAATTATTGCTAATGCTGGAGAACCAGGAGCTGTAACAATTGCTACTAACATGGCTGGTAGAGGAACTGATATTCAATTAGGTGGAAATTTTGATTTTGCAATGAAAAATGAAAACGATGCTAATAGTGAAACATTAAAAAATAAAATTTCAACACAAAAAGAAATTGTAGTTAGTAATGGTGGTCTCTATGTAATAGGTAGTGAGCGACATGAAAGCAGAAGGATAGATAATCAACTCAGAGGCCGGTCAGGACGACAAGGGGATCCTGGTGAAACAAAATTTTTTATAAGCTTAGAAGATGATTTAATGAGAATTTTTGGTTCTGAAAGAATCGATAATATACTTAAAACTCTTGGTTTAAAAGAAGGAGAATCTATTAAACATGCTTGGATTTCAAAAGCTTTAGAAAGAGCACAAAAAAAAGTTGAGGGTAGAAATTTTGATATTAGGAAAACATTATTAAAATTTGACGACGTACTAAATGATCAAAGAAAAACAATTTTTGATCAAAGACTTGAGCTCATGGAATCGAATGATATTTCAAAAGTTGCAAAGGATATGCAATACGATGTTGTAGATGAAATAATTGAAAAATATGCCCCAGAAAAATCATTCATTGATGAGTGGAGAGTTGATGAACTTAAAAGTGATATAAAATCTTTCTTTGCAATAGAAGTTGACACAAACAAATTATTTGAAAATAAGCAATTAACTCAAAGTGAACTTAAAAATAGTATTTATTTACTGATAGATAAAAAATCAGAACAAAGAAATTCTAAGCACCCTAAAGATTTGGTTAATAGTTTAGAACGTATGGTCATGTTAAAAATATTAGATGATAAATGGAAAGACCATATTAATAATCTTGAACAATTGAGATCAACAATTGGACTTAGAGGATATGGGCAAAGAGATCCATTGAGTGAGTATAAAAATGAAGCATTTGGGTTATTTGAAATTCTTATCAATAATTTAAAATCAGATGTTGCTAGAACATTCTCAAGAATGGCAATTAAGGAGAATATTAGAAATAGTGACCAAGATCAAATTAATTTGAAGGAACAAAAGAAAGTAGTCAAAATAGAGAAGAAAATTTCTAGAAACTCTCCTTGTCCTTGCGGTTCAGGTAAAAAATATAAGCACTGTCACGGAAAGATTTAATTAAAGAAGTAATATAGAACTGCTATTGAAATTATCAAAAGTAGTGAAAATAATACGGTGCGAAATACAATTTTCTTCATCAGATATTTATCCTTAATTTTACCATACTTTTGATCTAAAACGGAATTTACAGCAGTCATTTTTTCTGAAAAAAGTCCAGATCTGCCAATTTGCAAATATCTTTCCTGTCTAGCTCTTTTCAAATCATTTCCATGTTGATTAGAAAGAATATTTAAACACTCTTCTATTGCATCACCTGTACTTTCAATAGTTTTTAATTGATTCCTGTGAGCGCCACCTATTGGTTCAAGTATTACTTGATCAACAACATCAACTTTTTGCATATCATTTGCAGTTAATTTTAACGCTGATGCCGCTTCTACATTTTTTGATGCATCTTTCCAAAGAATTGACGAACATCCTTCAGGAGAAATCACTGAGTAAATAGAGTTTTCTAACATGAGAACATTATTACCAGTTCCAATTGCTACGGCTCCTCCTGATCCTCCTTCACCTATTATTACAACCACTATTGGTACTCCTAGCGACAAACAACATTCAGTTGTTTTAGCAATTGCTTCTGATTGTCCTCTTTGCTCAGCTCCGACTCCGGGATAAGCTCCTGGAGTATCAACGAGTGAAATAACTGGAATATCAAAATTTTCTGCAAGTTTCATTAATCTTTGTGCTTTTCGATATCCTTCTGGTCGCGGCATGCCAAAATTGTGCTCGATGCGCGAAGTTGTATTATTTCCTTTTTCATGACCAATTATCAGCACAGATCGACCTCTAAATTTTCCAAAGCCGCCTATAATTGATTTATCCTCAGCAAATCCTCTATCTCCAGATAAAGGGAAAAAATCCTCAATTAAGTTTTGAATATAATGTTTAGTTTTTGGTCGATTAGGATGTCTTGCGACTAAAGTTCTTTGCCAAGGTGTTATAGAAGAAAATATTTTTTTGTATTCATCATTAATATTATTTTCTAAAGTTTGGATCTCTGTAAGCAGACTATCAGATGGAGCATTTTCATTTAAACTTTTTAATTCATGTATTTTGTTGTCTAGAACCTCTATTGGTTTTTCAAACTCAAGGTAAGTCATCATAAGTATGAATATAATTCGAAATTAAGATAAAGTCTCAATTAACTTAGTTTGTTCAATTATTTGTTCTGCTTGTCTAATTGAAGCTGCATCAATAAGTTTTCCATTAAGTGTTGCTGCACCTGCTCCTGATTCTTGAGCTTTTTTCATCGCCTCAAGAATATCATATGCTTTTTGAACTTCTTTTTCTGGGAGCGTAAATACTTCATTTGCTAGGTCAACCTGACTTGGGTGAATAGCCCATTTACCCTCACAGCCGAGTATTGCCGTTCTTCGAGCATGTGCCTTAAAACCATCAGGATCAGAGAAATCCCCAAAAGGGCCATCTATTATCCTCAATCCGTGTGCACGTCCAATTGTTGTCATTTTAGATAAAGGATAATGCCACATATCGTTCCAATGTACTAAACGCTCACTATTGATTTCATCTGTCAATATCGAGTAATCAGGATTCGTTCCTCCTATATTTGTAGTCCTCATTCTAACAGAGGCGGCGTAATCTGCATATCCAAAATGAAGCGACTCAACTCTTTTTGATCCAGTTATAATTTTATCAAGATTTGTTATACCCATGGATGTTTCAACAATAAGTTCAAAACCAATTTTTTTAGACCTTTCTGTTTTATCCTCAATTTGAGAGACTAACACATCAATTGCATAAACATCTTCTGGCACACCAGCCTTAGGTATCATAATCAGATCTAGTCTTTCTCCACCATTTTCCATTACATCAACCACATCTCTATAACAATAATGAGTATCTAAACCATTAATTCTTATAGAAATTGTCTTTTTACCAAAATCAATGTCATTTAGTGCTTTAATAACATTTTTTTTTGCATTTTCTTTATCTTGTGGAGCGACCGCATCTTCTAAATCCATACATATCACATCAGCGTTGCTTTGAATTGCCTTTTCAAAAAGTTCAGGTTTTGAACCAGGTACAAAAAGTTCTGATCTATTCAATCTAGTTTGCGTTGTTGGAACCGGCGTAAAACTCATAAGTCCCTATTAACACCTAAAATAATTCTTTTCAAGGCTTAATGATTAACTGTTTATGACAATTATTTGTTGTTAGATATCGAACTTTGATAAAGGGTGATTGTTTTCTATAAGCTTTTTAAATCGATCATTTAGAACATGTGTATAAATTTGTGTTGTGGAAATATCTGCATGACCAAGCATGACTTGTAATGATCTTAGATCAATACCGTTAGCAAGTAAATGAGTTGCAAAAGCATGTCTAAGCTTATGAGGGCTTACAAGTTTAGACTCAACACCAGCATTTGTACTTAACTGATGCAATAATTGATTGAGTCTTTGCCTTGTGATGTGTCCTGTTTTTGAGAACTTTGAGGGAAACAGCCATTGTTCATTTATTGATTTATTAATAAATTTTTTTCTTACCATTAAAAATTTATTAAGCATTTCTAGTGTCTTTGAGTCAACTGGAACAAGTCTTTCTTTGTTTCCTTTTCCATGGATTAAAAAGAAGTTTTTTCTTTCGTATATTGAAGATAACTTCATTTGAACCAACTCACTAATGCGGACACCTGTAGAATATAATATTTGAATCATTATGTTTAGCCTGACTCCTTCATCTGTATCATCTTTTTTGGCTTCATCCAGTAACATATCAACTTCTTGATTAGTTAAAATTGATGGTAAGGATTTTTCTTTCTTCGGACTTTGAATCTGCTTTATTGGATTTTGAGTAATAAGCTCTTCTTCAAGAAGAAAATTAAAAAAATGATTTAATGATGAAATTTTCCTTGATATTGAATTTTTTTCGTATCCCTTATCATTTAGAGAAAATATGTATCTTTTAAAATCTTCAGCAGTAAGATTTTCGATATTTTTATTTTTTTTCTTAAAAAAATTATAAAGCTGAAGAATATCTTGTTTATATGAAATGATTGTATTTTTAGACAAGCCTTTTTCAGATGCAAGGACCTCAAGAAAGCTTTCTATCTGAAAATTTTCTATCATATTATAATAATGGCTGTAAGGTAAAATATTCTAATAAATACAAATTAGAAAATTTGACATCTATCATTTTTAGTTTTTCAATAATTAGGAAAGAACTTATTTCACTGATATCATTAGTTGAGTTGCTTCCTTGTATTAAATTAAGCATAATTATTAATTCACCAATATTTTTTTCAGATAAGTTTTTTGCATATTCAATTAATTTAATATTTGGAATAACAGTAGACACTTTTGATGACTTATTTTGAGATTTCCAATAACTAATAATTTTTTGACCTGTATATTCCTCAAATGATTTTGCAATTATATTCTTCTGATTATCAGACAAATCGTCATTATTGAGTAATGAAAAAATAATGTCTTCATCAATAGCTGATAGATCATTTTTCAAAAGTAAATAAAATGTTATTTTTGCCTTATTGTCGTTAGGATCCTCTGCAAAATTGATAGAGTTTAGCCAATTTTTACAGCCATCCGTGTCGTCATTTAATATTAACAAAAGGCATATATTAGAACTTTGATTGATATAGTTTTGTTTAGGTTGAATTATTTTAAATTTATCATAAATGAGTTGACTTGATTGTAATAAGATTCCACGCTCAGAATACAGTCTGACAAACTCATCAGATAGCCTTACTAATTCATCTTGATTTGAAGTTTTTCTTATTTTCTCATATAGTTGAGCTCGTTTTTGAAGATTATTGAGTTCATTAGTATCAGATAAATTTTTTGATAATTCTGAGTATGCTTCAGATAGATATTTGTTATCAATAAGTTGTTGTGTTACTAAATCCTCAATTAATGATGTTTTATGGTTATTAATTTTTGTATCAAGTTGTGAATAAAATAATTTGAAACTAAGATCTGACTGATCTTTTATAATATTCTCAAGATTAGCGTTGTTATTTTGAAGTAAATTTAGTTTAAATAAATCAAGTCTCTTTATTTCATTAATATTAATTTCAATGCCATTGAGAATGGAATTGTAAATATAATAATAATCATCCTCTTCAAAATCTTCTTCTCTCAGTAATGACAAGTCTAAATCAAGTGCAAGTAAATTTGATGACATGGCATCACAGAAAGATTTGTAGAATAATTCTTTTTTTAAATAAATATCTTTTAATTTTTTACTATTACATAATGACTTATAATCAGATTTTATTAGGTAATAGTTAAGAATATGATTTTGAAATGAGCTCACATACTCTTTGTTATTAAGAAGATCATAGAGTTCATTAACTTCATCATATTTTCCACGATTAATTAAATAATTTATTTTGATGTTTAAAAAGCTATTTTCTTCCTGAACAGCTTTAGGTGGTGCTGAAACAGTAAGTAATGATAGGTCTAAGAACTCACGTAAAATTGAACCCGATATATTTTGAGGTAAGGCAGCAAATAAATTTTCTATTTCTTGAAAATCGGAGTTTGACCATATATCAGTATTAAGTCGACTATATGACTCATCATACAAACCAGTGGCATCAGCTAAATTAAAGTCAAAGCTTCCACTTGTAATACCCTCAGAAATTTGGCTGACATCTTCAGTCTCCCGCTGGTTGTTTTCATCATCTTCAATTTCGGAAGGCTGTATAGATATTAAGCTCTCACTTTCCCATATCTCGAATGGCTCTTGTTGTTCATTTGCAGCTACTTTACTTGGTAAAATAGTAAAGTTTAGACTTATAAGAATTAAACTTATGCTATATAATGATTTTAATCTAAAAATGTGCCATTTAAACATAGTATTTTCTTTTAGCAGAATATTCTAAAACTGTGAATTTTATAAACATTTAAAAATGTCAAAATTAAGTCTTCCTGAGAAGAAAAGAAATATTGTTTTAGTTGGTCATATGGGTTCAGGTAAAACCACAGTTGGTAAAGAATTAGCCAAAAGAACTCAGCTAAAGTTTTATGATATAGACAAAGAAATTGAAAAAATTACTAAGAAAACTATCAATAAAATTTTTGAACATGACGGAGAATCAAAATTCAGAAAATTAGAAGAAAAAGTTTCTATGCAAATTTTAGAGATGAAAGAGTCTGTAATTGCTTTAGGAGGAGGAGCATTTCAGTCAAATACAATTAGACAGAAATCAATCAAGGACTCGATATGCATTTGGTTAAAATTGGATATTAAGTCACTTGTAGAACGATGTGAATTAAGAAAAAATCGACCATTGCTTCTTAACAAAAACATAAAAAAAGAATTAGATAAAATTAATAATGTAAGGAAATCAAATTTTAGTAAATCACATTACATAATTCAAGTTTCAGGAAAAACAAAATACCAAATAGCAAAAGAGATAATTAGAATTATTACCAATTAACACTATGAAAAATAAAATTCTTTTAGTACCGTTAAAAAACCAAAATTATAAAATTATTATTGGAAATGATATAATTAGAAATTCAGGTAATTTAATCAAAAGAGTAATAAAAAAACCAAAAGTATTTATTGTTACTAATAAACTTTTAAAAAAATATCATCTATCCAAATTATTAAGTTCGCTTAAAAAAAGTAAAATAGAATACAAAACAATACTAATTAATGATGGTGAAAAAGAAAAAAATGTTTCAACGGTAAAAAAAATATCAGATGAGTTACTAAATTCAAAAATTGATAGAGACGATACTCTAATAGCATTTGGTGGAGGCGTATTAGGTGATATTGTCGGGTTTGTAGCAAGTATAACACTTAGAGGCGTTGATTTTATTCAAATTCCAACAACTCTTCTTGCACAAGTTGACTCTTCTGTCGGTGGAAAAACTGGCGTTAATACCTCACATGGTAAGAACCTCATTGGCACTTTCAATCAGCCAATATTAGTACTTTCTGATGTGTCGCTATTAAAAACACTTAATAAAAGAGAACTAAAAGCTGGATACTCTGAAATTATTAAATATGCATTGATAATGGACAATAATTTTTTTAGTTGGCTCGATAAAAATTTCACAAAAATAGACCAAGTAAGTGATAGCAAATTAATTGAAGCTGTGTATCGAAGCTGTAAGAATAAAGCTCATATTGTTAAGATGGATGTTAAAGAAAGTGGTGTTAGGGCATATTTAAATTATGGTCACACATTCGGTCACGCACTTGAGAAGTTAAATAATTATAGAAATACCATCAAACATGGTGAAGCCGTGTCAATTGGTATGCTTATGGCTAGCTATATGTCATTTTTAGAAGGACATCTATCAGACAAAGAGTTGGATAAAATTAAAGATCACTTCAGAAATACAAGTTTATTGACAGTTATTCCAAAAAAATTAAAAAATAAACTAAGTACAAATGTGATACAAAATACCATGCTCTCAGATAAAAAAGTTAAAAACGGAAAAATTAATCTTGTTCTTTTAAAAAAAATTGGAAAAGCATTTGTTACTAATAAGTATAAACAAAATAATTTAAAGAAAGTTATCAAAGATAGTTTAATTCAATGATATTTGAAATTGTTACTCTATTTATTGCAATAATTGTACTTCTTGCACTTTCAGCTTTCTTTTCTGGATCAGAAACAGCTCTTACCGCAAGTACGCGAAGTAGGCTTACAGGTCTTGAGATGAAAGGGAAAAAAAATGCTAAAACTGCAATCGAATTACTCAATAAAAAAGAAGCTTTAATTGGTGCAATTCTTTTAGGAAACAACTTAGTGAATATTTTAGCATCCGCACTTGCAACTAGCTTGATGATAAAAATATTTGGAAATAGTGGTGTTGCTTATGCAGTAATAATTATGACGACTTTGATTGTTATTTTTGCTGAAATACTGCCCAAAAGCTATGCAATCTCAAATGCAGAAAAATCATCGTTAGTAGTAAGCCCAATTCTAAAACCATTTGTAACAGTACTCGCTCCTATTACTTGGACAATGGAAAAGATTGTTTTTTCAATTCTTAAAATTGTAGGAATTAATCATGACAAAAATGCGAGATCATTGTCTGTAGAAGACGAAATTAGGGGCACTGTTGATTTACATCATAAGGAAGGGCGTCTTTACAAGTTAGATAAAGATATGGTTACAGGCATTCTAGATTTAGCTGAAATAAATGTTGAAGATATTATGGTGCACAGAAGCAAAATATACATGGTAAATATAGATGGCGATCCAAAAGAAATAATAAATCAAGTCATCGAAAGTCCTTTCACAAGAGTGCCCGTATGGAAAGATCATAATGAAAATATAATTGGACTTTTACACGCAAAAAATTTGCTTAAATTATTAAAAAACAATTCAATAAATGAGATCTCTAAAGAAATGATAAATCAATCTCTCATTAAAACATGGTTTGTGCCTGAGACAACCACACTTAAAGATCAGCTTCAGATGCATTTGAGCAGAAAAATAAAACTTGCCATGGTTGTAGATGAATATGGAGTGCTTAATGGAATGATAAGCCTTGAAGATATAATTGAAGAAATTGTAGGAGATATAAATGATGAGCACGATATAGAATTATCAGAAGTCACAAAAGAAAATGATGGAACACTTATTGTAAAAGGATCAACAGAAATTAGAAATCTTAATCGTAGATTTGGTTGGGATCTTCCTGATGAAGAAACAAATACAATCTCGGGACTTATTATACACGAGTCTAGCTCTTTTCCAAAGAGTGGACAAGTTTTTCAATATCATGGTTTTAAATTTGAAGTAATTGAAGCTGAAAAAAACCTAATAACAAAAGTAAAAATTTCCTCACTTAACTAATTCATATTCTTCTTCGGTATAAAGTTTTAGTCGAAGAGAATGAATAGCTTGAGCAATCTCATTTTTTAAAATTTTGTGAACTTTTCTCTCTCTATCAATTTTATTAAGATCCTCAAAAATTTTTGAAACAATTACTAATTTTACATGTGAAACCTCATCATCATTTCCATGATAATGTTTTTTATGTTGGCTTGAGAAATTTATAAACTGATAATGACTCGGATTAAAACTCTCAGCTATTTTCTTTTTTATAGTTTTTTCTATGTCCATAGAGTAAAAATAACTTAAAAATTTGAATAATCAAATGACTTATAGAAAATGCAGTTTTGAAGGATGTGAACAGAAAGGAGATTACAAGGCACCTTTATCACCAGACCAATTGAAAGAGTATATTTGGTTCTGCTTAAAACACATCAAAGAGTACAACAAAAAATGGAACTATTTCTCAGATATGACAGCTGACGAAATTGAGGAATTTATTGAAAATGACATAATTGGTCACCGAAAAGTAAAAAATATGAGCACTAATGATGCTAACTATTTCGAAAAAATAAACAAAATTTCAGAGAATATGTTTGGAGATATGCACAACCTTGATAGTTCTAAGTTAAATCCTACATTATATAGTTCTAAGTATTTAGGTGCTCTTGCAACTCTTGGCATTGAAGATAAAAATATGTCAATTGTTGATATCAAGTCCAAGTTCAAAAAGATTGTAAAAGAACTTCACCCTGATACAGTTGGTCCTGTCGATAATAATAAGGAAAAATTAGTTAAGATCTTAGAGGCATATAAAGTTATAAAGGAACATCATGGAAAATATGGACAAACAAAATCTCAATCAACCTGATATTTCAATTTCTGTGAATCAAGCATTCGGAATTGATACTGATTTACATGTGGATGGTTTTTCAAAACGTTCAGATTATGTTCCAGATATTGACAGCAGTTATTGCTTTAATAAATCAACGACCTTAGCAATTCTGTCAGGTTTTAAATACAATAGGCGAGTAATGATACAAGGTTTACATGGTACTGGTAAATCTACGCATATTGAACAAGTGGCCGCAAGGCTGAATTGGCCTTGTGTAAGAGTGAACCTTGATAGTCACATAAGCAGAATTGATCTGATTGGAAAGGATGCAATTGTTTTACAAGACGGTAAGCAAATTACAGAATTTCAAGATGGAATATTACCTTGGTCACTTCAAAATCCAACAGCTCTTGTTTTTGATGAATATGATGCTGGTCGACCTGATGTAATGTTTGTCATTCAAAGAGTGTTAGAGGCTGAGGGTAAATTTACTTTATTGGATAAAAACAGAGTTCTAAAACCAAATTCTTTTTTTAGACTGTTTGCTACTACAAATACAATAGGTTTAGGTGACACTACTGGTTTATATCACGGCACACAACAAATCAACCAAGGACAGATGGACAGATGGAGTATAGTTACAACTCTGAATTATTTAGACTTTGAAAAAGAAAAAGAAATTATGCTTGCAAAAGTTCCTTCTTTTAACACTAAGGAAAAAGAAGAAATTATTGAACTAATGATCAAAGTAGCAGACTTGACAAGAAAAGGGATGGCGAATGGTGATATTTCTACAGTTATGAGTCCTAGAACTGTTTTAACTTGGGCTCAGAATGCTGAAATATTTGACCATAATTACGCACTTTCTTTCAATCTTACATTTCTAAATAAATGCGACGAAAGTGAAAAACAAATTATTTCTGAGTATTATCAAAGATGCTTTGGAGATGAGTTATCTAGTAGTACAAACGATTTTACATTAGTTTAGTGAACGACGATCAACTAGAAGATTTAAAAAAAGCTATATCATCAACAGTCAAAGCAATCGCTGATGATAATGAATTAGATGTTGTGTTCGAGAACAACAAGTCCAATTCAAATAATCAGATAGTCTTACCCAAAATAGACAATAACATTAACTTAAAAGACTTAACTGAGATCAGAGGCAATGCAGATAATGAGGCATTAATGCATAAATACCATAATAGTAAGTTGTATTATGAGCTTCAACCTCCTGGAGAGAAAAATCAAAAAATATATGAAATACTTGAAAATACAAGAGTACAGTTGATTGGAAGCAAGTTAATGCGAGGCGTAAAATCTAATTTAAAAATGGCATATGAAAAAAAATGTAATGCATTAGAGCTTCAAAATGTAGGGTCGCAATCTGATCTCGATATAGAAAATGCAATTGACATATATTTTCGAAATGAAATCAGTAGTGATTACACGCCTTTAAATGCCGATAAAGCTCTCAAAAAATGGAGGGGCTGGCTGGATAAGAAAATTGGAAATCGAACTGAAAATATGAAAAATAATATTTTTAATCAAAAAGAATTTGCACAAAGTGTAAATCAGCTAATTCAAGACCTTGACTACTATGATAAACAAGAGAATAAAGACGAAAAAAAAGAAGAGGATAATAATCAAGATATTGAAAAACTTGATAGCAATGAGGTAAATGATTTAGAAAATCAATCTTCTTTTTCTGAAGAAGAGTCGAGTGAAACTGAGGAAGAGGTAAGTTTTGAAGAAACTGAAATGAATGTTGATAAAGAGAATGAGGAAGATTTAAAAGATATTGACGAAAGTAATAATGAAAATACAAAACCTCAATTTAAAGGTGATAACCAAACAGATAAAATCTTAAATGATTACAAGATATACAGTGAAGAATTCGATGAAATCATTACAGCTCAAAATATTTGTGAAGAAGAAGAATTAAATCGTTTACGCAGTTACCTTGATCAACAATTAAAATCATTTCAAACGATTATATCCAGATTGGCTAATAGACTTCAGAGAAAATTACTGGCAAAGCAGAATAGAAGTTGGGATTTCGATTTAGAAGAAGGACTTCTTGATACGTCAAGATTAACTAGAGTTATCATGGACCCATATCATTCTTTATCATTTAAAAAAGAAAAAGATACTGACTTTAAAGATACAGTTGTTTCACTTTTAATTGATAATTCAGGATCAATGAGAGGTAGACCAATAACTGTTGCAGCAATGAGTGCAGACATACTCGCAAGAACACTAGAAAGATGTGGTGTCAAAGTAGAAATCCTTGGATTTACAACGAAAGCATGGAAAGGTGGCAAAAGTAGAGAGCATTGGATGCAAAATAATAAGATACCCTCTCCTGGAAGACTAAACGATTTAAGACATATAGTTTACAAAGCAGCTGATGAGCCATGGAGAAGATCCAAAAAAAATCTTGGCTTAATGATGAGGGAAGGACTTCTTAAAGAAAACATTGATGGCGAAGCATTATTATGGGCACATAAAAGATTACAAGGAAGGTATGAGGCAAGAAAAATATTAATGGTCATTTCAGATGGTGCCCCTGTCGATGACAGTACCCTGTCAGTTAATACAGGTAATTATTTAGAAAAGCACTTAAGAGGTGTCATAAGCTGGATTGAAGAGAAATCTTATGTTCAATTGCTAGCCGTAGGTATTGGCCATGACGTAACTAGATATTATAAAAGAGCAGTCACTATTGTTGATGCAGAACAACTTGCTGATGTAATGACAGAACAATTAGTCGATTTGTTTGAGGAGGATCAAAAGATAAAACGTTACGTTTCTAACTAGCTTTTAAGGAGAGCTTTTGAATTGTTTTTTGTATTTTCTTAACTTTTGAAGATAATTTTTTATTGTGTGTTTTAGATAAATAATCATCAATACCACCATACTTTAGAACAGTTCTCATTGCAGAAGTAGAAATGGTAAATTTTAGGTTTTTATTTAAAACCTGGCTTTTAAATGTAACAGATTGCAGATTCACACTGAATTTTCTTTTAGTCTTGTTATTTGCCTTACTTACGTTATGGCCAAATTGAACTTTCTTTCCTGTAATATCACATATTTTAGGCATCGATATTAACTAAAGATTTCCATATTTTTTGTCAATATTATATTTTTTTTTCTACCTTAGTCATGATTTGATCAATAGCTTCATACATATGAATTTTTCCTTCAACAACTTGACTTGTTAAGTCAGAAACAGCAATTTCCTCCTTTAATTTCTTTTCAAGACTTTCTTGCATAAGTGACTGAACTTGTTCCTCTAACCAAAAAGTGAGCTGATTAAACCTTCTTTTGTCAAATTCATTTTTCTCTTTATTGTAAGCTATTATTTTATCTATTGCTTGAATGACCTCATCCATTCCTGTTTGCTCTATTGAAGATACAAGTAGAACATCTTTCAAAGGCGAATTAATGTCGTCATTTCTATAATAGCTTACTGCAGACTTATAATCAGACTGCGTTTTTGAAGCTTCAATTTTAAGGTCACCGTCATTTTTATTTACAATGAAGATATCCGCATACTCAGTTATGCCTTTTTTAATTCCTTGTAGTTCATCTCCTGATCCAGGCCCTACAATCAGTGTGAAGATATCAACTAAGTTTGATGCAAGTATTTCTGATTGACCAACTCCAACTGTTTCAATAAAAACATAATCATACCCAGCTGCATCCAAAATTATTGCGGCTTCTCTAGTTCCTGATGAAACTCCACCAAGTGAACCTTTTGAGGGCGTGGAGCGAATAAAAGTATTCTCACTTTTTGAAATCTCAATCATTCGAGTCTTGTCCCCCAATATTGAACCTCCTGTAATTTGAGACGAAGGATCTATTGCAAGAACACCTAATTTTAGACCCTTTGATACAAGATACTTTCCAAATGACTCAATGAAGGTAGATTTGCCCACTCCCGGTGGCCCTGAGAAACCTAGTCTTATAGAATGACCTGGCTTAATCATTAATTCTGAAATTAATTTTTTTCCCTCTAATTTATCTGATTGATTTTTTGATTCAACAAGAGTAATTGCTTTGGCAATGGCAGCTCGTTCACCATTATATATTCTATCGGCTAAACTCATTTTATTTTTTATTAGAGTTTTTAGAAATCAGATCAATGACTTGTTCAGCGCATTCAATAATATTAGAACCAGGACCAAAAATTGCAGATACATTTTGATCATATAAAAATTGATAATCTTGTTCTGGAATGATACCACCTACAAAAATAATTATCTTACTATCTGGATCGCTCTCCTTAAGACATTTCATTAATTCTGGTAATAAAGTTTTATGACCTGCGGCTAAAGTTGATACACCTATCGCATGAACATCATTTTCAATTGCGTCTTTCACAACATCCTTTGGCGACTGAAATAAGGGACCCATGTCTACATCAAAACCCAAGTCTGCAAATGAAGTTGCGACAATTTTAGCTCCTCGATCATGACCATCTTGCCCCATTTTAACAACAAGTACGCGCGGTCTGCGTCCAAAATCTGTCTCAAAAATATCAATCTTATTTGAAACATTCATAAAATCTTTATCACCTTCAAAATGCTTTCCATATACACCAGAAACACTTAAACTTTTAGCAAAATGTCGTCCAAAAACTGACTCAAGCGCTTTTGATACTTCGCCAACTGTAGCTCTATTTCTGATAGCATCAATCGAATATTTTAATAAATTTTTGTCCTCTTTTGCTGCTGTTACTAGTTCTGACAAACTATGATCAATATCTCTCTGATTTCTAGATTTCTTAATTTGATCTAATTTTTTTATCTGATCATCTCTTACTTTTTCATTGTCAATAACTCTAACATCAACCTTTGGTTCATTAGGATTTTTGAATTTATTTACCCCAACAACAACTCTTGTTCCACTATCAACTTTAGCCTGTTTTTTTGTTGCCGATTCTTCTATTTTTAATTTTGGAACACCTGCTTTTACTGCCTTTGTCATACCGCCAAGCTCTTCAACTTCTTGAATAATATCCCATGCTTTTTTTGACAGCTGATCAGTTAAACTTTCAATAAAATATGAGCCAGCAAGAGGATCTACAGTTTTAGTTACACCAGTCTCATTTTGAAGGATTAATTGAGTATTTCTTGCAATTCTAGCAGACTCATCTGTAGGTAGTGCTATGGCTTCATCAAATGAGTTTGTGTGCAAGCTTTGTGTTCCACCTAATACAGCAGACAAGGCCTCATAGGATGTTCTGATGATATTGTTATAAGGATCTTTTTCAGTAAGAGAGACACCAGATGTTTGACAATGTGTTCTTAGCATTAAAGACTTTTCTTTTTTGGCGCCAAAATCTTTCATTATTCTTGCCCATAAAGTTCTTGCAGCTCTCAGCTTTGCAATCTCCATAAAAAAATCTGTTCCGATTGCAAAAAAGAATGACAGTCTAGGAGCAAATTCATCGACGTCTAAACCTTTAGACTTTGCCGCTCTAACGTATTCTATACCATCAGCTAATGTATAAGCTAGCTCTAAAACATTATCGGCTCCAGCTTCTTGCATGTGATATCCCGAAATTGATATTGAATTGAACTTAGGCATTTCTTTAGAAGTATACTCGATTATGTCAGCTACAATTTTCATTGATGGGTCAGGTGGATAAATATAAGTATTTCGAACCATAAACTCTTTTAAGATGTCATTCTGAATTGTGCCAGATAACTGATCTTTGCTAACGTTCTGTTCCTCTCCAGAGACAATAAAAGATGATAATACTGGCAAAACCGCGCCATTCATTGTCATGGAAACTGACATTTCATTAAGAGGAATATCATTAAAAAGAATTTTCATATCTTCAACTGTATCAATTGCGACACCAGCTTTTCCTACATCACCCATTACAAGTTCATCATCTGAGTCATAACCTCTATGAGTTGGTAAATCGAATGCTACTGAAAGCCCTTTTTGTCCTGCCTCAAGGTTTTTTCTGTAAAATTCATTAGACTCCTCGGCTGTAGAAAAACCCGCATACTGTCTAATTGTCCAAGGTCGATTTGTGTACATCGAGGCTTTAGGACCTCTTGTAAATGGCCATTGCCCTGGTAAAGAGTCCTTTTCAATAAATTCTAAATTATGAAGATCTTGCTCTGTATAAATTGGCTTAATCTCAATACCCTCATCTGAGCTATTTATAAAGTTATCTAGGCTGTCAATCTTAGTTTCCTTTTCAAAGCTTTTCTGCCATTGATCGATAGAAAACTTTGATTTGTTATTATCTGTCATTAAGAAACTTCCAATATAAGAATTAGTGTTATATATAGTTAATTATTAATAAAAAAAATTAGAATATTTAAAGAACATCGTATGTTACTGATTCGGCCATATAATCTACTTATTTTGTTCTATTTCTAATACCAGATATTGTGTGTATATAATACTTTATTACTAGATTATGCTAAAAAAAATTGCTGAAATTTTTGAAAAAGAGGTAAAAAAAGAAGTTCCTGAGTTTGACGAGTCACAACTCGCTGCAACTTCTTTAATGATACTAGCCGCAAAATACGATGGTGAATTTGATGAAGTTGAAAAAACTGAAATACTTAAAATGATCAGAGATTTTTACAACTTTGATAAAAATAAAATTGATAGAATTTTTGAAACTGCCCTTAATTTAACTGAGAAAGCAAACGATATTCACCAATTTACATCTGAGCTTAACAAAGCTCTAAATGATGATGAGAAGCTTTCAATTATAAAAATGCTTTGGAAAATAGTAATAGCTGATGGTCGCATTGATGATTATGAAAATGCTCTTATTAGAAAAATCTCAGGATTATTGTACGTAGATGATGTAAAAGTAGGTCAAATAAAAAAACAACTGATTTAGTTAGATGACATATTTAGTAAATGAGAAATGTATAAAATGTAAATTTACAGACTGTGTAGAGGTCTGTCCGGTTGATTGTTTTTATGAAGGTGAAAATATGCTAGTGATTAATCCAGATGAATGTATTGATTGTGGTGTTTGTGAACCTGAGTGCCCAATCGGCGCAATCATATCAGATACTGAGGATATTGAAGACAAATGGTTAAAACTCAATCAACAGTATTCAGAGGTATGGCCCAACATCACATTAAAAAAAGATGCTCCTAGTGATTCTAAGGACTATGAAGATGAACCAAATAAATTCGACAAATACTTCTCAGAGTCTCCAGGGGGTAGTGACATTGTAAAAAATAATAACAGTGAAACAACAGAGAAGAGATATGAAGAAAAAAAATAAGTCACTAAAAAAAGTAAAAAAACAAAGCAAGTCTATGAAAAAAGCTAAGACAGTAAAAAAGAAAAAACCTCACAAGAAAGCTTACATTAAAAAAACCAAGAAAAAAGTAATAAAAAAGAAAACTCAAAAAAAGTTAGCTCCCAATAAGAAAGAAAAAAAAGTTGAAGCCAAAAAGAAATTTGTTCAACCCAAACCACCAAAACAATCAGATAAAAAAGTAAATAATAAAATACTTAACCCGTCACACTATCAAGCCAAAAAAGTAAAAAAGTTTTTAGAAATAAAAACAATTAAAGAAAAAAAGGTTAAAAAAATATTCATTACAAAGGACTTTGTTGTTTATCCAACGCATGGGGTTGGTCAAGTTATTGATATAGAAAAAAGAGAGGTAGTTGGTCAGAAGCTTGAAATGTATGTTATAGAATTTGTAAGAGACAAACTTATACTTAGGGTCCCTGTTGAAAAAGCAAAAGGCCTAAGCTTGCGAAAAGTTTCAAAACCATCAAAAATACAATCTGTTCTTAAGATTCTTGGGCAAAAAGCTAAAATCAAAAGAACTATGTGGAGTCGTAGAGCTCAAGAGTATGATCTTAAGATCAATTCTGGTGACATTGAGCAAATAGCTGAAGTAGTAAGAGACTTGAATAGAGCAAATAATCAAGTAGAGCAGTCTTATAGTGAGAGACAGCTTTTTGAGCTTTCATATGATAGATTTTTGAGAGAGGTTGTCGCAGGTCTCAAAATCACTGAGGAAAATGCAATTAAAAAAGTTGATAAGATACTTGGAAGAGACAAATTAAAAAACGCCCCTAGTATTTAAACTAAGGGCGCAAAAAAAAAGCATTGATTAATCAATGCTAATTATCTTCTTTTTTTCTTTTTAGCAGCTTTCTTCTTTTTCTTTTTAGGAGCAGCTTTTTTCTTTTTAGCGGGCCTCCTTTTTTTTGCAGCGGCTTTTTTCTTTTTCTTCTTAGGAGCAGCTTTTTTCTTCTTAGCTGGCTTCCTTTTAGCGGCTTTTTTTCTTTTCTTTGGAGCTGCTTTTTTCTTAGCTTTTTTCTTTGCTTTCGCAAAGATCACTTTAAGTTCCTCCATATTTATCTCCTCCCATTTAGGGTTTAGTTAGAGGTTACGAAATGAATCACTAAGTGATTCGTTCTTACCTAATGATTAAACTTTTATTAAAAAGTGTCAATTTTTCAGTGACTTCGCAAACTTTTCTTAATTTTGAAAAAATGCGTTAAGTCTTAAATTACTTTATGATTATTATTTAAATACTTATTAATTAAGTATTTTTTTTTACTTTATTTTTTTTTTAATAAATAAATAATATTTTTTAATAAAAACGTTTTTTATTTATTTTTTATGAAAAAAAATTTTTTATGCGCTCGTAGCTCAGTAGGATAGAGCACAGGATTCCTAATCCTGGGGTCGGATGTTCGAATCATCTCGAGCGCACATTACTTCATAAAATAATTGAGCCGTTTTTTACTTTAATATCAGGTTTAAGCAAAATAACTTCATTTAACTCATTAATTGCTCCCAAAACTAAAACTTCTGACTCGACACCAGCTATGTTTTTTTTTTCAAAGTTACAAACGGCAACTATCTGTCTGTTTATTAATTCATCAATAGTGTAATTAGTAATTTGTGCTGAGCTTATTTTTTTCCCTATTTTCTCACCAAAATCAATTTTAAGAACATATGCAGGTTTTTTTGCCTTTTCATTAATTTGTACATCTTCAATTGTGCCAACAACTTGTTGAATCTTCAAGAAATCTGGGAATTCTATTACTTCTGTTGTCATGATGTGGGCCACATTGGCAAATTTTTCATTAGCAAATTTACAGATTCAAATTGTTTTTTTTTATTCAATTTGTATTTTGCAATCATGTCAAGTTTTGATGATACAAACGAAATGAAGCCTTTTATTAAGAAAGCTATGTCCATACCTTTGTTAGAAGAACAGAGAGAAAAAACACTAGCAAAAAAATGGCTTAAGAAAAAGGATGAAGCAGCTCTTCATGAACTAATTCAATCACATATTCGTTTAGTAATAGCTTTTGCTGTTAAATACAAGAACTACGGCCTTAACCTTAGTGATTTAATCCAAGAAGGAAATATTGGCCTAATGAAAGCAGCAGAAAGATTTCAAACAGAAAAAGAAGTTAGATTCTCAACTTATGCTAGCTGGTGGATCAGAGCTTCAATACAAGACTTTGTCCTAAAAAATTGGTCTCTCGTAAGAATTGCTACTACTTCAAAGCAGAAAAGTCTCTTTTTTAGCTTAAGAAAATTGAAACAAAAAATACATCAAACTGAACATGGATCGATTGATTACACCACCGCACAAGGAATTGCTCACGATTTAAGTATTTCAACCGCAGATGTAATAAAAATGGATGCAAGAATTAGTCAGAATGATAGTTCTTTGAATCATAAAATTAGCGAAGATGGTGAAAATGAGTTTCTCGAATTGATTGAAGATGAAGATGCAAGGCCTGATGATAAAATTTTCAGTAAGGACGATGATACTTTTAAAAAAGATGTTATTTCTGATGCTCTAAAAGAGTTAGATAGTAGAGAAGTCAAAATTATCAAAGAAAGACATCTCACAGATAGAGCCAAAACACTAGACATTCTTGGTCAAGAGTTAAAAATTTCAAAAGAACGTGTCCGTCAAATAGAGAAAAATGCGATGATTAAAATGAAATCATTCATATCTAAATCAGATGGAGCAGATTTGCTATTTAAGCAATAAGTTCGGAAACATAGTCTGCTATTACAAGTGAAGAAGTTAGTCCAGGTGATTCAATCCCAAAAAGGTTTACCATACCTTTAATACTATGTGTCTCACTCCCTTGAATCAAAAAATCACTCTTACCTTCGCCTTTATTTTTTAACTTTGGTCTTATCCCTGAATAGCCTGGTTTAAGTAAAGATTTATCAAAATGAGGTAGATATTTTTTTATATCGTTATAAAAAGCATCCAATCGATTAGGGTTTACTTTATAATCTATATCATCAACCCACTCTACATCGGGACCAAATCGTACCTGCATGCCAAGATCTAGGCCTAAATGAAGACCTAAACTAGCTTCATTTGGTATTGGGTAAATTAAATGACGAATTTTTAAATCTTTACCTGTTTCAAAATAATTTCCTTTAGCAAGGTATGTTTTTGGAATGAATGAGTTATCAAGAAAGTCTAATTTTTTTGCATTTTTTTCAGCATAGAGACCTGAGGCATTAATGAGTATTCCAGATTTAATTTTGGTTTCTTCACCACTAGCGACAATTAAAATTTCAAAAACATTTTCATTTCGAGTAGCTTTGATAAATTGACTATTAAAAACAACATTGGACCCTAAATCTTCTATCTCACCAATATAAGATCTCATTAGAGCATTTTGATCAACAATGCCTGTTGTTGGAACATAAAGTGCTTCAACACAATCGACTAAAGGTTCATACTTATTGACATAATCTTTTGTCACACGTTTTATTCCTTCAACGCCCGCATCTATTGCTTTTTCATAGTTAGATACAAGTTTTTCAATTTCATCGTTGGATGTGGCCACAATAAATTTACCAGTATTAAGG
>CABZNM010000003.1 GCA_902527075.1 uncultured Pelagibacteraceae bacterium
ATCAGTCAAAAAAGAAAAACTGGTAAGGAGCTTTCTCGTGATGATTTAATGACGTGGCATAAAATTCTTGGGAAAAATAATGGTTGGTCTGCGCCTAGCTGGCCAAAAAAATATGGTGGCGCTGAATTCACTCCAACACAGAAATATATTTTTGAGCAGGAGTGCGCTAAGGCAGAATGTCAGTATATTATGCCTTTCGGTGTAAATATGGTTGGTCCAGTTATTTATACCTTTGGAAATGATGAACAAAAAAAGAAACACCTTCCAGGGATTATAAGTGGTGATGTATTTTGGTGCCAGGGATATTCAGAACCAGGATCAGGATCTGATCTTGCATCTCTTAAAACAAGTGCAGTAAAAGAAGGCGATCATTATATTGTCAACGGTCAGAAAACATGGACTACTTTAGCTCAATATGCAGATTGGATATTTTGTTTAGTTAGAACAAATCCAGAAGCTGAAAAGCCACAACAAGGAATATCATTCCTTCTAATTGATATGAAAACACCTGGAATAACAGTCCGTCCTATTAAACTAATGGATGGATCACACGAAGTTAATGAAACCTGGTTTGATAATGTAAAAGTTCCAGTAGAAAATCTTATTGGAGAGGAAAACATGGGATGGACTTACGCAAAGTTTTTGTTAGCCCATGAAAGATCAGGTATTGCTGGTGTAGCAAGATCAAAAAAAGCCCTAGAACGTATAAAGCAAATTGCTAGTGCAGAAATGTCTTACGGTGAACCTCTAATACAAGACCCAGCCTTTAAATCAAAAATAGCTAATGCTGAACTTGAACTAAATTCACTTGAATATACTGAATTAAGAACACTCGCTAAAGACTCGGCAGGTAAAGGACCTGGCCCAGAGTCATCTCTCTTAAAAATTAAAGGCACTGATATACAGCAAATGGTAACAGAATTAGCAATGGAAGCTGTTGGATATTATGCTAACCCACATCTTGGTACCACTTTAAGCAATGAATACGTCGGACCAGACTATGCAACAAATATTTCAGGATCATACTTTAATTTTAGAAAGGCATCTATTTATGGTGGTTCTAATGAAATTCAGAGAAATATTATTGCTAAGATGGTACTAGGTCTCTAAAATTTTTTTGACATTTTAATAGCCAATATATAGGACTACCCCCATGAATTTCGATTACAACGAAGAACAAACTCTTCTTGATAATATGGTTACTTCTTTTGTCAGAGATAATTATGATTGGGACACAAGATGCTCCATTGTCAAAACGGAAAGTGGATGGAAGGAAGAAAATTGGAAACAATTTGCTGAACTTGGACTTTTAGGCGTTCCTTTTGATGAAGCTTACGGTGGGTTAGGTGGCCAGGCAACAGATGTGATGATTGTTATGGAACAGTTTGGTAAGGGTTTAGTTGTAGAGCCCTACATGTCTTCAATAATTTTAGCTGGTGGTCTTATATCCAAACTTGGCTCAGATAAACAAAAAGATACAATCATCCCTGAAATAATATCAGGCAATCAGCGTTATGTTTTTGCTTACGCGGAACCACAAAGTAGGTTTGATTTATTTGATGTCAAATGTTCAGCAATTCTTGATGGTGATAATTATGTTATCAATGGATTTAAGTCAGTGGTTTTTGGTGCCAGCATGGCCACGCATGTAATCATTTCTGCTCGAACTAGTGGTGATCAAAGGTCAAAATCTGGTATCACGTTATTCATGGTTGATATCAAATCTGAAGGTATCACTTTACAAAATTATCCAACGATTGACGAGTACAGGGCATCTGAGATAGTTATTGAAAATTTGACAGTATCAAAAGATAATATATTAGGTAGCATCGAAGGTTCTTACGAAGCTATTGAAGAACAGATTGACTTATCAACAATTGCAGTTTGTTCAGAAGCTGTTGGGATCCTACAAGTATTAAAAGACTCTACTAATGATTACTGTAAAAATAGAAAACAATTTGGACAACCAATTGGAGCAAATCAGGTAATCAAACATAGATTAGTTGATATGATGATAGAATACGAACAAGCCAAATCAATATTATACATGGCTGTTACCGCTGATTTATCAGATCCTAATGAGAGAAGAAAAGCTGCTTCAGCCGCGAAAGCTAGAATTGGTAAGGCTATTAAATTTGTGGGTGAGAACGCTATACAATTACACGGCGGCATGGGTGTTGTTGATGAGTATATGATTAGTCACTTCTTCAAACGAGCTACCATGATTGGAATTTTATTTGGTAATGTTGATTTTCATATGAAGAGATATATTGAATTAACTCAATCAGATATTCAGTCTACCGATGAGTCTGGTGGAATAAGTCTTTCTTAGAAGTTTATCTTAACCAGACAGTTTTTTAAAAATGTGAGCAGTGTGCTCTGCACCACTTAACAGAGCTTTACCATTTTGCATATCTGCAACTTCAGACCATTTATCAGCTAATATATCTGCATTGAGATCATCGCCTTTAAGTGCAATACCCTCAGAGTGAACTATTTCAGCCTTTGCAAAAACTCCTGCACCTGCAGAAATCATCGCACCATCTGGAGCATTCTCTGATGACATGAAAATTACTGCTGGTGATACTGTTTCTGGTTTGAGGCTTTCAAAGACAGCATCTGGCATGCCTAAATTTTCAGTCATACGTGTTGCAGCTACGGGTACCAGAGAATTTACTTTTATATTGTACTTTTTACCCTCAATTTTAAGTGTGTTCATTAACCCGACTACACCCATCTTAGCTGCACCATAATTTGATTGCCCAAAGTTTCCAAAGATACCTGATGATGAAGATGTCATCACAATTCTTCCGTAATTTTGTTCAACCATGATAGGCCATACTGCTTTAGTGCAATATACTGAACCCATTAAATGTACGTCTACAACAAATTCAAAATCATCAAGTGTAACTTTAGCAAATGATTTATCTCTCAATACACCTGCATTATTAATTAAAACGTCTATTCGTCCAAAAGCTGACATGGTATCTTCGATAAGCTTATTGACACCAGACTTATCTGTAACACTTGAACCATTAGAGATAGCTTCACCGCCAGCAGCTTTAATCTCATCAACAACTTTATCTGCGGCTTCACTTGAAACACCAGTACCATCAACGTTTCCACCTAAATCATTAACAACAACCTTAGCTCCTCTTTCAGCCAATTGAAGCGCATGACTTCTACCAAGTCCACCACCAGCACCAGTAACGATAGCAACTTTATCATCAAAATTAATGGTCATATTTATATCTCCTAGTTTACTAATTCCTTAAGTTGAGAAAAATCGTTTATAACTAAATCAGCCTCATTGTAAATATCTTTGTTATCCGTATACCCATAACTTACTAAAACAACTGGCATACCAGCATCTTTGCCAGCATTTAAATCAGTTGCACTATCACCAATCATAATAGAGTCAGAAGTTTTGGTATTTAGTTTTTCACATATATTTAATAAGGGATAGGGATCAGGCTTGCTTTTAGGGAGAGAGTCACCGCCTACTAAGTAGTCAAACATGTGAAGCACGTTAAGTTTCTCCAATAAAATATTACTTAGACGTTCCATTTTATTAGTACATACAGCAAGTTTTACTCCGTTATTTTTTAGAAATTCCAGTACATTTTTTACATTGTTGAAAAGAACACTGTCGTCATCAATGTTGTGTGTATAATGAACTAAGAAGATTTTTAACATCTCTTCAATTTTTTTTTCGTCATGAGGAATATTTTTATCTACCACTGTTCTTCTTATAAGCTCTCTGGCTCCATAACCTACCCAATTACGTATCTCTTCAAGAGTAACTTCAGTTTCATTAAGTTCATTAAGCATATAATTAATCGAATTTTTGAAGTCAGGTGCTGTGTCTACAAGAGTTCCATCAAGATCAAAGATAAATAGTTTTTTATTTTGGACTGTCATAAAAAAAGTAAGTCTATGTAATAAATTTTTACAGTACTTTTAACACCATATTGTTTATTTTCCACGAATATATGCAAAATATTGATGTAATCATTTTAGCTGCAGGTAAAGGAACACGAATGTATTCTTCAATTCCTAAGGTGCTTCATGAAGTAGGAGGTAAGAGTTTATTAAATCATGTAATAACTACCGCACAAAAGATAAATCCAAAAAAAATTCACCTAGTCATCAGTGAAGAGGTTTCAAAAACATATACTAATACAGATAAAAATATTAATCTTGTAATTCAAAAAAATAGAAAAGGAACAGCTGATGCTATATCTCAGTGCATTCCTTATCTTAAGCAAAATAACAATAAAGTGCTTATACTATATGGTGACGTACCATTCATAGATATAATAACGATCAAGAAATTGGTACGTATAAAAAAAGAAGAAATAAAACTTCTATGTTTTAATAAAGAAGAAAAGAATTTTTATGGTAAAGTAATTCTTGGTACTGATGGCAATGTATCTGAAGTTATAGAACAAAAAGAGCTTAAGAAAAAAGACCACTTCTTTCTATGTAATGCGGGAATTTTCTGTCTTTTCTCAAAAGATTTGAAAAAATATTTTCCTTTAATTTCTAACAAAAATAAGAAAAAAGAATTTTATGCAACAGATATCTTTAAAATAGCTACAAATAATAATATTAATGTAAAACCGGAGGTCGTCTCTGAGAGTGAAGTTATAGGTGTGAATAATAAAGAAGATTTAGCAACTGCAGAAAAAGCAATCCAAATTAAGCTGCGTCAAAAATTTCTAAAAAAAGGGGTGACAATGATTGACCCTGAAACAGTTTACTTATCTTTGGATACTAAAATTGGTAAGGATGTTGTATTGCAGCCATTCATATTCATTGGTCCAAAGGTAACTATAGATAATCATACTGTAATTCATTCTTTTTCCCATTTAGAAAACTGTCGTATTGGAAAAAATGTTCAAATTGGCCCTTATGCAAGAATTAGACCAGGTACACAACTAATGGACGAGTCTAAAGTTGGAAATTTTGTTGAAATTAAAAATTCTAAAATAAACAAAAAATCAAAAGTTAATCATTTATCTTATGTTGGGGACTCAACCATTGGCCAATTAGTTAACGTAGGCGCCGGTACAATTACTTGCAACTATGATGGATCAAAAAAACACCAAACAAAAATTGAAGATGGTGCTTTCATTGGTTCCAATTCATCTCTGGTAGCTCCAGTAACGATTGGTAAAAATGCTTATATTGGATCTGGCTCAACAATTACAAAAGATGTTAAGGCAAATAGTTTAGCAGTTGAACGATCTATTCAGATGTCAGTAAAAAACTGGCCAAAACGAAAGAAAAAATAGTCATATGTGCGGAATAATTGGAATTACATCAAATGAAAAAGTATCAGCCAGTATCATAGATGCTTTGAGAAAATTGGAATATCGTGGGTATGACTCAGCGGGTATTGCCATTCATGAAATCGATAAAATTTTTCAGAGAAAAGTTAAGGGTAAATTAGAAAACCTAGTTAAATCACTTGAGCTTGAAAAGTCTGATGGAAAAACAGGTATAGGACACACCAGGTGGGCAACACATGGTGAACCGTCTGAGAAAAATGCCCACCCTCATTCTTCACCATATGTATCTTTAGTGCATAACGGTATTATTGAAAATGCATCTGATTTAAAGAGTCTAGCTGAACTTAGAGAATATTCATTTGAATCTGAAACTGATTCAGAAGTTATAACTGCTCTGTTATCGCATTATAGGAAAGAAGGGTACACTCATATTGATTGTGTTAAAGAAACTATCTCAAAACTAGAAGGATCTTATGCGCTTGCAATCATTTTTAGTGATCAAAAAGAAAGTATATTTGGTGCAAAAAATGGGAGTCCTCTTGTTGCAGGAATAAATGATTCAGGAACTTCTATAGGTTCAGACTCAATTGCACTAAGTTCTTTAGCTGAAAAGGTGAGCTATCTTGAAGACGGAGATATTGTTGTATGCAATAAAGATATTTTAGAGATATTTAATACTAAAGGTGAAAAAGTTGAGCGTGAATTCGTTGATATTGGATTTGATGAAACTGATATCAGCAAAGGAAACTTTCAACATTTTATGGAAAAAGAAATACATGAACATCCACAAGCAGTTGGAGAGACACTTAAACAATTTATTGATCATGATAAGGGTTTAATCACTGTTAGTGACATTGAATTAGATTTTACTAGTGTTAGTCGAATTCACCTTATTGCTTGTGGAACAGCTTATTACGCTTGTCTAGTTGCAAAGTATTATTTTGAAGAATATGCAAGGGTTCCTGTTGAGTGTGATATGGCCTCTGAATATAGGTATAGGAGCCCAGTTTTGGACAAAAATGCGCTTTGTATCTTTGTAACTCAATCAGGAGAAACAGCAGATACAAAAGCAGCGTTGGATTACAGTAAGTCTCGTGGAATAAAGACACTAAGTATTGTAAATGTAAAAAATAGCTCAATTGCAAGAGACAGTGACTTTTGTATTTATACAAAAGCGGGAGCAGAAATAGGTGTTGCGTCAACTAAAGCATTTACTGCACAACTATCGGTTCTATTATCAATGGCTATTCACCTTGGAACAATGAACAAAACTCTTTCCGAAAATCAAAATAAAGAAATTTGCCATGAGATCATGAAAGCGCCAACCTTGTTAGAAGAAGCTATAAAAAGATCTTATAGTCTTAAAGAGACGGCACAGTCTATCATCAATGCAAAAGGAGTAATGTACTTGGGAAGAGGAACTTCTTTCCCATTAGCTCTAGAAGGTGCTCTAAAGTTCAAAGAAATATCTTATATTCATGCAGAAGGGTATCCGGCAGGTGAAATGAAACATGGTCCTTTAGCCCTAATTGAAAAAGATCTTCCAGTGGTTTGTATTGTTCCACCCGGTGAACTATTTCACAAAACAGTATCAAATATACAAGAAGTTATTGCTCGAGGTGGTAAGATATTAATGATTACTGATGATGATACTCTTCAATCTGGTTCAGAAAATATATGGCAGGTATTTCGACTGCCTAAATCTCCAAAATCAATTGAGACCATTATCTATTCTGTTCCAATTCACTTGCTTGCTTATTATACAGCTGTTGAATTAGGAAATGACGTTGATCAACCAAGAAATCTTGCAAAATCTGTTACTGTCGAATAATTTTGAAATAAATGTCGAATATAATTACAGGAAGGTGTCAATGTGGAAATATAGAGATTGAATTTGACAATAAAAAAGTAATTTCAGCTCATCATTGTTATTGCAAAGACTGTCAAAGATCTACAGGAACTGGAAAAGCAACTATTTTATATATTTCTAAAAAACATTTTTCATCAAATACTGAACTTAAATATTATGAAAGTATTGGATCTCAAGGGATGCATATACAAAGAGGATTTTGTGAAAATTGTGGATCAGGAATTTTAAGTTTTGCAAAAGAATTTCCAAGACTTCTTTTTGTAAAGGCCGGTATATTAAATGACTCAAGTTGGATAAAAGTTGAGTCAAATTATTTCATAGATTCTGCAAGTGAATGGTCAAAACCTGATTTATCTATTAAGAGTTTTAAAGGGAATCCAAATTTTATGTCTAATATTAAGGCAATTTTAAAATCCCTATAATCATTGAAAATAAATATCCGTTTATGTAGTATCTAAATATGACAGCAAATTTAGAAATTAAAGATGACGTTTCAATAATCACTTTAGATGATGGAAAGGTTAATGCTTTTTCACCTGATATGATCATGCTAATTAACGAGTTGCTAGATAAAGTTCCTGTTAATAAAGGTTCACTATTAATTGCTGGAAGAGAGGGAATGTTTTCAGCAGGCTTTGATCTCAAAGTGATGATGTCTAATCCTGAAAATGCTTCTCAAATGGTGAAGTCAGGTTTTGAAATGTTACTTAGAATATTTTCTTTTCCAAGACCAGTAGTAGCAGCATGTTCTGGCCATGCAATTGCGATGGGAGCTTTTCTTTTGTGTAGTAGTGATTATAGAGTCGGATCACAAGGCAAATTTAAAATTGGTGCAAATGAGTTAAGAAACAACATGATTATACCAACACCAATCCTGGAAATTGCAAAATTTAAACTTAATAAAGCTCATAAACAGAGAGCTTTACTTAACGCTGAAATGTACGCCATAGAGGATGCTGTTGAACCAGGATATTTAGATGAAGTGGTTGCACCTGAAGAAGTATTTAATGTGGCAATGGCAAAAGCAAAGGATTTAGCAACTTTGGCCCATCCTCAATATCTTGAAACTAAAAAGCTTGATCAAGAAGCAATTCATAAAAAAATAAGTGATGGCATAGGGAAAATAACAGCTTCGACAATAATGCCGTAGAAACTGAGAAATATGTCTCTTGAAATCAATTTTTAGCATAAAAATCAATCGATTTGACATAGACTCTAGTAATTTACTTTATTTAGTACTATAAATCCCAAAAAACGAACATTACAAATTAAATGAAAAAATGGACTACAAATAGTTGGAGAGGCTTTAAAGCAAAGCACCTGCCAGAATATCCAGATCAATCAAAACTGGACAAAACTCAAGCAGAGCTAAAAACATATCCACCACTGGTTTTTGCTGGTGAAGCTCGTGAACTTAAAAATAATTTAGCTGAAGTATCAGAAGGAAAAGCATTTTTATTGCAGGGTGGTGATTGTGCTGAAAGTTTTCAAGATTTTAATGCAGATTATATAAGAGATACGTTCAAAGTTTTATTACAAATGTCCGTTACTCTAACCGCAGCTGGTAATGTGCCGGTTGTAAAAGTTGGACGTATGGCTGGACAATTCGCAAAACCAAGAAGTGCTCCTAAAGAAGAAATTGATGGTATTGAACTAGACAGCTACAAAGGTGACATCATAAACGATATGGCATTTTCAGCAGAGGCTCGAGTGCCTGATCCAAATCGTATGTTAAGAGCCTATACTCAATCTGCTGCAACTTTGAATTTATTAAGAGCTTTTGCAAAAGGTGGTTTCTCAGATTTAAATAAAGTTCACCAATGGAATATGGGCTTTGTGGATAAGAGCCCCCAAGGAAAAAAATTCAGAGAACTTGCAGATAAGATTTCAGACACACTAGCGTTTATGGGAGCCATTGGTATTTCTTCAAAAACATCACGAAAGTTAAGAGCAGTTGATTTTTATACAAGTCATGAAGTACTGTTATTGCCATACGAAGAGTGTCTAACGAGATTAGATAGTACTTCTGGTGAAGTATATGATACATCGGCACACATGGTTTGGATTGGTGATAGAACTCGTGATCCAAAAGGTGCGCATGTTGAATTTTGTAGGGGGATAAAAAATCCAATAGGTATTAAATGTGGTCCATCATTAGGTACTGATGAACTCAAAGAGTTGTTGGATATTTTAAATCCAGAAAATGAAGCTGGACGTATCACTCTTATCTGTCGATTTGGTTCTGAGCAAGTTACAGATTCTTTACCTAAATTAATCAAGCCTTTTATAAATAGTGACCATAAGCTTGTTTGGTCATGTGATCCAATGCACGGAAATACTATGAAAGCCAATTCAGGTTTTAAAACAAGACCGTTCGAGAGCGTTTTAAAAGAAGTTAAGGAATTTTTTGATATACATCATAATTTTGGAACTTATCCTGGCGGTGTTCATCTTGAGATGACTGGTCAAAATGTTACTGAGTGTATTGGTGGAGCTCAAGCAATAAAAGACGACGATCTATCGGCTAGGTACCATACGCATTGTGATCCACGATTAAATGCTAACCAAGCATTAGAGCTTGCTTTCTTGATCTCAGATAGACTTAGAGAGTCAAAAGATCACAATAAATCAAACATTATAATTGCCAAGTAATTGCGACTAAATTATTTAGTTGTAGTATCACTGAAATGACAGAAAAAATTTCTATATTAATTTGCCAAACTAACCCTTCAGTAGGGGATATTGATAGTAACAAAGAAACTATAAAAAGAATTATGGATGATTATCAATCAGATTTGATAATTTTTTCTGAATTAATGCTTACAGGATACCCACCTGAGGACCTTGTTTTAAAGCCAGCATTTATGGAAAAATGTGAAGATGCTATTTCTGAATTAAAATTACATTCAAAAGGAAAAACATCTACTGTAATTCTTGGCACACCCTATAGAGAAGATGGCAAGCTATTTAATACAGCACTAGTTTTAAGGGACGGTGAGATCATTGAGAAGCACTTTAAATTAGCGTTGCCAAATTATGGCGTGTTTGATGAAAAAAGAATATTTTCACATGGTGAAAAATTTACTGAAATCGAATTAAAAAATTTTAAAATTGGACTGATGGTATGTGAGGACATCTGGATTGATAAACACATGACCGATCTTTCAAAAAATGATCTTGATTTAGTTGTATCTATTAATGCATCCCCCTTTGATGTAAATAAAATTTCGGAGAGAAAAAGTAAGGCCGTTGACTTTTCTTCAAATGTAGGTGCTCCTTTGGTATACGTAAATCAAGTTGGAGGTCAGGATGAAATAGTATTTGATGGTAATTCTTTTATTGCAAGTACAGGAAAAATAGTTGCTCAGCTACCACACTGCGTATCTTCAATTAAAGAAGTAACATATGATAGATCTTCAGGATTTGAAACTGGTGTTGATTTAGAAGTTAAGCGGTATGATAAGCAAGATATTATATATTCGAATTTAATATTAGGCTTAAGAGACTACATAACAAAAAATAAATTTCCTGGAGTAGTACTTGGTATTTCTGGTGGTGTTGATAGTGCGTTTAGTGCCTGTGTGGCAGTCGATGCTCTTGGCCCTGAAAATGTTATTGGTATTGGAATGCCCTCAAAGTTTACAAGCAAAGAAAGCAATGACGACGCGGAAGAATTAGCAAATAATCTTGGTTTTAAGCTAGAGAATGTTCCAATTGAGTCTGTTGTTTCTTCATATGATCAAACACTCAGTTCTATATTTAAAGGTAAAGAAAAAGATATAACAGAGGAAAATATTCAATCTAGAACACGTGGAGCAATATTAATGGCGTATTCAAATAAATTTGGTCATATGGTTCTCACTAATGGGAATAAATCTGAAGTCTCAGTGGGTTACTCTACGTTATATGGTGATATGTGTGGAGGGTTTTCAGTTGTAAAAGATATTTATAAAAGTGGTTTGTATAAGCTTGCTGAATGGCGAAACAATAATATTCCATCAATTTCGTTAATTAATAAAAAAAATGTGATGCCTTTAAATATTATAAAAAAAGAACCAACTGCAGAGCTTAAAGAAAATCAAAAAGACAGTGATTCATTGCCACCATATGAAGTTTTAGATAAAATTCTTTTCCATCTGGTTGAAAAGGAAAAATCTATAAAAGAGATAACCGATATGGGTTTTGATTTTGATTTAGTTAAAAAAATTGAACATTTACTGTACAGTTCAGAGTATAAGAGAAGACAAGCTGCTCCTGGTGTAAAAATTTCTGAGAGAAATTTTGGTTATGATAGAAGATATCCAATAACAAATTCGTTCAGGGATATGGATAATTAATATGACAGTGATTACAAGGTTTGCTCCTAGTCCAACAGGACTCTTACATTTAGGTAATATTCGTACAGCATTAATTAATTGGTTGTATGCAAGAACTCATAATGGAAAATTTATATTGAGAATAGATGATACAGATCAAGAGAGATCAAAAGATGAGTATATTTCAAAAATAAAATATGACCTTGAATGGTTAGGAATTGACTACGATGACACTTTCAATCAATCATCAAGATTTGAGAAGTACCGCGAACAGTTTCAAAAACTAAAAGCTGATGGAAGAATTTATCCATGTTACGAAACACCAGAAGAACTTGAAAGAAAAAGAAAACTGCAAATGGCATCTGGTGGTAAACAAGTCTATGATAGATCATCATTAAGTCTTACTGATCAAGAAAAAAGGGCCTATGAAGACAAAGGAAGAAAGCCTCATTGGCGATTTTTGCTACAAACGGAAAGACTAAAATGGAATGACCTTCTAAAAGGAGAACTTGATATTGATTTAACAAGCTTATCAGATCCGGTACTTTTTAGAGAAGATGGTATTCCGCTATATACGTTTACCTCTGCAGTTGATGATATTGATTATAATATCACGAATGTTATTAGAGGTGACGATCATACTAGTAACACAGCAGTGCAGATTGAAATTATAAATGCAATCGATAAGAATAGGATAACTTTTGCACATCATGCATTATTGAAAGCATCAAGTGGAGATAAATTATCCAAGAGAGATAATGTGATATCTATTGATAGTTTCAGAAAATCTAATCTTGAACCACTTGCTATACTTAGTTTACTCGCAACAATTGGAACATCCCAATCTATTGAACTTAAAGATAGCATAAATCAAATTATCAGTGAATTTAAACTCGAAACAATTTCAACATCACCAGGGAGAATTGAAACTGATGTTTTAAATGCATTAAATAAGAAGCAGGTTCAAAAGTTAAACTTTG
Source organism: uncultured Pelagibacteraceae bacterium (assembly GCA_902527075.1). The sequence goes on from CABZNM010000003.1 coordinate 12,461, forward strand.
ACGATGTAAGAGAAAGATTAAAAAATATTGATGAAAAAATTGATGAGAAGTTTTGGAATATAATTAGGAGTAATCTTGAAACAGTAGAGGGTGTCAAACAGTGGTCTGATATTGTTTTTTATAGCAAGATAATAGAAGCGGAGGATAAAGAATATATTAAGTCTGTTATGGAACTTATACCCAATGATCCATGGGATGAAAATACATGGGAATTGTGGACATCTGCAATAAAGGAAAAAACTGGAAGAAAAGGTAGGGAGCTTTTCCTGCCTTTACGTGAAGCATTTACTGGAATGAAACATGGACCTGAAATGAAGCTTTTAATTCAACTAATAGGAAGAGAAAAAATTTTAGAGAGAGTAAAAACTTAGATGCCCTTACAAATATACGATACTTTTTCAAATGAAAAAAAGTTATTTGAACCTATCGACTCTTCAAATGTTAGGATGTATGTGTGCGGACCCACAGTCTATGATTTTCCTCATGTAGGCAATGCAAGACCAGTTATTGTTTTTGATCTATTATTTAGGTTGTTAAGAAGAATATATGGCATTGAGAATGTTACATACGTTAGAAATATAACTGATGTAGATGATAAGATAATTAATGCAGCAAGAGAAAATAATGAAGACATAAAATCTCTCACTGAAAGAACAATAAAATTCTTTCATGATGATGCTAATTATATTGGTGCTCTAGAGCCTACATTTGAACCAAAAGCGACTGATTACATCAATGATATGATAGACATTATAAGTTGCCTCATTGATAAAGATTATGCTTATGTAGCAGAGGATAATGTGTTGTTTTCAGCAAATAAGTTTTCAAAGTATGGCCAACTTTCTGGAAAAAATTTAGATGATATGATAGCTGGATCACGTGTAGAGGTTGAGAGTTTTAAGAGGAGTTCGTCAGATTTTGTTCTTTGGAAACCGTCAAAGTCTAGTGAACCTGGATGGGAAAGTCCCTGGGGCAAAGGTAGACCAGGTTGGCATATTGAATGTTCTGCAATGAGTGAAAAACTTCTTGGAAAAAATTTTGACATTCATGGGGGTGGGCAAGATTTAATATTTCCACATCATGAAAATGAAATAGCTCAGAGTGAGTGTGCAAATAATGAGAAATTTGCAAATTATTGGTTACATAATGGTTTTGTTAATGTTGAAGGGAATAAAATGTCAAAATCAGAAGGCAATTTTGTAACCGTGAATCAATTAAGGCAAAAATATCAAGGAGAAGTTATAAGACTGGCAATGATCTCAACTCATTATAGACAACCGCTTAATTGGACTGAGAATAACTTAATTGAATGCAGGAAAACCTTAGATAAATGGTATCAACTGATTTCTGAAAATAATTTTTCCTTTGATAACGAAAAAATCAGTAGTGAGGTTATCAATGCTTTAGAAGATGATCTTAATACACCAAAAGCTATTAGTATACTTCATCAATTGTATAAAGATTGTAAAACTAATGACAAAAATACAGTTGAGACTTTTTTAAGTTCTGCAAACTTTCTAGGTATACTTATACATACTTCCTTTGAATGGTTATCTTGGGGTAAAGAAAAATTAAGTTTAGATGAAAATCAGATAGAATTATTAATATCTGAGAGGATGAGAGCAAGAGATGTTGGTAATTTTGAAAAAGCTGACAAAATAAGAAACAATCTCGAACAGAAGGGTATTTTGCTCGAGGATAATGAAGGTAAAACAACTTGGAGATTTAAATAGGTGAGTGAAAAAATATTCATTTTTGATACAACATTAAGAGACGGCGCTCAAACCTATGGCGTCGACTTTAATGTAGATGAAAAAAAGACTCTTGCCGATAAACTAGATGAACTTGGCGTTGACTACATAGAAGGAGGCTGGCCAGGTGCAAACACTACAGATACTGAGTTTTTTAATAAAAAACATAATTTTAAAAATTCTATATTCACAGCTTTTGGCATGACAAAAAGATCTGGTAGAAGTGCTGAAAATGATCCAGGTCTAGCTTCAATGATTAATGCTGATGCACCATCAGCATGCGTAGTTGGTAAATCTTGGGATTTTCATGTTGATCTTGCATTAGGTATTTCAAATGAAGAGAATTTAGAAAATATTTCTGAGTCAGTTAAATTTCTTTCTCAAAATAAAGAAGAGGTTCATTTCGATGCAGAACATTTTTTTGATGGATATAAGTCAAATCCAGATTACGCACTTGATTGTCTTATAGCTGCTTTTGAATCTGGTGCGCGATGGGTGGTTCTATGCGACACAAACGGAGGTACCCTTCCTCATGAGGTCGAACGTATAGTGCTAGAGGTTTGTAAAAAGATTCCAGGAAAAAATATTGGGATACACGCACACAATGATACAGGAAATGCAGTTGCAAATTCACTGGCAGCGATCAGAGCGGGAGCTAGGCAAGTGCAGGGAACAATTAATGGTCTGGGCGAACGATGTGGCAATGCAAATCTAGTATCTATAATTCCAACACTTGCTTTGAAGAGAGAATTTACAGAAAACTATGAACTTTCAATCAGTAAAAATAAAATTGATAAATTAACCCAATTATCAAGACTTCTTGACGAAATTTTAAACAGAGTACCTGATAGGAGTGCCCCATATGTTGGATCATCAGCTTTTGCTCACAAAGGAGGACTACATGTATCGGCTGTTAATAAGGATCCTAAAACTTACGAGCATATTGAACCAGAGCTTGTTGGTAACTCTAGGCACATTATTGTTTCAGAACAGTCAGGTAAATCAAATATACTTTCAAAATTAAAATCAGCTGGTATTCAAGTTGATGAAGATAACAAAACAATCCAGAAAATTCTGGATAGAGTAAAGGATAGAGAATTCATTGGTTATTCTTATGATGGTGCAGATGCATCATTTGAAATATTGGTCAAAAAAGTTATTGGTGAGATGCCCTCTTTTTTTGATGTTAAAAACTTTAATGTTAATGTCGAGAACTCTGGCGAAGAAGGAAGTACTCTCTCGCACGCTGAGGTAAGTCTTATTTTTGATGGCAATGAAATAGTTGGTACTGGAGATGGAGTTGGACCTGTTAATGCTCTTGATAAAGCTTTACGAAATAACTTTGAGTCAAGCGAATATGCTAGTTCCATAGAGGATTTATCTTTAATTGATTATAAAGTTAGAATTTTAAATACTGGTACTGACGCAATAACAAGAGTTTCAATCGAAAGCTCTGATAAAAATAAGAAAAGCTGGTATACGGTTGGAGTATCAGAAAATATAATTGAGGCATCTTTTAGAGCTCTTATTGACAGTGTTGAATATAAATTACTAAAAGAAAAAGTAGCGCCTGTTAAATCTAACTAAGATGTATCTTAAAAATTTGTCAATCATTCTTGTTGATACCCAGCTCCCTGAAAATATCGGACTAGCAGCAAGATCAATGTATAATTTTGGCTTTGAAAAACTTAAACTTGTTAATCCTAAGGTGGACTGGCCAAATGAAAAGGCACTAGCTGTATCGGTTGATGCAAATTCAATTATTGAGAATGCATCAATATACTCTTCATTAAGAGAAGCCTTGAATGATGAAACCTATTCAATTGCTTTTACTGCTCGTAAGAGAGATATGAATAAAGAATTTTTTAATTCAAATGAGATGATACAAAATATATCTAATAATTTTAAAAAAGAAAATATAGCTGTTGTCTTTGGAGGAGAGTCATCTGGACTCACGAATGATCATCTATCTCTTGTTAGTAAATGTGCTACAATTGATACGCACACAAATTTTTCATCATTAAATTTATCCCATGCAGTTAATGTATTTTGTTTTTCAGTTTTTAGTTACCTAACAAAAGTTAATGACAATGTTAGTTTCAAAAATGGAATTGAAACTAACCGAAACGATTTGTTATACTTCTTTGACCATTTAGAAAAAGAACTTGAAGCCAGGGGATTCTTTCAGCCCAAAGAAAAAATGACCAAAATGAAACAAAATTTGAGAAATATATTTCACCGAGCTGACCTGAATGATAGAGAAATAGCTACTTTACGAGGTGTTGTAACCGTTTTGACAGAGTACAAAAAAAGCTAGCTAATTAGGGCTTTCTCGTTTGACAATGCTTTATAAACCAGTATAAACCACGCATCATAACTTATGACAAAAAGAATAGCTCAAAAACACAAAATTGACAGACGTCTAAGCGTTAACCTTTGGGGTAGACCTAAAAGCCCTTTTAACTTGAGAAAATACAGACCTGGTCAACATGGACAGAAGCATACAGGCAAATTATCAGATTATGGTGTTCAATTGAATGCCAAGCAAAAACTAAAAGGTTACTATGGAAATCTAAATGAGAGACAATTCCGTAACTGTTATAAAGAAGCTATTAGACAAAAGGGTGACTCAGGAGAAAATTTAATTGCAATTCTTGAAAGAAGATTAGACACAGTTGTCTATAGATCAAAGTTTGTACCAACTGTTTTTGCAGCTAGACAATTTATCAATCACGGCCATGTAAAAGTAAATGGTAAACGAGTAAATATTGCTAGTTATTTACTTAAAGAAAGTGATGTTGTTGAAATTAAAGATAAATCAAGAGAACTTGCCTTAGTTGTTGAGTCCCAAAAGAGTCAAGAAAGAGAAATACCGGGATACATATCAGTTGATGAAAAAAAATGCTCAACAACTTTTGTAAGAGTCCCACAGTTTGCTGAAGTCCCTTATGCTACGCAAATGGATCCAAAACTTGTCATCGAGTATTATTCCCGTTAATTAAATCATGAGTGCATCGCACTGGTTTTCAAAGTCATATTTAGGCTCGAGAAAAAGGTTTCTTTCATCTATCAATGAACTAAGTAAGCTTGGTTATAAAGTGAAGACTGATCATCTTACAATTGAAGCTAAAGGTTCAGATGAAGAAGAACTTACAATTGATATTGCAGTTATTGGTTCATTACAAAGTGAAAAAATGCTGATTAGCAGTTCAGGAGTCCACGGTGTCGAGGGATATCCTGGATCAGCAATACAATTATCAATTATAGATGAAATGAAAAGAACAATCATGTTCTCTGATGTTTGTATTATCTTTATTCACTCTATAAATCCTTATGGCATGTCATGGTTACGAAGAGTAAATGAAAATAATGTAGATTTGAATAGAAATTTTCTTAATAAACATGAAGGAGAACCAGAAGGGTATAAACTAATTGATAAATTTGTAAATGCTCCTGGATTACCAAAAAAATTTGATCCAGCATTTTATATACAAGGCACTCAACTACTTGTTAGGTATGGATTTACGAATATAAAACAATGGTTTGCTCAAGGACAATACACGCGTCCAAATAGCCTTCAATATGGTGGAGACAAACTTCAGGAAGGTCCGTCATTAATACTTGAATGGCTGAAAAAAAATTTACAAAAAACAAAAGAGATATTTGCTATAGATCTTCACACGGGCTTAGGACCTTCAGGTTTTGATACCATCCTTATTCCTGAAGATATAAGTGATGAAAAATATAAATTATTAAAATCATTATTTAATGGCCATGTAACTTCATTAGATCCAGCTAAAGGAGTAGGATATAAAATCACTGGAGATATCCATGCAGGATTTGTATCAGAATTTCCATCGATAAAATGGATTTGTATTACTCAAGAGTTTGGAACTTTCAAACCTATGAGTGTTCTCAAGAGTTTAAGATCAGAAAATAAATGGACTATTTTTAATGATGAAAAAGATATAGTAAATGTAAGAAAGCATTGGTCTAGATCAGATCTACTTCATGTTTTCAATCCAGAAGATCCCATCTGGCATGAGAAATTAATTTCTAGAGGAAATATAGTTTTTAATATTGCTCTGGATTATCTCTTAAGAAATTAAACTAAAGTAATATTCTTAGATTTAAATACTTCTTCGAGTTCACCGTTTTTGTGCATTTCTAAAACAATATCGCATCCACCAATGAATTCCCCTTTGACGTATAGTTGAGGGATCGTGGGCCAGTCAGTGAATTCTTTAATGCCCTCTCTTAATTCATCAGTCTCAAGGACATTAACGTCTTTGTATTCAACATTCATGAATGAAAGCGTATTTACGACGGCATTTGAGAAACCACATTGAGGTTGCTCCTTCGTACCCTTCATAAATAATACCACATCATTCTGGTCAACAATATTTTTTATGTCTCTTTGTAAATTTTTATCCATCAATTAACACTTAACTTTTTTTACTATTTAATCAATAAGAAAAAATATATGAAAAAATAGAAGCGTATATTTAAGGATTTGGAAAAATGATGAGAAATTAATCAAATTTCACTTATACCACGTTCGTAATTATGCTTCAATTCAGAGACTTTAATTGTGTTTGATTTATTTATTCTGATGTTATCTTGATTAACTTCTCCCAGTTTTTCAAAAGAAATATTCTTGATTTTAGCCAATTGTTTTATCTGTTCAAAATTTTCTTGTTTTATTTCTATTAAATATCTTGACTGATTTTCACTAAAATAAAATCTATGTGAAAATTCTTTATCTTCATCAATGGTCAAACCTAGATTACCTGCAATACACATTTCAGCAACAGCAATTAAAATGCCTCCTTCACCAACATCATGAGAAGATATTACCAATTGTTTATTAATTAATTCTAATACAAAGTGCCCATTTGCTATTTCTTCATCTAAATTTGTTATAGGGGTACCACCATCTTCTTTCTTTTGAATAATTGTCATGTATTTCGAATTACCAAGGTGATTATTAGATTTTCCGACAACACATAAATAGTTACCTTCACCTTTTAGAGAAATAGTTTTTACATTAGATAAATCTTTGATTAAGCCCACACCTCCTATTGCCGGTGTTGGGTAAATACCCTCGCCATTAGTCTCATTATAGAGTGAGACATTTCCTGAAACGACAGGGTAATTCAACTTTGAACATGCATCACCCATGCCTCTAATACATTCTACAAACTGGCCCATAATTTCTGGTTTCTCAGGATTACCAAAGTTCATACAATCTGTAATTGCAATTGGAAGAGCCCCAGATGCTACTAAATTTCTCCAAGTCTCAACAACAGCATGTTTACCGCCTTCGTATGGGTTATGTTTACAGTATACTGGAGAACAGTCTGTGCTTATTGCAAGACCTTTGTTGGTTCCATGAACACGTACTACTGCAGCATCAGATCCAGGTCTTACCACAGTATCTGCCATAACCATGTAGTCATATTGTTCCCATATCCATCTACGACTACTAAGATCAGGATGAGCAATCATGGTAAGTAAGTCGGGAATAATTTCATTTTGATCGAAGTCATTAAGTGTGTAGTCCTTAATTGGGGATGGTTCTTCAATAATGTAATCTCTTTGATACTCTGGCGCATCCTCAACTAAAATATCTATAGGAATGCTAGCTTCCTCATCACCGTTCATAATAAGTATTAGTTTTTTTGTATCTGTTACTTTGCCAATAACTTCAAATTCTAAATCCCATTTTTTAAAAATTTCCCTGGCCATTGTTTCTTTAGATGGGTCAAGAACCATAAGCATTCGTTCCTGGCTTTCTGATAACATTAGTTCATATGCTGACATATTTTGTGCACGCATTGGAACTTTTGATAGATTTATCTCTAAGCCAACATTACCTTTTGAAGCCATTTCAATTGAAGATGATGTTAGACCAGCTGCTCCCATGTCTTGAATCGCAATTATGGCTTCTTCCTTCATTAATTCTAAACAAGCTTCTAGAAGCAGCTTCTCTGTAAATGGATCACCCACTTGGACTGTGGGTTTTTTTTCTTCTGAGTCTTCATCAAACTCAGCAGAAGCCATGGTCGCACCGTGAATGCCATCTCTTCCGGTTTTTGACCCAACATAAACAACTGGATTACCAATACCCGCTGCTGCCGAATAGAAAATTTTATCTCTTTTTGCTATTCCAACAGTCATAGCATTTACTAGTATATTGCCATTGTAAGATGGGTGGAAGTTTACTTCACCTCCTACAGTTGGAACACCAATACAATTGCCGTAACCACCAATTCCACTAACAACACCTGACAGTAAATGTTTTGTTTTAGGATGATTGGGTTCACCGAATCTTAGAGCATTTAAATTTGCAACTGGTCGAGCGCCCATTGTAAAAACATCTCTTAGTATGCCACCAACCCCAGTTGCTGCGCCTTGATAAGGTTCAAGAAAAGATGGATGGTTATGGCTTTCCATTTTAAAGACAGCAACATCACCATCATCTATGTCAATAACACCAGCATTTTCACCAGGACCCTGAACAACCCGATCTCCAGATGTTGGCAATTTTTTTAACCAAAATTTTGAGGATTTATATGAACAATGTTCATTCCACATGGCGCTAAAAATTCCTAGCTCTGTAAGATTAGGTTCACGACCTAATCTTTCAACAATCTTCTCAAATTCATCAAATTTTAATCCATGACTTTCTACAACTGATTGTTCTATTTGAAATTGCCATTTAAAGCTTGTCATTTGCTGAGGATGCTTTCAAATATAGTTTTTCCATCCTCACATCCATGAATATTTTCTGCTGCCCTTTCAGGATGTGGCATCATACCAAGTACATTTTTATTTTCATTTAATATTCCAGCTATATTTTTGATAGATCCATTAGGATTGGACTCATCATTAATATCTCCATTTTCATTGCAGTATTGAAATGCGATTTGATCGTTATCTTCCATTTTTTTTATTTGATCATCACTTGCAAAGAAATTCCCTTCATTGTGAGCAATAGGCATTTTTGAAATTTTTGATTTGTTGGTGAATATTGTTTTGGAATTAGTAGGTTTTATTATCACATCTCGACAAATAAAACTGAGACTATTATTGCGCATAAGAGCCCCTTGAAGTAGGCCTGACTCAATAAGAATTTGAAAACCATTGCAAATACCAAGTACAGGAACTCCTTTGTCTGCATTTTCATTTATACTTTTCATGATAGGTGATGTTGATGCCATCGCTCCGCATCGTAAATAATCCCCATAAGAAAATCCACCAGGCACAACAATCAAGTCAGATTGGTCTATCGATGTATCTTTATGCCAAACCATCTTAGGTAGAGAGCCAATTATTTTTTCTATCGCAACTGCTACATCTCTATCACAATTTGATCCTGGAAAGACAATTACGTGAGTTTTCATTTAACTTTCTATTTCAACTGAATAATCTTCAATAACAAGATTGGCTAAGAGCTTCTCGCACATCTCATTGCACTGCTTAGTAGCAACCTCTCTATCTTTACTATCAATTTCCAACTCAATAAATTTACCTTGTCTTACATCCCTTACATTATCAAAACCTAGTGATTTTAGAGAGTTTGCGATTACAGATCCTTGAGGGTCTAAAACGTCTTTTTTTAATGTAATATGGATTTTAGCGAGCATTCAGATTTAATGCACGATTCCTAATCTTGAGGCAACCTCTTCATAGGCGTTCATTAAACTTCCTAAATTTCTCCTAAAGACATCTTTATCAAGTTTTCGATTTGATTTTTTATCCCATAGTCTGCAGGAGTCAGGGCTAATTTCATCAGCAAGTACAATTTTTTTTGGATTTGAAGATAATTTTCCAAATTCAATTTTAAAGTCTATCAGTACAATCCCTTTTTTTATGAATAGCTTTTTGAGATACCGATTTATTTCAAGAGACAATTTATCAATTTTCTTAATTTGTGACTCAGTTGCCCATCCAAATGATACTATATGATCTCTTGAAATCATTGGATCGTCGAGCTTATCTTCTTTATAATAATACTCTAATAAAGGCTTTTTCAATTTAGTTCCTTCCTTTAAACCTAATTTTTTTGCTATGGATCCAGCTACTACATTTCTTGTAACAAATTCAATAGGAATTATTTCACATTTTCTTATGAGTTGTTCTCTGTCATTCATTCGTTTCACAAAATGCGATGGAACTTTTTTCGATTTTAAGTATTCCATTATGTATGCCGAAATCAGATTATTAAGAATACCCTTTCCTTTAAAAAGCTTATGTTTTTTCTTATTAAAAGCTGTGGCGTCATCTTTAAAAAATTGAATAAGCGTATGCTTATCAGGACCTTTGATTATTTTTTTAGCCTTACCTTGATATAAAATTGTTTTTTTTGATGACATTGCAGGGGTCTAATTGTTCTGTTATGATATAAAATTATATTAGTAAAGAAAGTATTAAATAAATACCTATGAAAAAATTAGACGATAGAAAAAAAGGGTTTGAAGGCAAATTTGCACGTGATCAAGAATTAGAATTCAAGATTCTTGCAAGAAGAAATAAATATCTTGGAGTCTGGGCGGCAGAAAAACTTGGATTGTCAGGCAAATCTGTTGAAGAGTATTTTGCTGAGGTTGTAAAATCAGACTTGGAAGAAGAAGGAGATATGGATGTATTTCGTAAAGTAAGAAAAGATTTTGATGATAAGGGAATTGCAATTACTGACGACGAATTGAGACAAAATATGGATCAATTTTTACTTCAAGCAAAAGAAGAAATAATAGGTAAAGATAATATTTAGGGGGGGGGTGCATTATGATTAAAACACTATTTGTAGCTTCAAGAAAAAAAGTAAAAAAAGAAAGTTGCTAAAAGAAAAGTGAAAAAAAAGACTGTAAGTAAAAAAAAGAAAGCTATTATTAAGAAAAAAGTTATCCGTAAGAAAAAATCCTCGCGATCAGTAAAATCAAAAGCTCCAAATTCACTAAGCTTTTTGTCAGACGATCAAATGAATAAGTTCGGTGAGAACGGTGTTTTTATATATGCAGGTGGATTTATTTTGCTTTTTATTATAATGACTTTTGCAACAAGCGCTTAAGCAATCTTATCTAAAAACTTTTTTAAAAATAATATCTGTTTTCTTTATTGCATGATTAAAGTCAAGCAGGCTCTTTATTTCTTTATTGCTTAAATATTTTTTTATTTCTTTATCTTTATTTAATACAACTTCAAAATCTTCACTTGTTTTCCAGACTTGCATTGCATTTCTTTGCACTAATTTATATGCGCGTTCTCTTGTGACTCCTTTTTGAGTCATTGCAAGCATCAATCCCTCTGACATACTTAATTTATTTAATAAATTTAAATTTCTTTTCATGTTTTCTGGATAAACAATTAAGTGGGCCACAATATTATTCATTCTAGATAATGAAAAATCTAATAAAATATTTACATCTGGCGCCATTACTCTTTCAACACTTGAATGTGATATGTCTCTTTCATGCCATAGAGTAACATTTTCCATAGCTGGAATTGAATAGGACCTGATAAGCCTGGCGAGCCCTGAAAGATTTTCTGATAGTACAGGATTTCTTTTATGAGGCATCGCCGATGAACCTTTTTGTCCGCTTGAAAAGAATTCTTCAGCTTCTAATACTTCTGTTCTTTGCAGATGTCTTATCTCAGTTGCCAGACGCTCTAATGAACTTGCAATTATACCTAGAGTATTAAAATATACTGCATGACGGTCTCTTGGTATTACTTGAGTAGCAATTTTTTCAACGTTCATGCCAAGTTTTTTTGCAACATATTTTTCCACACGCGGATCAATATTTGCATAGTTCCCAACTGCCCCAGATATACTGCACACTGATATTTCTTTTGTAGCAATTTCAAGCCTCTCTAAATTTCTAGCAAATTCTGAATAGTATCCAGCCATCTTGATCCCAAATGTGGTGGGTTCAGCATGTATGCCATGGCTTCTTCCTATACAAATTGTTTTTTTGTGTTTAAAAGAAATTTTTTTAAGAGATTTTAGAAGTGTACCGATCTCTTTTTTTAAATTCTCCGCTGAACGCATAAGTTGAACATTAAATGCCGTATCAAGTATATCAGATGAAGTTAATCCTTGATGAAGAAAACGTGCAGGTGGTCCTGCGTATTCAGATATTGAAGTTAGAAAAGCAATGACATCATGCTTCACTTTTCTCTCAATTTGATCAATTCTTTTCTCATTGATCTTGGCTTTAGTCCTTACTTTTCTTGCAGTACCTTTTGGAACAGTACCAAGTTTTTCCATAGCCTCACATGCAAAGAGCTCAATATCTAACCAAATTTCAAATTTAGTTTTAGAGCTCCAAATTTTTGACATAGGTGCTCTAGAATAACGAGGGATCATATAATTTGTTTTAATCTTTTATTTAGGGTTTATCAAGTCCTGCTGGAGATTTAGTAAAAATCTCAACCCCATCACTTGTTACACCGACTGAATGCTCATATTGCGCAGATAAACTTTTGTCTTTTGTCACTGCAGTCCATCCGTCTCCTAACATTCTTACATCATACTTACCTACATTTATCATCGGTTCGACGGTAAATATCATACCAGTTGATATTTGTTCACCAGTATTAGGTTCACCATAGTGCAATATATTTGGAAGCTCGTGAAACAACTTTCCAAGACCATGACCACAAAAATCTCTTACCACGCTAAAATTATTTTCTTCAGCATAACTTTGTATCGCATAACCTATATCGCCTAATTTTTTTTTTGGTGAAATCACATTTATACCCTTGAGCATAGACTCGTATGTACAGTCCATTAATCTTTGAGATTTTCCATTAACTTTACCTACAGGATACATTCTACTTGTATCACCGTGCCAGCCATCAAGAATAACTGTAACGTCAATGTTTAAAATGTCACCTTCTTCAAGTGTTCTTGAAGAGGGAATACCATGACATATAACGTGATTCAACGAGGTACAAATTGATTTAGGATAACCTTTATAAAAAAGAGGAGCAATATTTGCACCGTGCTTGGTTATGAAATCAAAAGCTTTATGATCTAATTCATTAGTTGATACGCCAGGCTTAACAAAATCCACCAACATATCGAGCGTAAGAGCTGCAAGATTGCCCGCTTTACGCATGCCCTCAAAATTTTGATTAAATGTATCCATTAATTTATAAGCTTTACTCTTTTATTTACTTTAATTTGAGAATTATCAAAAGAACAATTATAGCAAATTACTTCAACGCCTAACTTCCTAGCTTTTTCAAAATTATCAAAATAATTATGATCAATGTCTTGAGCAATCTTGAATGAAGTGCAGTCATCACGTTGGACTAAATAAAACATTATAGCTTTAGTATTTTTATTAGGTAATTTTGCTAATTCCAGCAAGTGCTTCGTACCTCGCTCTGTAACTGCATCAGGAAATTCACTTAATCCTTTTTTTCTCGAGAGTGTAACATTTTTAACTTCTAAAAATATGCTTATGTTGTTTTTTGTCTTCATAAGAAAATCAATTCTTGAATTTTCTCCATACTTAACTTCTCGTTTATATTCTGTAATTTTACCTAGCTCTTTAATTTTGCCGCTGATGATGGCGTCTTCTACTATTCGATTTGCTCTATGTGTATTGACACCAACATGTCCATTATTACCTTTTAGCACTTCAAGTGTGTATTTTAATTTTCTTTTTGGATCGTCAGATTTTGAAATTAAAGCTTTATTGCCTTCATTTAACAGACCCATCATTGAACCAGTATTTGGACAATGAGCAGTGACAATTTCTTTATTATTAAGTCTTATATCTGCAAAAAATCTTTTATATCTTTTTATAAATATACCTTCAATAAATACACTTTTTAGTTTATTCATGCCTCTATGAAAGCAGCTCTTATAATTATAGGCAACGAAATATTATCTGGCCGTACGCAGGATAAAAATTTATCATATCTAGCAAACTGGCTGAATGAAATAGGGATACAGTTATCAGAAGTGAGAGTGATAAGGGACGAAGAAAAGGTAATTATTGATACGGTAAATTACTTACGCTCTGAATATGATTATGTTTTCACAACTGGAGGCATTGGTCCTACACATGACGATATTACATCTCTAAGTATTGCTAGGGCATTTGGAGTTGAATTAGAGATTAACAGTAAAGCTCTCGCTATTCTTAGGGAATATTATAAAGATGGTGAACTGACAGAAGCTCGAATGAAAATGACAATGATCCCTGTTGGGGCTGAATTAGTTGATAATCCAGTTAGTAAAGCACCTGGTTTCAAGATGGATAATGTTTTTGTTATGGCAGGCATACCATCGATCATGCAGGGTATGTTAGAGGGAGCTCGAATGCATTTGAAGGGTGGAGATGTAGTTAAATCAATGTCAATTGATGTTTTCACTCCCGAGAGCAATGTAGCTCAAGCCCTAAGAGATTTTCAGGACAAATATAATGATGTTGAAATCGGGAGTTATCCTTTCAGTAAAGATAATCGGTTTGGCACCACACTTGTAATGCGTTCAAGTGACGAAAAAAGACTTCATCAATGCGATGAAGAACTGAAAGAATTAATGAGAGAATATGACACAAATTACTAACAGGTAAGGGGTAAAATTTGTTAAGTAATTGAATTAATTGTATATTTTATAAATTTTTTTTACTTTTTTGCTTTACTTAACGTCGATTCTACATGAAGATTGCATAATTTTATAAAATTAAGGGGAAATATAACATGAAAGTATTAATGCTAAATCCCGGAGATCAAGTAGCGATTTCGTTCTGGTTGATCTCTATGGCCATGGTAGCAGCTACTGCTTTCTTCTTTCTTGAAAGAGATCGTGTAGCAGCAAAATGGAAAACGTCCCTTACAGTAGCTGGTCTAGTTACTGGTGTTGCGGCGTGGCACTATTTCTACATGAGAGACGTATGGGTATCTACTGGTGATTCACCAACTGTTCTTAGGTATATTGACTGGTTGATAACTGTACCTCTACAAATTGTAGAATTCTATGTAATTCTTGCAGCGATAACTTCTGTTGCAGCAAGCCTTTTCTGGAGACTATTGATTGCATCAATTATCATGCTTGTCGGTGGTTATCTGGGAGAGACTGGAGCAATGAATGTTACTTTGGCCTTCGTTATTGGTATGGCTGGATGGTTATACATCATTTATGAGGTTTTTGCTGGTGAAGCAAGTAAGGTAAGTGCTGGTAGCGGAAACGCTGCTGGACAAGCTGCATTTAATGCATTGAGACTGATCGTTACAGTTGGTTGGGCGATCTATCCAATAGGATATGCAGTAGGTTATTTTGGTGGTGGCGTTGACGCTGGTGCACTGAACTTGATCTATAACCTTGCTGACTTTGTTAACAAAATTGCATTTGGTATGGCTATTTACGTAGCTGCAGTATCAGACAGCAACTAAGTTAAAGCAAAGTAAGTTATAAAGAGAGGGGCCTGCGGGCCCCTTTTTTTTATCTGTTGTTAAAGTTCTAGAACTGAACTAGACATAACTATATAAATTTATTAATGGCCTCATGGCGGAATTGGTAGACGCAAAGGACTTAAAATCCTTTGGGATTTATTCCCGTCCCGGTTCGAGTCCGGGTGAGGCCACCATGCAATTTACTTAAAATTTAAATTGTTCGTTCAGAATTCGCTCTTCAAATGAATGTTGTTCATCAAACAATAATTCAATATTCTGACTGCTATCTTGTTTTACAGAAACACTTTGAATATCTCTAAATTCAATGCTGTCAGCAACTGCACTAACTGGTCTTTTTTTAAAATCATGAACCTCAAAAGTGACCTCGGCAGTATTATCTAATATCGCCCCTTTCCATCTTCGTGGTCTAAAAGCGCTTATTGGTGTGAGAGCTAACACGTCAGCGTTTATTGGAAGTATGGGTCCGTGAGCAGATAAATTGTAAGCCGTGCTTCCAGATGGAGTACAAACTAAAACACCATCACAAACAAGCTCATCAATTCTTACTTTGCCATCAACAGATATTTTAATTTTAGCTGCTTGATGCATTTCTCTTAATAAAGAAACTTCATTTATTGCCATCGCAGTATGCTTTTTGCCATCAGGTGTCACTGCACTCATTGTAAGTGGTGATATTTTTATAGACTGTGATGCATTCAATCTATCAATTAAATCCATATCATTTGAGGCATTCATAAGGAATCCTACACTACCGTGATTGATACCAAAAATTGGCAATTTATGATCCATATTTGACTTCATAGTTTCAAGCATAAAACCATCGCCGCCTAAAGCAATGATTGCGTCAGCACCATCGATTCCACTTGAACTATATTTCCTCTCAAAAATATCTTTGTGTTTTTGAGCGTCATTATTTTCTGAGGCTAGAAAGTGTAACTTTTGTATTGTCATGTATAATTATCTATAAAAAAACACATCTTTATCCTAAAATAATCAGATAATGAACCTTTAAATTTGACTCCTATATTATATGGCTAAAGATGGGTATATTCTCTCGATTGATCAAGGGACGACAAGTTCTAGGGCGTTAATTTTTGCAGATAATGGACAAATTTTATCTCAGAAAAATTATGAATTTACTCAATTCTATCCAAAAAATGGATGGGTTGAACATGATCCAATTGAGATTTTCGATACTACTGTAAAAGCAATAAAATTTGTTATTACTGACTCAAACATTGACCCAAAAGATATAAGTGTTGCAGGAATAACAAACCAAAGAGAAACGGTTGTTGCATGGGATAAAATTTCGGGTAAGCCAATTCATAACGCAATCGTATGGCAGGACAGGAGAACTGAAGAGATTTGTGAGAAGTTAAGGAAAGATGGTTTTTCAGAAAGTATTAAAAAGAAAACAGGTTTAATCATAGACCCTTATTTTTCAGGAACAAAAATAAAATGGATTCTTGAAAATGTTCCAGAAGCAAAAAATAAATTGGATAGTGGTAATTTAATTATTGGCACCATTGATACATGGTTAATTTGGAATCTTTCAAAAGGTGCTTCTCATTCTACTGATGTTACAAACGCTTCTCGAACGATGCTGTACAACATTGAAGAAGATCTATGGGATAGTGATTTAATCAAAAAACTAAATATAGACTCATCTTTGCTTCCAAACGTAAAAAACTCTTGTGATGATTTTGGAATGATTGATAAAAGTTTTTTTGGAAGTACAATTTTAATTGGTGGTGTAGCTGGTGATCAACAAGCAGCATCAATCGGTCAGCTTTGCTTTAAGGAAGGTATGATTAAGTCAACATATGGAACAGGGTGTTTTGTACTAATGAATACAGGGTCTAAAAAAATGGATTCAAAAACAAATTTACTTGCAACAACTGCTTATAAATTCAATATGAATAAGTCATTTGCACTTGAGGGGAGTATTTTTAATGCAGGCACAGTTGTACAATGGATACGAGATCAATTAAATTTCATATCTGATGCATCTGAAATTGAGTCGCTGTCTTCTAAAAGTAAAAATCAAATATATTTTGTACCAGCATTTACTGGACTAGGTGCACCCTATTGGAATTCCGATGTAAGAGGACAAATTTCTGGTATAACCAGAGATACCAACAAGGCTGATATTGCTTTAGCAGCTCTTAAGTCCATATGTTTTCAAACCAGAGATCTTTTTGAATGCTTTAAAACTGATACAGGCAGACCAATTGCGAGCTTTGAAGTTCGAGTAGATGGTGGAATGTCAAAAAATAATCTCATGATGCAGTTTTTAGCTGATATTTTAGGAACTAAAGTAGAAAGACCAATCAATCAAGAGAGTACAGCATCTGGAGCGGCATACTTAGCCGGTATGTATTCTGGCTTGTACAAAGGTATTGCAGACCTTGAAGAATTATGGAAGACTGACCGTATTTTCGAGCCAAAAATGTCTGTTGATCAATCAGACAATGAATATCTAGGCTGGAAAACAACTATTAATAAATTGATAAAAGATGACTGATGTAAAAAATACTGTGTCAAAAGAAGAGTGGGAAGTACGCCAAGATCTTGCAGCATTCTATAGGACAATACCCTATTTTGGTTGGGACGATTTAATATTTACTCATATTTCTGCAAAAGTTCCAAATACGGAAGCTGAATTCTTAATCAATCCATATGGTTTTTTGTTCGATGAAATAACTGCATCAAATCTAGTTAAAGTAGATTTAAAAGGCAAAATATTAAGTGATACAAATAATTTTATAAATCCTGCAGGATTTACAATTCACAGTGCGATTCATGAAGCACGAGAAGATGCTCATTGTATTGTTCACTTACATTCTAACGATGGTGTCGCAGTCGCATCGCTTAAAGAGGGCTTGCTACCACTATCGCAGACAGGAATGCTTGTGAGAAGCCATGTTGCCTATCATGATTATGAAGGTGTAGCATTGTTTGAAGAAGAAAAAGAGAGATTAGTTGATGATTTAGGTGAAAATAAATTAATGATACTAAGAAATCATGGAACACTTGCTATTGGTAAACATGTAGCTGAAGCATTTACTAATATTTATTTTCTAGAAAAAGCCTGTACATACCAAGTTAGAGCTTTATCAGGAAATCTAGATTTAAATTATCCTTCAGAAGCAGCAATCGAAACTACTCGTCAACAAGGTGAGGGACGTGAAATGGCTGCAGCTCTACTTTGGCCTGCAGTCAAAAGAAAAATGGAAAGTTTAGATCCATCATTCATGAATTAAAAACTAGGGAGAAAGAAATGAAAATTTTATGTATTTTATATGACGATCCTAAGGGAGGAATGCCAACAAGTTATCCTGTTGAACAATTACCCAAAATTGAAAAATATCCAGACGGTCAAACACTACCAACACCTAAGGCAATTGATTTTAATCCAGGTGAACTACTTGGGTGCGTCTCGGGTGAGCTTGGTTTGAGAAAGTTTCTCGAAGACGCTGGACATACATTAGTGGTTACCAACGATAAAGATGCGCCAGGTTGTCAAGCTGAAAAAGAATTGGTTGACGCGGATGTCGTTATTTCGCAGCCATTCTTTCCTTTCTATTTAACAAAAGAGCGTATTGCGACCGCCAAAAATCTTAAAATGGCAATTACTGCAGGAATTGGATCAGATCATGTAGATTTGCAAGCGGCTATGGACAACAAAATCGATGTAATGGAAGTAACTTTTTGCAACTCAAGGTCCGTTGCTGAACACATTGTTATGATGATATTGTCTTTAGTGCGAGATTATCACAATCAGCACCGCATTATTAACGAAGGTGGCTGGAATATTGCAGATGCTGTTCATAGATCTTATGATCTTGAGGGAATGCACGTTGGAACAGTTGCGGCTGGTCGTATTGGACTGGATGCTTTGAGAAAACTTAAACATTTTGACGTCCACATGCATTATTTTGATAGACATAGGCTGCCAGAGTCGGTTGAGAAAGAATTAAACTTAACTTTTCACGAATCCGTTGAGTCAATGGTTGCGGTTTGTGATGTTGTGACAATTAACTGTCCACTTCATCCCGAAACAGAAAACCTGTTTGATGATGCAATGATAGGAAAGATGAAAAAAGGTGCATACATTGTTAATACAGCTCGTGGTAAAATTTGTAATCGAGAAGCAATTGTTCGTGCGCTTGAGTCTGGTCAATTAAGCGGTTATGCAGGAGATGTGTGGTTTCCGCAACCAGCACCTAACGATCACTCATGGAGATCAATGCCTAATCATGGCATGACACCACATACTTCTGGAACTTCCCTATCTGCTCAAGCACGATATGCTGCTGGAGTAAGAGAAATTCTAGAGTGTTTATTTGATGGTTCACCTCAAAGAACAGAATATACTATCGTTAAAGATGGTGAGTTAGCAGGAACAGGAGCTCATTCATACAGCAAAGGCTCTGCAACAAGCGGTTCTGAAGAGGCTGCAAAATATCAGAGAAAATAGTCTAAAAATTATATTGGGACGGAGCAATATCCGTCCTATATAATAGTATTATGTTTGCTGTTTTTCGGAATTATCTCTCTCACTCCACAATTTATGGATTTATGGTATTTGCTGTTTTTGGCCTTTACTACATTTTCGCGACTGGACTGATTTTAGATTATTTTTTTTGGTTCTTTATTCCAATCATACTTGCACCGTTTTATGAATGGTATGTTCATAAATACCAACTACATAAAGTATTGACAAAAAAAGAAGGATGGTATCGCAGATATCAAATTGTACTTCACCATGGTCATCACAAAGACCCAGATAATATAAAGCTGCAATTTGCTCCGTGGAGATATCTTATTTATACTTATGGGCAAGTCTACTTAATGTATTCACTTTTGTTCTGGAGTTTTTCCTCATCATTGGTACCTTTTACGGGTCATCTTTTATATCATTTATGGTATGAATGGATTCATCTTGCGCATCATTCAAAAGGGTACAAACCATTTACAAAAATTGGAAAGAAACTTCGAGATGCGCATATGAGTCACCATTTTCATAACGAAAATTTTAACTGGGGTATTACAAACATGATTGGTGATTACTTTTTTGGTTCTTTAAAAGACAATAAGTCAGTCGACAAAAGTCCTACAGCAAGGTCCATTGCTGGATATAACGATAAAATTTGAAGCGTAATTTAATTAATGATTAGTTTCAATGCTTTGACACAATTACTTAATGTAAAATTTTATACATATATTATCAAAAAATATTTTGAATAAACCCACAAAATTTAATAACGTAAGTATATGAAAAAATATCTTATCATTCCTGTAGTATTGTCTTTTTTTGCTTTAAGTGGTTGTCTAGGTGGGTCTTCATCCTCAACATCAGCAAGCATAAGTGGATTAGAGTCACCAGGATACATTAAATAATAAATTATTGGAGTCGATATCTATGAAAAACACTTTGCTTAGATTTGCAATTTATCTAATTATTACACCTTTACTATGGTCAGGTCTTGTCTCAGCCGCTAACTGGTCTTCTTTATCTCCTGGACCTTCGGGCCAATACGTTACAGATCAAAGTGACAGAGTTGATAGAATCGAACACCCTTCAGTTGATACATTCTCAATTGTTGATTTTTTAATGTGTGTGACCGATGTAAGAGCGGACTTATATCCTAATTCAAATTATAAAGCTCAAGTAGATGAGGGTGCGTGCGATGCTCTTAGTGGAAATTCAGATCCAGGTGCGCAAGTTACAAAGTATGCAATGGTATGGAATAGTTGTACTAGAGCATCGAATACTGCGCCTCAAATATGCAAAGGATGGTTTGCAGCATCAGATGGAGATAGATATTTAGCACAAGTTACCGCAACAACAGCACCAACCTCTGAAAGACCCAATGGCGAATTTGCTATGACATTTTGCAAAGCCAATACTGATGGTGAATGTCCTACTGATGAAAACAATTTAGGTCGAGGAAAATTATCCATATCAGTTAATGACTCAGATCAGACAGTTTTTAGTTTAATTGACCAATATGTTGAGGGTGGAACTACGTATGAGGAAAAACTTTATGCAATAGCGTCTGATCACACAACTAAGAGCATGACTGGCGCTACTTTAAGTTATGATTACTCTGGTGGTGGGGCAACTCAAAAAAGATATGAACTTGATTTTGACGGTACTTACGCTCTTGTCAAAGAAGGCAGTGAAGCAGAAGCTTGTTATCCTATGAGTAATTATGAAGAATATCCTAGGCAATTAAGTCTCTATACTCTTTCCGATGGTTCAGTTAAAACGTTGGATGGCGGAATTCAGTTTGAAGTCTTAAATGCCCCTGGTAGCAATGCAACTAATGGTCAACGTGGTAACTTAAACTATTGGGGAGCCCATGTTGATAGAGAAAGTTATTTGATTGATGAAGATACGATAACTGCAAAAAGTACAAATTCTACATTAGGTATTACCGACGGAGATACAATTACAATCAATTTAGCAGATGGAGTTATGCGTGAACGAAATCAGTTTACAGGTACGCTTCCTTCAACCGACACAAGATCTGGTGGGGGATATTTAACAACTACACTGAGAACTTGGATAAATGGTGTTGAAACTTCAGTTTACATCAACACATCGACTAATAAGGTCATTAAGGCTACTCAAGCTTGTTTTGAAAGTGAAGGTGGAGCAGGATGTGATGTAACCGCTGATGTTACATGGGATGGAGCTGATGCAATTGGGAATAACAATTTTGATATAAGATCTGATAGAGTAGGTGGGTGGTTAAGAATTACAGACATATCTACTTACGCATATGTTAGTAGAACGGACTTGAGGGTTGGACCAGGACAAGAAACTACTAATCATACCTACACAAATGATCTCTATTTAAAATGTTACGGCAGTCACTGTCGATTCCCAACACAAGATGGTGACAATTTGAGCACCAGTGGTTATAGCAAAACGTATTTCGATCAAAGAACTACGGCAGATGCTAGTGAAAATAGTACAGATAATGACAAATATATAAATCCAGATGGAGGATCACCTGTATATTATAAGTTAGAAGCTGACGATATGATATTATATAGATGTCCAAAAGATACATGGAACGGCAGTATATGCACGGGGACAACTTTCTACCCTGTAATCTGTGATCCAAGTGACACAGACTGCAGTACAACCTCTTATGATAGTTTTTCCAGTATATGGCAAGGCAATCTAATAAAAGCTACAGAGACTGTATCAAGCTGGAGCGATATAGATGCGTTGACTGAATGGCAATGGAACGCAACCAATCATGTGAGAGTGGACAAAGGTGCATTTCCTAAAAAAGCTGATGATACGTTTGTAGTATTTGCGAAGCCACTTGAATTTGCTTACACTCACACGGCTGATGATGACAGAAATGGTACAACACCACCTTCATCAAGATACACATTAGTTTACGAAGGTGAGGGCGAATTACACGGATTTGATTGGGTCCAACAAACAGATGGAGATTACTATCCTAGTATTTCATTAAAAGACGGAACTCTTGTAGACATCGATATGGATGGCACAAATGACCATGCTGTTTTAGCAAGACAAATCAAGCTGGTTCCAACAGCCGAAGGAGATTTATCAAATTGCACAGCTGCGGGCCTATCTGTTACTGAAGGAGGTACAACATTACCATCTTTAGCAACTGGGGAAATTAACTCAGAAATTACACATAAGTTTTCTGAATTGACTGATGGAACTTATAGTTTTATTTCTGAAAGTCCTTGTGTAGTTGATGGTATACAACAAACTGTAGCGGCTGTAGCTGGAGTTAATGCTGGATGTCAGTAAGTTAAGCCTAAACTGAATATTGAGATATCATCTATCTGATCTATTTCAACGTTTTGGATTACGAGTCCATGTTCATTGTATAGAACTTGTATTGCATTCATGAGTATTGAAATGGAACTCGTTTGACCGTTAACAAAAAAAGTATGTTCTTTATTTGTAATCTCTAGATTATCAAAACTCATTTGTTCAAACACATTTTGTATAATGGATATTTCAGGATCACTTTTTAAATAATGAGCCCATTTACTAGGGAATAACTTATCAAACGTTTCAATTGTTTTAAGTGAACTATTCGAGTCCTCAAACTTTGTAAGGTATTTGTTGTTAATTGACTTATTGATTACTGTTAATACGAAAAAAAATAGAGATGCTATTAATAATGCAAAAGAGATCATATAAATGATTTTAGAAAATAAATTATGTTTTGACCAAATTTCAAAAAGAATGTGATATGAATTAAGCATCTTCATATGTAAGTGATAAATTGATCTGGATTTCTTTGTCGTCTTGGTTCTGGATTGAATTAATTTTGGATGAAAAAACTTTATTTTTTTGTAGTGCTTGATTGATGTAATTTACAGTTTTATCATTCGTAGCTATCAAAATCATTGTTATTTCATCTTTATTACAAACTATTTTTTTTAGTTTAATTTCAGGATTCTCAAAGATCCCTCCAATTAAATTAAAAATTAAAATATAATTTTTTTCTGGAAGATGCTGCATAAGGTTAATTTTTGACGCTACAGCATTTAAATCGCGTGAGAAGTTATTTGACTCAAGATCTCTAAATACTGAGCTTAAAATATTTGTGTGCCTCAATTCTAATTGTGAATTAAACTTTGATGCATTTGAATATTGTAAAAAAAGTGCTGTAAATATCATTGAAGAAATCAGAATTAAATTGTAAGGCTTCCAATTTGTAATATATGAAAAATCAATTTTATTATGATAATTATAGATGTCGTTTATTTTTTGTAAGTTACTATTGTTTGCTTTAGTAAAATCAATTGTTTCAAAAATATTCTCTACTCTTTGATCACATTTCACCAGCTTGTTAACTAATGATTTTAGATTATTAACCTCTTTAATTGACTCTTCATCTTCTTGTAAATAGGTCCATTTTATAATTTCAGGTGAATATTTATGTTGCAGTAAGATGTGAATATCATTTTCTATTGATTTTTTTGAAGTTTGAAGAACGTTTGAGTTATAATATATAAAAATTTCGTCTTTTATATAGCTTATGTGCCAGCTATTTGACTTGGTGTTGTATAAATCCTTTTCAAGTAAAACAAAATTATTTTTCAAGTCAAACTTACTTTTGACATTTTCTAGCTCTTTAAACTCTTTATTAGAGATTACAATATAGGGCAATTCATCATTAATTTGTTTTTGAGTGAATACTTGAACATTTTGATCTGAATAATTCTGTTTGATAATGTTCTGTACATTTTTTAGGAAAATTGACTTATTTTTTCTTGGTACTTGAATTGTATCTTTAATTGAACTGTATTTTGAAATTATAAATACTAAATCTTCTTTGTTCTTGCATTTATTGACTAGTTCATAAAGCGTTCCTTCATCTAATTTGCCCATACCATCATCATTTTTGATGAAAATACATTTATTGGTTTCAGGGTTTATTATGATTATCTCATGCATTATAGACTTCCAAATTTTTTGATAATTCTATTATATTTCTTAAATGAATCATTCTCTTTTTTCTCATATATTAAGGTTTCAAATTCAATGAAATATTTCATGTAAGTAATTTTTGCTTCTAAAGCATAATTTTTACTTTTTGTAGTTGTAAGAGAAGCAATTTGATTGATGTCTCTATCACTCAACCTCAGTTGATTTTTGAGAAAATTTTTAAATTCACTCATATTTTTGAACGCCTCCTCTTTTGCTCTCTTACTAATTTCAGCCGCAAATGTTGGTCCTATTACATTATGCAAAGATCTCAAAACAATTTCATTGGTAGTATTTATATTTACTAAGTTGCCTGTTGGTAAAGTGGTTACATAAGGTTTAATTTTATTGATAATTTCATTATCAAATCCTCTAATTAGAAATAATTCATCAATATTACTAAGATAGTTATTTGCTGTTCTATATGAAGGTGATTTTTGAATATAAAATCCATCCTCAGCACCATATGATGAGTACATTTCACTATCTACATCAATCCAGTCAATTAAAGAGTCAATTTTGTTCCTATCTATATTCAACAAATTAAATAATCTAATAAAACTTTGTAAATGAGCGTAATCAGTATCTGAAGCATAAACACTGTACTGATTTTTTTTTATTAAATTATTTATATTAAGTTTATTATCAAGATCTAATAATTTTGAGTCTATTAAATAAGGTCCTATAGGGAATTTAATAATTGGTTGACCCCATTCTTGATGATAATTTGAGGAATAAGAGTTTTTAGACAGACTTGATTTAAGCATATCAACGGCAAAATCTTCTACAGACGTAATTTGATATAGAATTTTTGAATTTGACTCATATCTCTCACTAAGTTTATAAATATTCTGATTATCATTTATTATTATAAAAACTAAACTTGATACTACACTTAATAGGATCAAAACAGAAAATATCGCAGACCCTTCTTTTTCTCTATAATATAAGGACACGTTCAATCTCTCCTAGGCTCTCATGTTCGATGATTATTTTAAAAGCTATTGGAACATTAGAAGTGCTTCCAACTTTTTTTGAAGACAGGGCTTGGAAACGTAAAATGTCATCTCTAGACATATTTCTATTTAATTCTCCCTCAGCTCTAGATAAAAGAATTTGATCATAACTAATAGGCCAAAATTCATTCCATTTTCCATCTAATGAGGCCGCTAAGATTTTAAGCCTTAAAATTTCTGGATCAAAAAAATGAGTTTCGTAATTAGTATCTTGAACCCTATCTATGACTTCCCATATTCGTCTCTCGTAAATACCTTCATTGCGTGTGTATTGTATTCTAGCAAGATAGGTCTTTTTATCGGCGTTATCATAAAAAGACCTTGTAAAGCTTAGTTCTGATAGCGTGTTATTTGTGAGCAAAACAGAAGGTTCATATTCACCTAGTTTGTCCCTTACTGGTCTATCTATTAATGAAGATAAATCTTGTTCGATTGTTGATAAAGTGAGTAATATAGATTTTTGATTTTCTGAGACTTTCTTATTTGTAAGTACGTTATAATTTAAAGAGTCAATCGAAAAAAATATTATACTTAGTATAATACCTATTATAAAAGTGCTTACCAACACCTCAATTAAAGTAAAACCAAATTGAGCTTTATTTCTCATATTGATAAAAATATAAATCAGTCTTGATTGTATTTTTACTTATTTCATTTTGTTGATTCAATTGATATTCGAATGTAAAAATATTATCAACTATTGTTGGCGTAAATTTTGAGTTCCAGATAAAAATTAAATCATTTATTTTTGTTAACCCACTATCTACTAATTTATCCTCAAACTTATTTAATAGATACAGCTCAGCGTAAGAGTTTGTAGAAAGAATAAAATTATTAAGATTTTGTTTCCTTGAAAGTAAATTATTATTTTGAGAATTCATTAAATAGTAAATAGAACTCATAATTATAGAAACCACAAAGATAGCAATGATAGTTTCTATTAGTGAAAAACCTTCACTGCTATTTTTTTTCATAGTGAAATCCATTTAAATCTATAGTTCCATCATATTGTTTTTTATTATAAAAAAAAGGGAATTGAATAATTTTTGATAGTTTATAATTATCCAACCTAATTATTTCATTTTTATTTAAATTTGATATTTCGAAATTATTCAACTTATACGATTGCAGATAAACTTTATCTCCAGATGCTGTGATTTGTTCGTCATAAAAATTAAGAGAAATAGCTTCACCAGTTATAATTGATTGAGCAACCTGAAAATCAATAAATTTTTTTAAGGATTGAAGGTCATTATTATTGTTATTCAAATAGCTATTATTAAATCCTGTGATAGCAAATGTTGCAAGCACTCCTATTATTACTAAAACTACGAGAGTTTCAATTAGAGTGAAACCACTACTAGATTTTCTAATTAATCGAATAAATTCCAATTTCCAATATCTCCATCAAGCTTTTCACCCCCCAATTTCTGGTCTGCCCCAAATGAATAGATGTCAATTAATGAATTTATTCCTGGATTACTATATTGGTATGGGCTTCCCCATGGATCCAAAGGAAGTCTTTTTAGATATGATTTTTCATCACTGATTAATATATTCAAACCTTCGATATTTGATGGGTACTTTCCATTATCAAGTCTAAACAAATCAAGGGCTCCCTCTAAAACCATAATATCGTTTTTAACTTTTGTTAGTCTTGCTTCATCAGGTCGATTTATGACTGATGGAACAATAAATGACGCCATAATTGCAATTATTATCAAAACAACCATTATTTCAATCAATGTAAACCCTTTACTAAAGTACTTTTTTGTCATTATACAATCTCGTTAAGCGTCAATATTGGAGACAAGATACCAAAAGCCATAATCGATACGATAATTCCTATTATTATGATAACTGTGGGCTCAATTATTTTTGATAGCCGCTCAATATTATTTTCAATTTCTGTGGTTATTTGACTAGATAATGTATCAAAAACCTCAATAAGCTTTCCTGTTTCCTCACCGGCTGAAATCATCGTTAGAGAGTACGCTGGAAATAATTTTACTTTTTTTAATTCAACTGAAAGTGAGTTTCCTTTTCTAATATCATCAGGTATAGATACTAATTTACTTTTTATGGAATTTGATGAAAGTGAATTTATAGTAAGTTCAAGAGCTCTATCTATTTGTAATCCAGCCATCAAGTTTATACTCATCTGTCTGCAAAAAAGATTAAAGTTGCTATTGATAATTAACTGATTTAGGTATGGTATCTTGAGAACTAACTCAGAAAACCAATTTCTTGTTTTTTGATTCTTAGATAATAAATAGATGATTAAAATATTTAAAATAAAAAACAGAAAAAGCTCTAAACCATATTTATTATTTACATAAGATAAGTTAAATAAAAGCTGTGTGATAACAGGTAAACTTGCTTCAGTATCTTGGAATGTTTGAGCAAATTGTGGAATAATTTGTGTTAAAATGATGTTAAATACAACAACTGTTACCAAAAAGAGAAAACTTGGGTAGATAAGTGCGTTAGTTAACTTTTGTTTAAGTTTAATCTTTAAATTAAGTAATAAATTTACTTCTTTCATCACATTCGATAGTTTGCCATTGTTTTCAGCTGACTCAATCATTTCTATTAGATCAGTTTGAATCGATGGCTTAGATAATCTTATTGAATTTGCGAGAGATTCTCCTTTTCGTAAATAGTGATATAAATTTTCTAGTAGCTTTATTATTTTTTTATCTGATTCAGATTTGATTAAATTTTCAACGATGTTTGTTAGACTAAGACCTGTTCCCATCATTATTGAAAAATTTGTAACAAATTGTGATGTTTGTTTGAGTGATAGTTTGTCACTTTTTTTTATAAATAAATCTAAATTCTTTTTTTCTTTAATTTTTAAAACTACTAATTTCTGTTTTTGAATTAATTTTTCAGCCTGGTTAACACTATCAGCCTCAATTTCATTTTTAATAATTATTCCTTGAGCGTTCATGGCATTGTATAGGTATCTAGCCATTTGATTATCTTATTAACTTGTTAAGTTTCTTTAACTCAATAGAGTCATTAAGCGATATATGGTTCTTTGGTAATTTTTTTCTAAGTTGATTTTCCTCAGTGCTTTTGCTTATCGCATCTTTGAGGCTTTGGCTCATATTTATGACTTCAAAAATCCCAGATCTTTCTTCATTGTCATAATTTTTTTCTAGTGTTTGACCCACTACACATAAAACACTAGAAGTAAGCATTTTTCTATTAATTCCAAGTTCATTAAGTCTATCGAATGATCCCAAGGGTGTATTGGTATGAAGAGTTGTAAGAACTAAATGACCAGTCAAACTGGCTCTTACAGCAATATCAGCAGTCTCCTCGTCCCTTATTTCTCCAACTAAAATTACATCTGGATCTTGCCTCAAGATGGATCGAAGCCCGTTTGCAAACGAAAGATCAATTTTATTATTTACTTGCGTTTGGCTGATACCGTCAATTTTATACTCTATGGGGTCTTCAATTGTCATAATATTAATATTTTTTTCTTTTATTTTTTCAATTGCTGCATAAAGAGTTGTGGTTTTTCCAGATCCAGTCGGTCCTGTAACAAGAATAATCCCATTTTTTTGTTTCAAATATTTTTCAAACAATTTTATTTGTCCATTAAGCATACCAAGATCATCAAGTTGCAATTTCTGATTTTTTTGGTCTAAAAGTCTTAAAACAATTCTTTCACTATCATAAGACGGTAATGTAGAAATTCTTAGGTCAATTTTTCTCTTCCCAAGATTTATGGTTACTCTGCCATCTTGTGGTTTTCTTTTCTCTGTTATATCCAATCCACTGATAATCTTTATTCTTGTAAATAATCTTGAAGAAATATTTGCATTTAGAGAAAAAATATTCTCAAAAGAGCCATGCACTCTCATTTTAATATACAGCTTATTCTCAAAAACCTGAAGGTGTACATCTGAGGCTTTTCTACTAATAGCTTCTTTCAAAATCAGGTTGAATAGTTTTACAATTGGTGCATCTTCTTGAGTATCTAAAATGTCATTAGAATTTTCCAACTCTTTAATAACATCATTAATCTTCAATTCATCCTGAACAGCACTAAATTCTGAAAAATCGTTGTGATTTGTAAACTTCTCTTCTAAAATTACATTAAACCTATCTGATTGTTCCCATTTAACTTTATATGGTTTTTTAAAACTCCATGAAATATATTCAAGGATTTCCAAGTTTGCACTCTCATCAGCTATAATTTTTAATTTATGATGATCAATGTTTTCTATTATTAGTTTATTCTCTTTTGAGAATTTATAATTTAAAAAATTGTTATTCATATCATTGATTAATGTTAATATGATCTTCAATTTTTATTTCAGATAATTCTGGAATAATTGTAAATCCACTTTCATTTCTATCTAGCAATTCCTCAATTTGTGAATACTTACTGTTAGTTAGGTTATTGATACTATCAATTTTAGGATTATCAATAATCGTAGTCTTTATAAAAATAATTAAATTTCTTTTTTCCATCACTTGTGAAGTATTTTTAAATAGATTACCAAAAATGGGGATGCTACCAAGCAATGGAACTTTGTTAACTTGTTCTACCATTTTTTCGTCTATAAGACCTCCAATTACAATTAATTCTTGATCATTTACAATTACATTTGTTTTAATAGATTTCTTGCTTGTGACAGTATCATTTGATGAGGTAACAGTAGGGTCAATACTTGATACCTCCTGAAGTATATCTAATCTTATTCTATCATTATCGTTGATTTGTGGTTTTATCCTTAACGTAACTCCAACGTCCTGCCTTTCTAATGTTTGAAAAGCTGTATTATTTGAGTCATTAAATTGACCTGTTTTAAAAGGAACATTTCTACCAACGATAATCTCAGCTTCCTCATTATCAATTGTAATAAGGCTCGGAGTAGACAATATATCAGAAGTTGTATTTGTAGCTAATAAGTCAATAACTCCAACTATGTCACTGACAGTATTTTCACTTATTTCAAGTATATTTGTAGAACCAAGTTTTAATGAAGTACTGACGTCTCCGCTCAACGTTCCAGTCAGACTTGAAATACCAAGTGCTATTGCATCACCATCAGAAATATCTGCAACAACTGCTTCAACTAAGACTTGTTTTCTTGGAATATCTAATTTACTTACAATATTCATCAGCATTTTCTGTGTTCCAAGATCTCCTCTAATTATCAATGCATTTAAATTTTCATCAGCTTGTATTTTTGTAACTTGATTATTTTCATTATTATTTTGTTCCATCAATAATCTCAATGTTTGAGCCAAATAGTCTGCTTGAGCATGCTTTAAATAAACAACCTGTGTCTCGTCTATAATTTTATTTTTTTCCTCAAGAGACTTAATCAAATCTTTTATTTGCTGTGAGTCACTTAAATGAGATTTAATTATTATCGAGTTGGTTTTTTTATCAACTAAAAATATAGGTACTGAAAAATTAATTCCTACTGCTCTTTTCTCATCTGAAAAAAAGCGGTCAAGAACTTTAGCAACATCAATTGCATTTAAATTTTGAATTTCTATAATATCTGTATTGGTCAAATTTGGTTCATCAATTTTTTCAATAATTCTTTGTATCTTATTTATACTTGTGGCAGTTGTAGTTACAATCAATGAATTTTTGTTTTGTAGTGGAACAAGACTAGACTCTACTGGAAGTAAAGGCTGTATGGCATTAACAAATTGGGTCACAGGAATATTAAATAATCTAAACAATTGTGTAACGATTTGATCATTATTTAAAATATTATTTTTATCAATGATTAATGAGCCCTCTCTCATTAATTGATCAGGAACTATTTTAACGATATTTTCTTGTTCTTGCATAACATATCCATAAACTTTCAAAATTGAATGCAACATTTTTTCAGCTTCATCAATAGACATATCTTCAGATGATATTACGTTGACTTTACCAGCAACTCTTGAATCTATTATGTAGGATTTTCCAACTAAGAGAGCGAATGCCTCAATCACATCTCTTAACTCAGCATCTTTAAAATTAAATGTAATAGAATTAGCTTGAGTGCTAAATATCAAAAAAACAAAAATAAAAATAATTTTCCTTATCAATTACCTAATCTCCGTGCAACAATTTTTTTCAACTCACCATTCCTATATAAAGTCGCAACTATATCTTTTTTATTTTGAAGTTTAATATAAGCATCATTCAAAGTTGCTAAATTAAAAACATTATGACCATTTAAATTGTACAAAAAGTCATTTTGTTTTAAATTAAGTTTTTTTAATATTTTCCCATTTAATGTATCACTAATAAATACACCTGGTATATTATTAATTTCTCCAGACTCAGCTCTCAGATACGGAAGAACTTCTAAAAGGGTAACATCAAGTGCTACAACTCCAGTCGCAGATGTAACGTTATCATTATCAGAAAGTGAAATTTGATAATTCTCACTATCATAACTAAGTACTATTTTATTTTTTTTTATTTTTTGTAGATAAATTTTTTCTGCAATTAAATCTCCAGGCCTATATATTTTTGTATTTTCTTGTTCACTGTTTGACTCTAACATTACAAAGCCTTGATCCTCATTATCTTCAATTGCAATAATTCCAACAACATTAAGTCCCAAATCACTAAAAAAATTATCTGCATTTGATATTTGACTTATTTCACTATTTACCAAAAATAAGTTTGTAAAATTATCATTTATTACAAGATTGAGTTTATTTATTTCTGGAGACTTATAGTCATAAAGTTTACTATTTAAATTAACTCTTTCTAAAACAGACACGTAAAGATAGACCATCGTTAAAGGTATTGCTACGCAACAAAAGTATTTAAACAAATTATTATAGTCAGCTATCATCAAAGAGTAATTAATTGAATTTATGTTATATTTACAATTATTATCACATGCTAATTTATATGCGTCAATCTAGAGGTATTCAAATAACTTAGAACCCTCATAGATTTGAAGATGCTAAAAATAGCTGGCATAATAGATTTATGAGGTTTTTTTAATGTGAATATATTATTTGTCATAATTATTGGATTGATTTTTGGTAGTTTTATTGGAAGTACTGTTGTACGACTATCTGATAATAAAAGTTTATTCTCATTAAGGTCTAAGTGTCCATATTGTGGGAGTCTAATTCGATGGAATGAAAATATACCACTGTTTTCGTATGTATTACTTAAAGCAACATCTTCTTGTTGTAATAAAAAAATTTATTTTTTTTACCCCATAATTGAAACAACAACATTAATAATTTTCTTACTCAATTTTATTTTATTTGATGCAACTAATTTTTTAATTATGAGTTTTTTAAGTATTTTTCTTTTAATTATTTTATTTACTGATCTATTCTTTTTTTTAATTTTTGACATTGTCATAATTATTTTATTTTCTTTATCAATTTATGTATTGCTACTTACTGATTTTAATCCTTTTGATACTAACATTATCAGTTCGTCTATTGCATTTTTTTCCTCCATATCGATTTTTTATTTAACTAAACTTTTATTTTTAAAATTAAGAGGAATTGATGGACTTGGCGTGGGGGACATCAAGTTGATTGGCGTCCTATCAATAATAACTGGATTATTGTATTTGCCATTTTTAATAATTATAGCTTCCTTACTAGCAATTCTACATTTAATGATAGTAAAATTAATGGATCGCAAAAATCATATTAACGAAATTAAGACACCCTTCGGTACTTATTTGGTAATCTCATTATTTTTATTAATATATTCCAATTTTTAAATATTTATATTTTAGGAGGATAAAAAAATTTATCATACTTATGGTGCTCACAAAGACCCAAACTGTAAACTTATTGATTACAATTCAAATGACGGTATAATGTCTAATAATTTTTAAAAAATATGGAGTAAAAAATGTTTGTATCTTTTACTGATTGGGAATTTGACGGAAACATAGAAAATGCAGTTGAAAATATGAAAGGTTTTTGGCCTGAGATGAAAAAGCACGGAGCAACTAATATGCGTGCAACAGTCACGGGCGAAAAAACTCTCAGAACGATGACTATCTGGAGCAATGAAGAGCAAGTGAAAGCTAACATTGATGAAATTAGAGCAGCGGCTAGCAAAGCTGTAGGCATGACCACAACAGGTGGAATGATGGGTACAGTCGCAATTGAGCTTGACTGATTAATTAATGAGAAATAGTTTTTGTAATTAAGTGGTGCCCCCACACGGACTTGAACCGCGAACCTATTGATTACAAATCAATTGCTCTACCAATTGAGCTATAGGGGCACAAAGGCTTTCAAGGGTTAGTAAAATCTGGGCCACCATCACTAGAGTCTTGAAAGTGTGTTTATGCTTTATAAACTACGTATAAAATTAGCACAAACAAAACTTAAGGCATTGTTTTGACTCTGCTTTTAACTTTTAACTTTTTCTACACTCTGAAAAATTAAGAAATAGGCGACTCCGACATAAATTGCTCTGTTAATTCTTGTGCTGATAATATATTCTTACCAATTGGTGGTCTCTGGGGACCATATACAAAATTTCCGTTTTCCTTTTTAGCCCTCTCAGTAGCAACGCGGATATTTTCTTGTTTAATATCAATCAATTATATTCACCTCATAGTGCGTGAGTAACAAGTGTGTAACTCGCTAGTCACATTGCACGCTTTATCTGCGCTTGTGTAAATATTGCAATTAGCAACTGACGAAAGTCGTCACTTCGCTTCTTTGGATTAACTGTCGAGAATGCTAAGATTTAAATTTGCTTTTTGCTAGGATGTTATATTGAGTATTCGGTGTTAAACCTTTCATAGCTTTAATATCCCAAGTATCATAGTCCACATCTGTGTATATTTCGAACAACTCGTAGTCGACAGAACCAAAAAATTCTATGAAAGCAATAACATTAGTGCACGTGTCATCGGTATGAATTTCAAAAGTTATAACTGGTAAATCACGCTCTATCAGTTGTCTTGCCCCCTTAAGCGCATTTAACTCGAACCCTTCACAGTCAATTTTAATAAAGTCGACATGTTCTTGCATATCAAAAATTTCGTCCAAAACCTTTATTTCAGCAGTCTGTACAATCGGTTTTTTAAGTGTAACCAAATCAAGTATTCGAGTTAACCAATGACGACGCGAATTTCTTGCGGTTAAGAAGGTGCTATCAACACTACCGACTCCACTCTCGAACCCAATTTGTTCAAGCTTAAGATAACCAGCTACGTCCCCAAGTCCAACATTATATGGCGTTACTTTATGCTCAACGTTTAAATCAAAAATAATCTTTGAGAGGTCGTTAAATACATCGATATTTGGATCAAAGGAGTGCACGGTTGCGTCTTTTCTGTACACTGCATCAAACGTGTGATGACCCCAATTGGAACCAATATCTAGCATTGTTCCGTTGTTTGGTAAATATTTCTCTATCGCCCCATACACATCTGGCTCAAAACATTTACTGAATGCATCGAAATAAATGGAGTGGAACTGCGAGTTTGTCGATCTTGCTTTGAACTTTAATTCGCCTAACCTTGCATTTACAAACAAATTTTTCTTGTTGGTAATTAAGTAGAAAGCGATTCGATTGAAAAAAATATTAACCGCTGCAACAAAATATCGTTTCAAGGAGCTTGAGCTAGACTGCAAGCTATTCAACTGTTGGTAAATCTTGATTAGCACATTTCTTTCAATAGAAAAATTATTTTTATATTTACATTTCATTTTTTCTTCCTGCCTTCAGTAAAGTGCTGTTTTTTCAGTGCCAAATCTTAGTCTCTGAGTTACTACGAGTTTCAGTAGTCAGACGTTTGTGCAACATTTTATACAAATGTATAAAAAAAAACTAAGGAAATCAACGTTTGACTTCTGAGTATGAAAGTAAAGCGTAAGTCAATAATTCACGTACATCAATGACTTATAAATCAATTGCTTTAATTAATTGAGCTATAGGTGCTTGTTAAATCTGGTTAATAATTCTCCGTCTTTATACAGTCAAAGAAAAGCTATGATTTGATAAAATCAAAAAAATAGATTATCTTTTCTTATGAAAAAATTTATGGAGTTTATTGGTGGTCAAATAGCATTAGCCTATTTAATTATTTTTTTTATGTTAGTGATTGCTATGTTTTTTATATAATTAAAGTTATTGATGAACTTAGTCGAAAGGCTCGATAGAGGACCAGTTATTTGTGCCGAAGGCTATCTATTTGCGATGGAAAGACGGGGATACCTACAAGCCGGTGCCTTTGTTCCTGAAGTTGTCTTAGAGAATCCAGAAGTTGTTACTCAACTTCATCGAGAATTTATCAGATCTGGCTCTGACGTTGTACAGGCATTTACTTATTATGCTCATAGAGATAAACTGCGTATTATCAATAAAGAAAACTTAATTGAACCTCTACAAATAGAAGCATTAAATTTAGCAAAAAAAGTAGCAGCAGAGTTTAGTGATCACAATCTTCTTGTTTGTGGCGATGTTTCAAATACAAATATTTATGATCCTCAAGATAAAAATTCATTATTTGAATGTCAAAAAATGTTTGAAGAACAAGTCGGTTGGGCTAAAGATGCAGGTGTTGATTTTATAATTGCTGAGACAATCGATTGGGTAGGTGAAATGAAGATAGCCCTTAAAGCAATTAAAGATGAAGGTTTAATTGCAGTGACTAATTTTTCGATACCTAAAAATAATAAAACACGAGATGAATTTACAGCAGAACAAGCATGCCAAATTATGGAAGAAATGGGGGCTGATGTGGTTGGAATGAACTGTATGAGGGGTCCTGAAATGACTATGCAAATTTTAGAAAAAGTGAGAATGAAAGTTTCTTGCCACGTCTCTGGTCTGCCGGTTCCATATAGAACGACAAAAGAAGAACCTTGTTTTATAAAAATCTCAGATGCTAATTGCAATTGTATCCCAAATAATAATGCCTTTCCTGTTGCATTAGATAATTTATATTGCAATAGATTTGAAATGGCAGAGTTTGCCAGAGACTGTGTGGAAAAAAATATTAATTTTATTGGTTCATGCTGTGGAACAGAGGCACATCATATAAGAGAGATGGCAGTTGCTCTTGGAAGAAAACCCATTTCAAAAAAGTACATGCCTGATATGAAAAAGCATTTCCACTTTGGCAATGATGAAAAGCTAAAAGATGTAAATACTAAATACGATTATTAATTTCTATTTTTTTTGCTTAGATAGTAGAATGATATTGCGGCAGTATTAGAGACATTTAAACTTTCAATTTCTTTATTAATATCAATTTTAAGAATTTCATCACATAAACTTGAAGTTATATTTCTCATACCTTTCGACTCTGAACCAAATACAAGTGCAATCTTTTTTGGGAAGTCTACTTTATCAAATGTTTTTGACGAATCTCCATCAAGACCATAAATCCAATAACCACTGTCTTTCAATTCTTTTATAACATTAGAAATATTATTAATTGATGTGAACGGAACTTTGTCAAGTGCTCCACTTGCAGTCTTTGCAACAAAACTATTTTCACTTACCGTGCCACTTTCAGTCAAAATTATTCCATTAATATTAAAAGCAAGGGCGGATCTAAAAATAGCTCCGACATTTTGTGAATCTTCTAATTGATCAAGTATTACGATAGTAGAATTATCTTTAGGCAACTTATGAATGAATTCTTTTATATTCACCTTCTCAATTTTTTTTACATTAAGTCCAATCCCTTGATGACTAACATCTTTACCCACATATTTCTCAATTTCATGTCTATTGACAATTCTGTGTTCAAAATTAAAACCTGCAACTGATATCTCCTCTAATAGTTTTTCTTCTACCTCTTTTGTCATTATAAGAAGGTTTTTTTGTCTGGTTGTATTGTTTATAGCTGCGGCACATGCATGATATCCATGGAGCCAGTAATCATTCATTTGCTGATTTTTGGCTTTTTTGTGTAACTTTTTGTTCATTAGTCATTAATTTTATCATTGATATTCGAGCAAAAGTCAAAAGTATTAATATTTGTTGATTTACCATTACTTTTTACATATAAATCACCCCTTAAGGTTTGATGGAGTTACTTTATTAAATCTTATCTTGAGATAATTTTTGAGCCAAAATATTAGTTAAAGGACTCATTTTTATCAAAAACTATCTCGGGAGGGGTGCCCGAGTGGTTAAAGGGGACGGGCTGTAAACCCGTTAGCTATGCTTACGTTGGTTCGAATCCAACCCCCTCCACCACAATAGGTGCCAGAGTAGCTTGAAGGAGTAAGCGGGTGTAGCTTAGTGGTAAAGCTCCAGCCTTCCAAGCTGATTACGAGGGTTCGATTCCCTTCACCCGCTCCAAAATTAAGAAGTTTTAAAACTGAGAGGACAAATAAATGGCTAAAGAAAAATTCGATCGTAGTAAACCACACTGTAATGTTGGAACTATCGGTCACGTGGATCATGGTAAAACAACTCTGACTGCGGCTATTACAAAGGTTTTATCTGAATCAGGTGGAGCTGAATTTACAGCGTATGATGCAATTGATAAGGCGCCAGAGGAGAAAGAAAGAGGAATAACCATTTCAACAGCTCACGTAGAATATACTACAGATGCAAGACACTATGCACACGTTGATTGTCCAGGTCATGCTGACTACGTAAAAAATATGATTACAGGTGCAGCTCAAATGGACGGTGCAATTTTAGTTGTTAACGCGGCTGATGGTCCTATGCCTCAGACCAGAGAACATATTTTACTTGCTCGTCAAGTTGGTGTGCCTGCGATCGTTGTCTATCTTAATAAAGTTGACCAAGTTGATGACGCTGAATTGCTTGAGTTAGTTGAAGTTGAAATCAGGGATATTTTAAATGAATATGAATTTCCTGGTGACACTACCCCAATCGTTAAAGGCTCTGCACTAGCTGCTGTTGAAGGTAGGGATGATGAAATGGGTAAAAATTCAATCATGGAACTTATGAAAGCAGTCGACGAACATATACCACAACCTGAAAGAGATAAGGATAAGCCATTCCTTATGCCGATTGAGGATGTATTTTCAATTTCAGGCCGTGGAACTGTTTGCACAGGTAGAGTTGAAAGTGGTATCGTGAAAGTAGGTGAGGAATTAGAAATTGTTGGTCTTAAAGATACACAAAAGACTACTTGCACAGGGGTTGAGATGTTCAGAAAACTTCTTGATACTGGTGAAGCTGGAGACAATATTGGAGCTCTTTTGAGAGGAATTGAGAGAGACCAAGTTGAAAGAGGACAAGTTTTGGCTCACGTAGGTTCGATAACGCCTCATACAAAATTTAAATGTGAAGCTTATGTTTTGAAAAAAGAAGAAGGTGGAAGACATACACCATTCTTTACAAACTATAGACCACAATTTTATTTCAGAACGACTGATGTAACTGGTGTTTGTAGCTTGCCAGAAGGCACTGAAATGGTAATGCCTGGTGATAACATAGCTATGGAAATTGAACTTATCGCTCCAATTGCAATGGATAAAGGTGTAAGGTTTGCGATTAGAGAAGGTGGACGAACTGTTGGTTCTGGCGTTGTAACTGACATTATTTCATAACTGGAGGAGTGTAGCTCAACTGGTAGAGCACCGGTCTCCAAAACCGGGGGTTGGGGGTTCAAGTCCCTTCACTCCTGCCACAGGAATAAAAAATTATGAAACCATTAAAATTTGCTCAAGAAGTTCGAAGAGAGGGTTCTAAAGTTACCTGGCCTTCATCAAGAGAAACATTAACTGGCTCAATCATGGTAGTAATTATAACTATCTTTGCTGCAGTTTTTTTTCTCATTGTAGATCAAATCTTTAGCTTTGGTCTCGATAAGTTAATCGGATTAGCAGGTTAATAATGTCACATAAATGGTATATAGTTCATGCTTATTCTGGTTTTGAAAAAAAAGTTGCGTCTGCAATTTTGGAAAAAGCTAAATCAAAAAGCATTGAGGACTCTTTTAGTGAAATCGTTGTTCCAACTGAAGAAGTAGTTGAGGTTAAAAAGGGCAAAAAAAAGAATGCAGAGAGAAAGTTTTTCCCAGGTTATGTTTTAACAAAAATGGAAATGAACGATCAAACATATCACATGGTCAAAGCTTTACCGAAAGTAAGTGGTTTTTTGGGACACACTCAAGGAAAACCATCTGCTGTTCCAGAAAGTGAGATTAAAAAGATTTTACAAGACATTGAAGAAGGTATAACAAGTCCCAAACCGTCAATCACATTTGAGGTGGGTGAGCAGGTTCGTGTAAGCGATGGACCTTTTGCCTCATTTAATGGTTTGATAGAGGAAATCGATGAAGAAAGAGCAAGAGTTAAGGTTTCAGTATCTATTTTTGGTCGATCAACTCCTGTTGAATTAGAATATACCCAAGTAGAGAAGGCATAAATGGCAAAAGAAATTGAAGGAAAATTAAAGTTACAAGTTCCTGCTGGACAGGCAAATCCGTCACCACCTGTTGGACCTGCTTTAGGTCAAAGAGGAATCAATATTATGGATTTTTGTAAAGTTTTCAATGACAAGAGCAAAGATGAGCAGTCTGGTGTAATGCTACCTGTAGTAGTTACATACTTCACTGACAAAAGCTTTACTATGGA
This sequence comes from uncultured Pelagibacteraceae bacterium, assembly GCA_902527075.1. The sequence goes on from CABZNM010000003.1 coordinate 52,723, forward strand.
AATCAAACTTCCACCAGCTTCTTACTTTATCAAAGAGGTCCTGAAAATTAAAAAAGGTTCAAAGGAGCCAGGTAGAGATATCATATCTTCAATTTCTGAGAAACAGTGTGAAGAAATTGCTGAAAAAAAACTGAAAGATTTAAATGCAAATACTGTTGAACAAGCACTCAAAATCATAATGGGTTCTGCAAGATCTATGGGAATAGAGGTTACAAAATAAATAATGAGCAAAAGAATGAAAGCTATTTTAAGTGAAAATGATTTTTCCATGTCACAATCATTAGACGCTGCGGTTGATGCAGCAATTAAAACCTCAACTACAAAGTTTAACGAGACTATTGATATATGTTTAAATCTAAATATTGATCCAAAGAATGGAGAACAGAATGTTCGAGGTAAATTGAAGTTACCAAAAGGATTGGGCAAAAAAATAATAGTGTGTGTTTTTGCAGGTGAGGATAAGCAACAAGAGGCAAAAGATGCAGGAGCAGATATTGTTGGTTCAGATGATTTAATTCAAAAAGTGGAATCAGGATATACTGATTTTGATAGATGTATCTCTACTCCTGAAATGATGTCAAAAGTAGGTAAGCTTGGTAAAGTTCTTGGCCCAAGAAATCTTATGCCAAATCCAAAACTTGGAAGTGTGACAACTGAAATTAAAAAAGCAGTTGAAAATGCGAAGGCTGGAGAAATTGAATATAAAAATAGTGATACACTCGTTCAGGCTGGTGTAGCCAAAGCTGATTTTGATAAAACTGAAATTGTAAATAACATTAAATTTTTTATTGAAACTATTTCAAAGGAAAGACCATCTGGCGTTAAAGGTGATTTCATAAAAAAGGTTTTCATTAGTCCAACTATGGGACCTGGAATCAATGTAGATATTAACTCGATCAATGGATAATTATGAATAGAGAACAAAAAGAATTATTTGTACAAAATCTCAAATCTATAATAACTGAGAATAGTTTAGTATTAGTGTTTCATTATAGAGGAATGTCTGTGACTGATATGACTGATTTAAGAGTTCAATCATTTAATTCTGGATGTAATATTAAAGTTACAAAAAATAGGCTAACAAAATTAGCTTTAGAAGGTACTGATAAAGCGGCACTTTCAGAGTTTTTTGATGGTCCAACAGCTATAGCTTATTCAAGTGATCCTGTTCAGTTAACAAAGCTACTTACTAATTTTGCTAAGAATAACAGTAACTTAGTTGTTCTTGGTGGAATCATGGATAGTGAAATATTAAGTGTTGAAAAAATTGAAATTTTATCTAAATTGCCATCTCTCGAAGAAATTAGGGCACAATTGATAGGTTTAATAAGTTCACCTGCGCAGAAAATAGCATCTGTTTTAACTGCACCTTCAGGCGACTTAGCACGAGTATTTAATGCGTATGGCAATAAGTAATATTTAATTAGAAAGGGAATAAAATGGCTGACCTCCAACAAATCGTAGATCAACTCTCAGACTTGACAGTTATTGAAGCTGCCGAGCTGTCTAAAATGCTTGAAGAAAAGTGGGGTGTATCCGCCGCTGCACCCGTTGCTGCTGCTGCTGCTGCTGGAGCTGCTCCAGCTGGTGATGCAGCTGCTGTTGAAGAAAAAGATGAATTCACTATTGTACTTGCTGCTGCTGGTGATAAAAAAATAAATGTAATTAAAGAAGTTAGAACCATTACTGGTCTTGGTCTTAAAGAAGCTAAGGATCTAGTCGAAGGTGCACCTAAAGAACTAAAAACAGGCGTATCTAAAGATGAAGCGAATGGTTTTAAAGAAAAACTCGAAGCTGCTGGCGCAACTGTAGAACTTAAGTAACTTATATAAATTTTATAAAATAATAGTTCTTTTACTGAGCTATTATGAAAGTGTTTTATTAATTAATGGCTAATACATTATCTTTTACTGAGCGAAAAAGAGTAAGAAAAAACTTTGGTAAACTAAAAGAAGTATCAAAATTTCCAAATTTAATCGAAGTTCAAAAAAAATCCTACAAAGAATTTCTCATAGAAGATATTTCCCCTTCCGAAAGACCTGATAGAGGACTCCAGAAAGTTTTCAAAAGTGTTTTTCCGCTTGAGGATTTCTCTGGTTCAGCAAGAATTGAATATATAGAATATGATTTTCAACAGCCAAAATTTGATGTTGATGAGTGCAGGCAAAGAGACAAGACATATGCAGCTCCTTTAAATGTTAAGCTTAGACTCATCGTTTTTGATATTGATGAAGAAACTGAGTCAAGAACAGTAAAAGATATCAAAGAGCAGGAAATATATTTATGTGATTTGCCTTTGATGACTCAAAAAGGTACTTTTATCACAAATGGAACTGAACGTGTGGTTGTTAGTCAAATGCACAGATCTCCTGGAGTATTTTTTGACCACGATAATGGCAAAACACACTCTAGTGGGAAATTACTATTTGGTGCGCGAGTTATTCCCTACAGAGGTTCTTGGCTTGACATTGAATTTGACCATAAAGACATAATTCATTGTAGGATAGATAGAAAAAAGAAAATACCTATTACTACTTTTCTAATGGCGATGGGTATTAAAAGAGACGAAATCTTAGAGCTATTTTATAATACAGAGGTATATAATTTTAACTCTAAAGACAATAATTGGAAAGTTCCTTTCAATTTTAAAAATATAAAAACTGGAAAACTCCAAAAAAATCTTGTTAATGCAAGTAATGGAAAAGTAGCAGTCAAACAGGGTACAAAAATAAATCCAACTATTGCTAAAAAGCTTTTCAATGATGGGCTTAAGTCGCTAGTTGTTGAGAATGATGAATTAATTGGAAAATTTTTAGCAGATGACATCATAAATGAAAAAACTGGTGAGATTTATTTTGAATCCTCGGATGAAATTACACCTGAAGCAATAGAAAAATTCAATGAATTAAAAATTAATAAAATACCAGTTCTAGAAATTGATGGAATTAATGTAGGATCTTTCATAAGGGATACATTAAGAGTTGATAAAAATAACTCTCCTGAGGAAGCTGTAGTTGAAATATATAAAGTCTTAAGACCTGGTGAGCCACCAAATTTAGAAACTGCATTTGACGTTTTTAATTCTTTGTTTTTCAAGCCAGAAAAATACGACTTATCTGACGTTGGGAGAGTAAAGATGAATTACAGACTTAATATTGATTGTTCTGATACTATCACTGTTTTACGCAGCGAAGATGTTATTCAGGTTATTAAGACTGTTATGGATTTGAGAACGGGCAAAGGCGAAGTCGATGATATAGATCACCTTGGAAACAGAAGAGTTAGATCAGTTGGTGAATTAGTAGAAAACCAATTTAGGATGGGTCTTGTTCGCATGGAGAGATCAATAAAGGAAAGAATGAATTCTCTAGAAGTTGACGCAGCAACTCCACAAGATATTATAAATGCAAAACCACTTGTTGCTTCATTAAAAGAGTTTTTTGGTACTTCTCAATTATCTCAATTTATGGATCAAACTAACCCACTTGCTGAGATTACACATAAAAGAAGATTGTCAGCCCTTGGTCCCGGTGGACTTAGCAGAGAAAGAGCTGGTTTTGAAGTCAGAGATGTACACCCCACTCACTACGGCCGGATTTGTCCCATTGAAACCCCTGAAGGACCAAATATTGGTTTAATTAACAGTCTTGCATCTCATGCAAGAGTTAATAGATATGGTTTTATTGAAAGTCCTTATAGGAAAGTTGTTAAAGGCAAGGTTACTGATGAAGTCGTTTATTTGCCTGCTATGGAAGAGTCAGACTACACAATTGCTCAGGCCAATAGCGAACTTGACTCTAAAGGTTCCTTTGTAACTAAATTAGTCTCATGCAGAAGCGATGGTGATTTTATTATGACTAGTCCGGAAGATATTGATTATATGGATGTTTCTCCAAAGCAAGTTGTCTCATGTGCTGCTTCATTAATTCCTTTCTTAGAGAATGACGACGCGAACCGTGCTCTTATGGGTTCAAATATGATGAGACAAGCTGTACCACTGATTCAAGCTGAGTCCCCATTGGTCGGCACAGGTGTAGAAAAAACTGTTGCTGTAGACTCAGGAGTAACAATTATCGCCGATAGAAATGGTGTCGTTGATAAAATTGACGGAAAGAGAATTGTTGTTCGTGTAACAGATAAAATTAAAACAACCGAGTCTGGAGTTGATATTTATACTCTTCAAAAGTTTCAAAGATCTAATCAAAGCACATGTATTAATCAAAGACCTCTGGTTAAAGTCGGTGATAAAGTTTCAATGGGCGACATCATTGCTGATGGACCATCCACTCATTTTGGTGAATTGGGACTTGGCAGAAATGTTGTTGTCGCTTTCATGCCATGGCGTGGATATAACTTTGAAGACTCAATTTTAATCTCCGAAAAAATTGTTCAAGAAGATAAATTTACATCAATCCATATTGAGGAATTTGAAATTATGTCAAGAGATACAAAATTAGGTTCGGAAGAAATTACTCGTGATATACCAAATGCGGGAGATGAAATGCTAAGAAATCTTGATGAAGCTGGAATAGTATATGTAGGAGCTGATGTAAGTCCTGGAGATATTCTTGTGGGCAAGGTAACACCTAAAGGTGAGTCACCAGTTACGCCAGAGGAGAAACTCCTTAGGGCTATTTTTGGTGAAAAGGCTACCGATGTAAAAGACACATCATTAAGACTACCACCCGGTTCAAGTGGTACGGTCGTCGATGTTAAAGTATTCAATCGTTTTGGTATTGAAAAAGATGACAGAGCTTTATCGATAGAAAGAGATGAGATTGAAAAGTTAGCAAATGATCGTGAGGCTGAACTGGGCATTTTAAACAGAAATATAAAGGAAAGATTGTCCAAAGTAATAGAGTCAAAAAATATTATGAGCGCGCCTGAAGATTTTGAGGGAAGTAAGCAATTATCTCTCAATGAGCTCGAAAATAAAAAACTTGATAGTTTGTGGAAAGTTCAGCTGAGTAACTCTTCAGATCAAGAAGAAATAGAGAACTTAAGAAAGCAATATGATGTAGCTAGGTCTGCAATACAATCAAGGTTTGATAATAAAGTAGATAAAGTTCAAAGAGGTGACGAGTTACTCCCTGGCGTCATGAAAATGGTTAAGGTTTTTGTTGCTGTAAAAAGAAAACTTCAGCCAGGTGATAAAATGGCTGGCAGACACGGAAACAAAGGTGTCATAAGTAAAATAGCTCCTGTAGAGGATATGCCTTACCTAAATGATGGTAGAACAGTTGACATTGTTTTAAATCCATTAGGCGTACCTAGTAGGATGAATGTTGGCCAGATACTCGAGACTCACCTTGGATGGGCTTGTGCAGGAATTGGTGAAATAATAAATAAATCTCTCGCTCAGTTTAAATCTAATAACGATCAATCACTTATTACTGAAACATTAAAAAAAGTTTATGGAGATGAACAATTTAGAAATGAAATTGAAAATTTATCCAAAGATGAAAAAAAGGAATTAGCTGAGAATATTTCAACAGGCGTACCTATAAAAACACCAGTGTTTGACGGAGCATCTGAATCTGAAATTGCAAATATGTTAAATGAAGCTGGTTTCGATAAAAGTGGACAAACTGAACTTTGGGATGGTCTCACTGGCGAAAAATTTGAGAGAACTGTAACTGTCGGTTATATATATATGTTAAAACTACATCATTTAGTTGATGACAAAATTCATGCAAGATCAATTGGACCTTACAGTCTTGTGACACAACAACCGCTGGGAGGTAAAGCTCAATTTGGAGGTCAGAGGTTTGGTGAAATGGAAGTTTGGGCTCTTGAAGCATATGGAGCAGCTTATACATTACAGGAAATTCTCACTGTGAAATCTGATGACGTTGCAGGTAGAACTAAAGTTTATGAAACAATTATACGAGGTGAAGATGTTTTCCAGTCTGGTACACCTGAATCATTTAACGTTTTAATTAAAGAAATAAGATCTTTAGGCTTAAATATTGAACTGTCAAACTTAAATTAGGAATATTATATGTCTCAATCATTAATGAATATTTTC
>CABZNM010000004.1 GCA_902527075.1 uncultured Pelagibacteraceae bacterium
TTTGAATAAATGACACTATTTCAATTAGTTAAGTTAACATATAACTAGTTTTTAAAGTCTAAATTCTATCATAGTAATACCTTGTGTATGCCATAAGATTTTCTTATTTTTATAAGGAGAAATTCATGAAAAACATTATAAAGGTGTCATACCTATCAATTTTCCTAATGATATTTTCAGTTGTCCCTTCTAAGGCATTCATTATGGATGTATGGGAATTAAGAGGTGTCACTGGAGAAGAAGTTTCTAAAGCTACTTTAGCGTTTAAAGAAAAAGCAATGGCAGGTGGTGCAAAATATACTGCATTCCGATCTTCGACTAAAATAAGAGGTGATGATCCACTTGATACTACTTTTGTTCATGCCTACTACGACAGTTATGAAGATCAAATGACTACGCAAGTACTTATAGGTCAAAATCCAGACTGGTTTGCCAGTACGTATGGTGAGCTAGAGTTTACTGAAGTAGATAACATAACATGGGCGAATGATTTGCCTGTAGGTGAAGTCGCTGTAGGACAAACAGTTGCATATGCAATGATTGAAATTACAAGTGGAATAAATTTTCTACTTAATTTTCCTGAAATGCAAAAGAAAATGCAAGAATTAGGAGCTCCAGTACAGGTTGCATCAGCTAGTTGTGCAATGTGCGGTGCGGATGTGCTGCCAACAAACGCAATGGTATATTTTTCAGCTGCTAATCCAGTTGATATGGGTAAAGGTATCGATATTTTTGCAAGCGATGAAATGCAAAGATGGATGTTTGCTCATATGGCCCCTCATGCCAATTTTACTGACCAAGGAATAGTTATTTTTAATAACTAAAATTGATTAAGCATAGTCGTGCATTCAGTCGCGACTATGCCATCATATAATCTCTTTTATCAGGAACAGTTTTTTTATCTTTAGATAACTGTAACTGAAAAACTACTAGAGTTGACTCTTCAAAAGATGCCTGTGAGGATGAAAGATAGAAATCCCACATCCTACAAAATTTTTCATCATAAATCTCTTTGACCTTTTCAATATTGTCATAAAAATTATATCTCCATCTTTTAAGAGTTTCTGCATAATGAAATTTCAAAATTTGGACATCTGTCATGGATAGACCAGATTTTTCAATCTTTGATACAATCTCACTGAGCGCTGGTATGTACCCTCCAGGAAAGATATATTTTTCAATCCAAGGATCATTGGTACTTGGTTCGCTGAGACGACCAATTGTATGAATTAATGCTACCCCCGTATCATTGAGAAGATCGTAAACCTTATTAAAAAATTCTTGATAATGATTTGTCCCAACATGTTCGAACATACCTACAGATACAATTCTATCGTATTTCTCATTGACTTTTCTGTAGTCTTGAAGTTCATATTCTACATTATCAAGAGAGTTATCAATTTTTCTTTTTTTCGCATAATCAATCTGCTCTTCTGATAAGGTTATTCCTTTAACACTCACATTAGATCGATTAGATAAATAAGCAGCCATACCTCCCCATCCACAACCAATATCTAAAACTTTTTGATCGTTTTCTAATAAAAGTTTTTTAGCTATTAATTCTTTTTTATTAGTCTGTGCTTGATCAAGTGTATCATTTGGTGAATTAAAATACGCGCAAGAGTATTGTCTATCTTGATCTAAAAAAAGTTCATATAAACGATCAGATAAATCATAATGATGTGCTACGTTATTTTTACTTTTAGCAAGATAGTTTCCAATACTAAATTTATTCAAAATAAATCGAATATTTTTTGATAAATGCATAATCCAGTGATCAACGTCAATTTTTGAATTGGAGAAAAGAAGTTTAAGCAAATCGTGTATACGACCTTCTTCAATGATCAGTGAGCCATTCATATAAGACTCACCAAATTGTATTGAAGGAATTATTAATAATTTAATTTCAGAAAATTCTTTAGTTGTTCTTATTTTTATAGGATCTCCCGAGCCATCACCATAATGATTTACAATTCCATTATGATGAGTCCATGTGAGATTACCTTTTTTAATTACTCTAGAAAGCACACTATGTGTAATCATTCCAAAATTAAATAGCGAAAATTTACGATAATCAATAATAAATTTAGGATGGTATTTCTGTTAAGAAAAGCATGACATTGCTGCTAGAATTTAACTCTAATTTATTATTCTTCATTGCATCAGTCAGCCCTGCATAACCAGCTCCACCTGAGGGAGAAGTTTCAAAACCATATTTTTCTAATTCATCTAAACAATCAGAAGCATCTTCATCTGTGATTGTCATAAAATGAGTGCTTGTTTTAGCCAACGAGGACAGCGCTCGTGTTGATGGAGCTTTACAATCTAATCGTCCCATATTTGAAACATCGCCTTTAACCTCTACGGCTTTTCCTGCTTTAATAGATTCAATCACTACAGGTGCTTTAGTTGGTTCGACAATTATTATTTTTGGATCATTTCCATAAATTTTTCTTGCGTATGCAGCCATTGATGCAGCAAAGCCTCCCACCCCACATTGTAAAAATATATGCGTAGGCGTATTAGGACAGTCCTCATAAGCTTCTGCAGCAGCTGCGAGATATCCTTCCATTACTTTTAACCCCATATCATACCCATCCCACGTAACATCTGATAATAATATCCAATTATTATCTTTTGCTGCTTTTTGAGCATGAATCATGCTTTCTTCATAGTTATTACCAACAATCACAACTTCAGCTCCATAGCTCTTTATTTTTTCTGCAAATGATTTTGGAACAGTCTTTGAAAAGTATATTACAGCTTTGGCTCCAAAGAGTCTTGCCCCAGCAGCTAAAGATAGTCCATGATTACCAGCACTTGCCGTGACGTATGTTGTGCCATTAAGTGATTTCTCCCATACTTCATAGGGACTGTCCATTGGAGTTACTTCAGCTGCATGACTTGCAATTACATAAGCAGCGCCGAGTGCTTTGAAACTCCCTAATCCCATTCTTTCTCTTTCATCTTTAAACCAGAGATTTTGTACACCAATTTTGTTTGCTAATTCAGGTGATATAGTAAGTGGTGTTCTATCTGCCTTTGGACAGTACTTTAGTAACTCTCTTACGGACTCAACATTAGTACTAACCATATCAATGCCATTATCAGCAGGAAGACCTTTTGAAAAAAAGGGATTGGTTATAATTTCTTTTGTTGTTTGCAAGAGAATTTAATTTTCGTGAATTACGGGTCCTGATACAGGGTCGGTCACTCCTAATTCAGGGGAAATCTCTTCAAGCATATCTCTAACACTATCAAGCCATGAGATCATACTTTGCATTTCAGCATCCATTGCTTCTTTAGACTTCCATAATCCATAACCACAAAAAGTATTGTCACCCGTTTGAATGGTTCTGCCCTCTATTTGACCTTTCCATTTTGGTTGACTCTTTAATTTATCAAGATAGTCATTAATCCTATCCGGTTTCACAATAAATCTTACAATGTTCATATGTGTCATGAATTTCTCCTTTAAAATTTAAGTCTTTAAAATATATAATAATACATAATGGGTAAAATTAGGATATTAATTCTACTTTATTTACTAGGTACTTCTGTTGTTTTTGCAGATAAAAAAGAAGGTAGAGAATTTATTGACTTACCTGATGTCGATGATGGATACAATATTCATGTAATGTACGTACTTCCATTAGATGGAATTGATAAAGAGTACGATCTTAATAGTAAAATAGGCATGCTGGTCTACCAAATGAACAAGTGGTTCAATAGCAAGACAAAAGGGAGGCTATTTGAAGAAGGGCAAAAACTTAAATTTGACCGCAAAGAGGATAATAGACTTGATATAACCTTCTTACGTCTTGATATAGAGGATATTGATATTTCAAAAAGAGGTATCAATGCTGTCAATGTGCTACAGCCCGCCATAGCTCGTTTTGGATTTAATGATCCAAAAAAAGTTTATTTAATTGTTTATGGTGGAACAAATAAAGATGTATGTGCTTCATCACAATTACCAGGTCATGTGCCTCTGGGAGTTACAGCCAATACTGCGGCTGTTTATATTCCAGGCAAAAGAAGTGGCTCGTGTATTGACAATAATGGTGGTTTCAAACCTGAATTCAATAATACGACAAGATCGAGTTTACATGAAGTTTTGCATATTCTTGGCGCAGTACCAAAATGCGCACCTGATCATTTAATTTTTGAAGATGCTGGTACTATTAATGATGGCATAGGAGGACATTTAGATATACCAGGAGATATCATGTACAGCGTTCAGTCAAATGTAACTTACGATAAAGCAAAACATTTAGATTTAAAAAGTTCAAACTATTACAATCACAATAATGAAGGTTGTTTAGACATTGCAAAAAGTATCTATGTAACACCAACTGTAGAAAACCCTCAGCTTACAACATATGGTGTTGAGTAAAAACTAGTCTGGTATTGAAGAGTATTTGTACTTTACGTACAGTTCTTGATAACACAACTTACCATTACGTACGGCATAATTTTGATGGTAATCTTCGGCTGGGTAGAAATCAGTTACTTCTCTTAATTCTGTTACAACAGGTCTTCTATGTTCACCTGATAAATCTATTTCTTTAATTTTCATTTCTGCGATAGTTTTTTCTTCATCTGAATTGTAAAAAATTACTGATTTATATTGTTCGCCTATATCTGGTCCCTGCCTATTTAATGTAGTTGGATCATGAATAAAAAAAAATGTATCAATGAGATCACTATAACTGATCTCACTTTCATCATAATCAATTTTAACAACTTCTATGTGACCAGTTTTACCTGTTAAAACTTGTTCATATCTTGGATTTTGAAGAGATCCGCCTGCATAACCTGAAACTACATCCTTTACGCCAGGTAACTCTTCATACAAGACTTCAACACCCCAAAAACATCCTGCACCAACTATCAAAGATGACAACATATAAAAAATATATATAATTAAAAACTTAGAATTAAAGTAATTATTTTCGCTCAATAATAATCATTTCGTCATTAAACCAAAGACCATCATTATCCTTGATGACCTTTTCAACGCTTCTAATATAACTCTGGTCTGATTCTTTTTCTTTAACCATTTGATCACTTATCTGAGCTACATAAGTACATGCATTCCATGCTGAAAAAACAAGTGAAGTTGCTATGCCGCTATTAATTTCATTAGGCTGAGATCTTAAGTTATACTTAAATACTTCAACCGGCTTAAAGTTAAGGTCTTTTAGAAGGTTTCCATCAAGATTTTTTTTTATATGATCAATCATATCATCTCCTTTATTTGGAAATGGCTCTTCAGACGGCCATAAATCTTTGATAGCGTCATGACCAGGGTCATTTCCATGAGAATGAAATATTGCAAGCTTACCTCTATGTGATAAGAGATCTATCATCGGTTTTACAACCCTATTCACTTTTTTATCAACTGATGCTCTAGATCGATATGCTTGAGAAACAATCACAAGATCAAAGTTGTTTATTGATTTTTCAGGAGTAGGAATGATCTGCTCTAATGCAAATTCCTGATCCTTTCTGTAAATAACAATTGCAGATGGTTGTTCATAAGTAGTATTGCCATGTTCATTTTCCTCTACTCTCCATGTATCTCTAAGAGTGGGTCCTAGTTTCCTCAGTTGTTCATAAAAACCAAATGAAGAGTTGCCCTCAAGCTCTAGAGAGTTCCAGTTCATTTTCTCTTGTTTTTTAGGATTATTTGATTTTAGAAAGCCTGCTTCTGAATAATGTAAATTTGATATAACAAAAACCATATTTGGATGTTCTACAAATCGGTCACCCAACTTTTCTATCGTAATTCTTGCATCTTCCATACTAACATCTTTACATGATACAAAAAAAGGTATGGTTGGAAATTTTTGATGACAAATACGAAGAACGTTCATTAAAACTGCACCATCACCCACTCCTGCATCAAATATCTTTAATGCTGGCTTTGATGGCTTTAAATCTTCAATCTCATGAAATAATTTTTCTGCAATTACAGCCTTCTCATTCGTAGTTGTTACAAAAAGTAAGTATCTTTGCCTGCTATCAAAAAAATGTGCTTCTTCTGCCATAATTTAATCTTAACAAGTAAATAAAAAAATGAAACACTTGCATTCATGGATACAGATGACCTAGAACCGGGAAAAAAATCAGAAAAAGTTGATTTTGATACTTTAAGTGTCGAAGAGCTCAAAGAATATATAGAAGAATTAAAGAAAGAAATAATCAAAGCAGAAAACTTTATTCAATCTAAACATGGTGACCGTTTTAAAGCTGAGGAATTATTTAAAAAATGATTAATAGATACGGTATGATACCTCTAGCTTTCGCGTTATTTGTATTTGTGATTTTCTTCACAACGCTTGTGCCATCAACACATAAAACTTGTATAGATAGCAATATGGCCATTTTAGATAATTTAGATCTTGAAAAATACTCTGAAGAAGAAATAAATATATTGGGCAAATCTATTGGTAAAGGCTGTAAGCAGGATCACTCGTTTAAACTTACGGCGAATACCTCAGTACTATGATGGAAAGTTGATTAAAGAATCCTCTGTCATAATGGTCAGCTGCGTAGTTTCCGTTAAAGCGCCTGCTTCTTGTCTTGCTTTTGTCAGTTCTTCATCATTTTTAAATGCCATAAGACCATCTTTGTCATTATAGTGCATAATAACAACCATTGAATTATCGTCCTCGGCATGTGAGCTAGCAAATAGAATTTTACCGCCAAATCCCTCTAACTTATGTTTATTTTCTACGACCATGTCTTTCCACGTTTTGAAACCTTTTGAAAGTTTCTGCGTTAACATTACGTACATAATTGTCTCCTTTTTTTATGTAACAAATTTAAACGGTTCATTAGTTTGATCAAACTTATGTGGTTCAAAAAATTCATCAAAATCTGAAAGCATATCATTTACATCATTGGGACTATTGGCTTTCCAATAACAAAACATGGTTAAGCTATCTCCTGGAGTTTCAAAGCTCATCTGACACGCTGCATTTTCACCCGTCATATTTTTAATTTGTTCTTCCTCAGACATGCCCTCTCCTGCTTTAGCAAAAGCCTCTTTCGCTTCTTTTGATTTAAATGTGTGTGTAACTATATAATGGTTCATAATATTACTCACCCCATTTCCCAGCAAATTCATAAACCACAGCTTCTTCATTGCCTTCGACCCATCCATCATGACCAGGAGCGATTGAATATGCATCACCTGCTGAATAAGACATTTCTGTTCCATCATCATGCCTAACGCAAACCTTGCCTGAAACAATTACTCCTAAATGACTCGCTTGGCAGCTATCTGTTCCAACGGTTGGTTTAATATCGCTAGACCATTTCCAACCTGGTTGTAATGTGAGCTTCATTATTCTTTGATTACCTACATTAACAGCTTGAATTTTAGCATTATTAAAATTGTCATTCACTTCATCGGCACTATTAAAGCTTTTAACTTCTACTGAACTCATTTTATTTATCCTTACATTTAAAAATTAATTGTTAATCATTGCATTAAATGCAGTCAAAGTATCATCGAATGTCATCATGACCTTCATTTTTCCATCTTCAACTTCAAAGTAATGTCCAAAAAGTGTATCCATGCCTTGAGCCGTGCCTTTTACAATAACAAATACTTTATTGCCTTCACTGATCATAGATATTGGTTTTACAGAAAATTCATTCCACGCTTCAGGTATTTTTGCAAAATTAGACATACAATCAGCTTTGCCTTTATAAACTCCTGACATTGGGTGCTTTCCCTCAACTCCTGGAAATGTCCATGTTATATCGTCATGCATTATTTCATTCATAAATGCTTCCATATCACCAGATCCAAAAAGGTCGTATCCTCTCTGAACAATTTCTTTAGCTTCCATATTAACCTCCAGGTTTAGAATAACTGCCAAGCACTGTGCTGGCCTTTGAGACTATTTCCGTCATATCAACGGCCTCTAGTATTACTGCATCAGATACCATACCGGTAGATTGAACCGCAATTTTTGCAGCTGCAGCTGAATTAAAATCTGTACCATCAACACAGAGTACAAGATCAAGTTCTCCCCTTACAATATCAAAAGATAGTACTTTACCTCCGATAGACTCAACGAGCTTACTTACTGCTTCTTTTCTATCATCAGAAGGGTTGCTCATAAATCCTTTAAGCGCCTCTGGTGTATATTTCGCCATCATATAAAATTTAGCCATATTTACTCCTTTAAATAAAAATTATTATGGACTATCTTGATTAAATTATTACTACAAATTTTTATATCTTTCTAAACACGGAGAAAATATGACTAATCTTAGAGGAAAAACACTATTTATTACCGGTGCAACTCGGGGAATTGGGTTTGCCATCGCTAGAAGGGCTGCTGAGGATGGAGCTAATATAGCAATCATAGCAAAGACTACTGAGCCACATCCAAAATTACCAGGAACCATTTTTACTGCAGCAGAGGAATTAAATGCTGCTGGAGGAAACGCAATTGGAATTAAAACAGATATTCGTTTTGAAGATCAAGTCATAGCAGCGGTTGATCAGACAGTAGAGAAATTTGGAGGTATTGATATTTGTGTTAATAACGCAAGTGCAATCAGTCTTACACCTACTCTTCAAACCGATATGAAAAGATATGATTTAATGCATGGTATCAACACACGTGGAACATTTCTTGTTTCTAAATGCTGTATACCTCACCTTAGGAAAGGAACCAATCCTCATATCTTAAACCTTGGTCCGCCACTCAACATGGAGAGCCAGTGGTTTAGTCCTCATGTTGCATATACAATGGCAAAATACGGAATGAGCATGTGCACTTTAGGGATGTCAGAAGAATTAAAATCATCAGGTATAGCTGTAAACTCTTTATGGCCAAGAACTATGATCAATACTGCAGCAGTAAATAATATTTTAGCTCTGTCAATGGAAGACAAAGGTGTAAGTAAATGTCGAACTCCAGCTATTATGGGAGATGCAGCATATCTTATTCTTACTCAGGACTCTAAAAAGTTTACAGGTAATATGTGTGTAGATGATAGCACTATAATCAAATCTGGAAAAACTGATTTAACAGAGTACTTAGCAACTCCAGATGCTGAGCCCTTTCCTGATTTCTTTGTAAACGAGAGTGATGGGACTGATATTGCTCTAGATTAAACTATCAAAATAATGGAACGGTTTAATTTTAAACAATTCTTACAGATACTTTATAGAATTCTAACCTTTCCAATTTTAGGTTTAATTATTCTTGGATTAGTTTTGTTATTGATGAGTATGTTCTAATTACTCGTCAAAACGTTTTGTGTTGCAAGAGTGTATTGTTTCGTCATAAACTGAGGCATTCTCACCCGAACAGCAGGGGTCAATATTAGTTTTACACTTAGGACATTGGTAATGACCATGAACCTCTATTGGGGTGATTTCAGTATTACACCAGTTACACAATTGAAGAATCATTCCTCATTATATCATTTGAGTACTAATTTTGATCTGATTCGATTGCGTTATCTTCATTCATTAAAATGGGCCTTCCATCATGAGCTGTATTTAATGGTATTATTTTACCGTTAAAACGAACGCACAACGTAGGTGAGGATCTTTTCTGTGGGCCAAGGTTTACCTCAAGATTTACAAGCAAAAGTTCCACATTTTCTAAAATTTCAATTATTTTCATATTTTTACTATTTTCCTAATTTTTTTATTTAATACATTGATTTTTTTATAACTTTTATGTAAAAAGTGCAACAATCCACGTTATCATCAAAAGCTTAAATACTCACAAGGTGTTTAAGCTTTTTTCATTTTACATTAACAAATAATCTCTTAGCTGCTATCATATTTATTGATGATTAACGTGGAGGTTAAAAAGATGGTGCCACCAACAATTTAGAGGGTGGTGGCCAAAACCGTCTCAAACAAATATTCTAGTCTGTGATAACAGACAACTGCGAAAATGCAGTTTACATAATAAGAATCCCATTCAAACGAATGGGATTTTTTTATACGTAACTGATGATAAGAAAAATTGAAATTAAAAGCTGAATAATAAAAATTAATACAGAAAAAAAGTGAAGAGCTTTAAACATTTTAACTGCACTTTCGTCACCATTTAATTGAAGATCACGATACGTATTTATTCTGGGTGTAATGATATAAGCATTAATAAGAAACAAAAATGCAGTTATCAATGATAATGACCAGTACATAGATAATTCAGCAAACAAAGCACTCAAAGAGGCCAATAAAGATAAAATAAATCCATAAATAAACATTCTTGGAAAAATAATTCTAAGAAACTTTCCAGCCTGTTGTTCATCTAGACTCTTAAAAACTGCAGGTGTCACAATAGACATAAAAAAGATCATAAATCCAATTATGAGGCTGTGTATAAAAATTGTTAAAAACAACATAAGTAATGTATCTACCCTTAAAAGAACAGATTTTCAACTGTTGAAATCTTATTCTATCGATTTAGATTCGTGAATATGTTTATAGCAATGAATAGATTCAAAATTATTTTGGGTTGTGAGAGTGATTTTGAAGATGTTTGGAAAAATAGAGAGACTTATCTTGATGAGGTTGATGGCTTCATGGGATTTAATCTTATTAAAGGTGAAACAACAGAGGAATTCACACTTTATGCATCACATAGTACTTGGACAAGTCAAAAGCACTTCGAAGCTTGGACAAAATCAGAGTCATTTAGAAAGGCTCATAAAAATGCTGGTACGAATAAAAAACTTTACATTGGCCATCCTCAATTTGAGGGATTCAATGTGGTTCTCTAAAAATAGACTATTTAAACATTTGCAAATAGTTTTTGTTATCTATCTATTTAACTGTAATGTTGTGATGGCAGATTTTTTTGAAAATATATCAAATCTTATTGAAAATAATGTAGATCGTCTAAGTTATGGAGTATCGGTAACCGATATTAATAAAGACGGTAAATTCGAATTTGTTGTTACAGGATTTGGTACTGACAATTTGGCCCTAGGTTATGAAGATGATATTCTTAAAAATCTAATTAAAAACAATAATTTCAACGACACAAATAGAAGAACTATTGGTGTTGCTGCATGTGACATCGATCAAGATGGTTATGAGGAAGTTTATTTTTTGAATACTGATACATACAGTGGTGAAAAACAATACTCTGACAGACTCCTCGATATAAAACAAAATGAAATTGTCGATTTGTTTTCGCTAGATAAAAATATGAAGGAATTAAATTATACAGCTGGTAGGTCAGTAGCATGTGTAGATAGAGAAGGTAATGGCAAGTATGGTATATACATTGCAAATTATGGTGGTCCAACAAGATTCTATGAATACCACAATGACTCAATATCAGATAAAGCGCCTGATTTAAAGATTGATCAGATTACTGGAGGTAGAGCCATTGTGGTAGGACACATAATCTCTGACCATAATGATATTTTTGCAGCAAATGAGCGCGGTGCAAATTTTCTATATAGGAATGACAATGGAACTTTTGTTGATGTAGCCAATGAATATGAAGTACAAGATATTTTCCAAAATGGAAGAGGTACTACCCTATCAAACATTTTCTATGATGGTGAATTAGGCATAATTAATGGAAACTGGATGGGTTATCATCGCACTTATGTTCGAAAGGGAGAAAAGTTCAAAGATATTGCAAAACCAGACTTTGATACGCCAACAAGAGTAAGAACTATTATATCAGCAGATTTTGATAATGATGGTTATGATGAAGTGTTTATAAACAACATTGGTGAGCCGAATAAACTTTTTAAGATCCTACAATCAGGAGAGTTTGAAAAGATTGACTTAAATCAAGCATTAGAACCAAATGGCCTTGGCACAGGTGCAGCTGTTGCAGATATTGACAATGACGGTATTTTAGAATTATTAATTTCGCACGGTGAAAGTGGTGAGCAACCGTTATCCCTTTATAAAGCAAATGTTCCAAGTAATCATAAATATATTAGAATAAAACCAATTAATGCTTTTGGTGCACCTGCACGTGGCGCGACTGTCAAACTCTATAGTGATCAGCGAGTGCATGCTAAAACAATTGATGCAGGTTCAGGTTACTTATGTCAAATGGAACCAGTTGCACACTATGGTATAAGAAATTCAGAGATAATTGAAAAAATAGAAGTGAAATGGACAAATGGTGAAGTAACGGAGTACAAAGATTTTGAAATCAATGAAACACTAGTAATTAAACAAAAAAATTAGTTGGCCATTTGAATAAAAATATCACCCATTCCACCCTGAACCTCTTCAATAGGTTGACTGTTTCTAAATTCACACATAGCACCTGTCATTTCGTTAGAAGCAATAGAAACAAGTTGATCAGTGCTACATTCCGATGCGTTATGTAGTAATCCAATTACTAAATCACCGCCTACTGTAAACACTTGTTCTTTATCAAGCTTGTCATTTTTACAAAAATAATTTTTATTAACTCTCCTTGGAAAATTATCTTTTGCACAAGGATCTTTAATCGTTAAGACATAAAATTCATGATCTGTGTTATCAAACATAAATTTTGCCTTTCTTGTTTTGGCATATTTCATTAAATCACAAGTACAAGGCCAACAGCATCTATAATATTCACCACAAATCAAATTATTTGTATCCTCTTCGTAAATCCTTACTAAGTCAGGGGCATCGCCTGGTCTTAACAGGGATCCAGATACTGAACAGTACATCTTGTTGTATTCAACAAAATCTTCAGCTGTTAAACTTTGTTCTAGCGCGAAGCTAAAAAATTTAGGACCCGCAGCATTTCTGTTGCCGTCAGGGAAAATTCCTTCCCAAGACTCATAAATATGATCGTAGTATTTTTGGCCTATCTCAATTGGCTCAACACTATCTTCTGCAGTTACATGAAAAATCACAATATGCAGGCAGAAAATAAGAGCAATAATGTTACGAAGCATAAAACTTTAACTAATTCTTATTTGATAAAAGGGAAGTAGTTTATAATCTATTTTTTTCTGCCTTCCATGTGCCACCATATTGATAACTTTGTTGTTTTTGTTTTTCAGGAAGACATACTTTGCATAGAAAAACCCAAGATTTAGTATTTTCGTATCGACATCTGTAAAGAACTCTCTGAGCAGTAGAGCAATTATGACAGGATTTTTTTCTAATCCTCTTTATCATCTATTTCTTCAAATTCGCCTTCAAAAATTCTATTTTGATTTTTTTTTCTATGAAAAAAAATTTTTTTTATTAGATAACTAATCGAAATAATAAAAATTATTATTATTAAAGACGTTAATATTTTCATATTTAATTTTTCTGTGTTTTATAAAAATAAATCGCTAAATAATAAAATACAAACGATCCAATAATCCAAGCAGATTGAGTTTGTAATGCCACAGTTCTATCTCCTATCACTTGTAGCTTAGGATTAAACCACGAACCAAGTGGCATCATTGGTGCCCAAGACAACAGAGCGTTTCCACCAACTTGATGATGATATATAACTATCTCAACTAAAATATTTTGAAACATAAACCACGCAAGTAAAACAAGGAATACAGACCAATAGAATTTTTTAAAACTCTCCTTATTTCTAAATATCCATCCAACTAAAAGTATTCCAAACCATACAATACCTGTATCACCTAAAGAATTCACTATCCAGTTAATATTCATTGGTATAGCACAGCTTAATGCTTCAGATCTTCTTAGGTTGACCTCTTCTCCATTTAGTAATCCATAATTAATCCAAAGTTCCCATCCTAATGCAGCAAATATAAACGATGAAATCAAGGTAAGCGATACCCATCTTTCCATTTTATTTTTCAGAATAAGATATGCTGATAATATTAGAGGCGCAGATGCAGCTGAATAAACTACAGATACTCTTCTAGCCTCAAAAGGTTCTAAACCGCAATCAAATGGCCACATTCAGTTATATTTAATTACTAAATATTAGAAAAGAGACTACACAAATTAATACAAAGGTGTACCAAGTAATTACCCAGTTTCTTGCTTTGTTGGGATTTATGTCTTTACCCTTTTCGCCTTCTTTATTGTAAGGACCAAGTTTTTGATAAAATTTACGTGTCATAATTTTTTACTGGCGAGCCCGCTCGGGTTCGAACCGAGGACAACTCCCTTAAAAGGGGAGTGCTCTACCAACTGAGCTACGGGCTCCTCAAGAATCACCTTTTTTAAGTTGTTTTAAAATATACTGCAATATAACTATTTCAAGTAATTAACTTACATCATATCTAGTTCTAACCTTGCCACATCTGACATTCTAGACATGTCCCAAGGTGGATCCCAGATTAAATCAACTGCTACTTTATTAACTCCCTCTACCGCTAAAACTGCATCTTTAACTTTCTTTGGCATTTCGTCAGCAACAGGACAATTAGGCGTTGTTAAAGTCATTTGTATGATAACATCATTTTCAGGTGATACCTCACATTTATAAATTAATCCTAGTTCATATACATCAACTGGTATTTCAGGGTCAAATACGGTTTTAAGAGCTTCTATTACTTTTTGATCTTCTATTTGCATATTAATTAAAGTATTTCACGTAATCCCCATAACCTTTTTCATCCATCTCTGACAATGGGATAAATTTTAAAGAAGCAGAATTAATACAATATCTCAAACCTGTTTCAGTTGGTCCATCATTAAACAAATGACCTAGATGAGCTTGACCAAACTCACTTCTTACTTCAGTTCTTTTCATTCCGTGAGACTTATCAACTAGTTCAACAATATCTGTTCCTTCAATAGGCCTATCAAAACTTGGCCATCCTGTGCCTGAGTCAAATTTATCTTTTGAAGAAAATAATGGCTCACCTGAAATGACATCAACGTAGAGACCGACTTCTTTGCTGTCCCAAAATTCATTAGTAAATGGTCTTTCTGTTCCATTTTCTAAAGCGACCATTCTTTGCTCTTCAGTGAGGTTGTTAATTGCCTCTTGCCTTTCTTCAGGTGTTGTTGAGCACCAAAAAGGTGTGTCAATTATATTAACTTTTGTCATGTCATACTCCTCTAAGTTTACATCGGCAAATGAGTTTCTACCAAATGTAAGTTGTAAAACTATTAATGTTACTAGTAGAATAATATATATGTAATAAAGTCGCATTACTTATTCTCAACTGCTGATTTGAATGTGTGCCAAGCCAAAGTGGCACATTTTACTCTCATCGGAAAGGCCTCTACTCCTTTTAATGCATAAAGTGAATCTTCGTCGTTTAATATTTCTAGCGTATCAGCATCGCCTTTAACTAGCTTGGTAAAATCATTGAATATACTTTGAGCTTCACTTAATTTCATGCCTTTTAGCTTTTCTGTCATAAGTGATGCTGAAGCTATTGAAATAGCACATCCCTCACCTGAAAACTTGATATCTTTAATAATGTCATTTTCATCTAGGTAAAAACTAAGGTGAACTTTATCTCCACAAAGTGGATTATGACCATCCGCACTTTTGTTATGGTTTTCGCATGTACCAAAATTTCTTGGCTCTTGGCCATGATCTAAAATTAATTCTTGATAAAGCTCTTTTAGTAAATCATTCATTTTTTGAAAAAATCTCTACATTTTTTTATTGCGTTAATAAAAACTTTTATTTCGTCAGCAGTATTATAAATCCCAAATGACATTCTTGATGTGGAGTTAACATTGAGTTTTTTCATCAAAGGCTGGCAGCAGTGATGACCAGCTCTAATTGCAACACCTTCAACATCTAAAAAAGAAGCTACTTCATGAGAATGAATGTTTTCTAAATTGAAGGAAATTATGGAGTTTTTATCTGAACTTGTTCCGTATATTTCTACAAAGTCAAGATCCATCATTTCGTTTAAGGCATTTTTAGTTAATTCAGACTCATGGTTATTTATATTTTTCATTCCAATTTTTGTTACGTAATCTATGGCAACACCTAAACCAAAAGCTTCAACAATTGGTGGTGTACCTGCTTCATATTTTGCTGGTAAACCAGTGAAAGTTGCACCTTCAAGAGTTACATCTGCAATCATTCCTCCCCCGCCTTGATATGGTGGAAGTTTTTCTAATATTTCTTTTTTACCGTATAATATACCAATTCCAGATGGTCCATAAAGCTTATGACCAGAAAAAACGTAGAAATCACATCCTAATTTTTGAACATCTATATCTAAATGCGCTGCTGATTGACAACCGTCCAATAATACTGGGATATTTCTATCATGACATAACTTAAATATTTCAGAACTTGTTTCTGTTCCAAAAACATTTGATAAATGGGTAATAGCAACAATTTTTGTCTTATCATTCAATAACGACTCAAAGTGCTCTTTATCTATGTGTCCATTTTTATCAACATTTGCAAATTTGATTGTGCACTTATATTTATCACGTACTAGAAACCATGGTATTAAGTTTGAATGATGTTCCATTGTAGTTAAAACAATCTCATCTCCTTCGTTAATGTTCTTTTCAGCAAATGTTTGTGCAATTAGATTAATGCCTTCAGTTGCACTTTTAGTGAAAATAATTTCTTTTTCCGAGGTGGCGTTTATAAATTTCTGAACCTTTACACGCGCTTCTTCAAATGCAAAGGTAGACTCTACTGAAAGGGTATGAATTCCCCTGCTTACATTTGAATAGTTTTTTCTGTAAAAATTATTCATCTCACTAATAACTAGTTCAGGTTTTTGAGCTGATGCAGCAGTGTCAAAGTAAATAAGATCTTTTTGATTTAAGATTTTTTTATCTAAAATTGGGAAATCTTTTCTTATTTTTGCAGTGTTTATCATTTATGAAATTGAAGTAATATAATTAAAAGCTTTCTTTTGCATTTCTTCATTTGAAATCTTATCTACAAATTCACCAAGGAAACCCTCAATATAAATTTTTTCAGCATCTTCTTTGGAGATGCCTCTAGATTTTAAATAAAATAATATGTTTTCATCCGGTTTACCTGAAGCTGCGCCATGAGCACATACTACATCGTCATTGTTTATATCTAACATTGGAATTAAATTAATTCTTGCCTCTTCGTCCATAACTAGGCCCTTACTAATTTGATTTGACTCGGTATCTGAACAGTCTTTATCAACAAAGACCATTCCACTAAAAGTAATATTAGATTTTCCTCTTGAAACAGTTTTAAATGAACAGTCTGATTTTGCGGATTTAGACAAATGATTAATTATAAGTTCATTTTTAGCATTCGTAGAATTAGATATTACTGCTCCAGAACCTATATAGCTTGCATTTTGTTCTTTAAGAGAAATGATTGTTTTGCTGTTCATTTCTTGTGAACCATTTGAAAAATTAAAATCTCTAAATTCACAATTACCTGATAAATCAATCTTATGACTAAAGTAATTCACTGACTCTGGATTGAATTTGTTAAGCCTAAACAATTCAAATATAGAATTTTTATTTAGTTTTGACTCAATCTTAAAATCAGAACCGTTATCGTAATTTGACTCGTCACGTATCTCTAAAAAACAATTAGGTCCGACATCGATATTGAGGGATAGATTTATTTTAAAATCTGACTTATTAATTAAATTAACAACCAACCTATCTGTTGAGCCAGTAAGTTTTATAGAACCATCAAAATTGCCTTGATCGCCATTACAATTTATTATATTTTTTGTTAAATTACCTTCTAGCTCAATCACATCGCTAAGTATCAAAGAACAGTTGAGTATTTTTTCAGACATAATTAACCTGCATAACCTTCTTGATCTATTCTTGATGCGAGTGATTTATCGCCTGACTCAACAATAGCACCATCCTGAAAGACATGAACAAAGTCAGGCTCTATATACTCTAAAAGTCTTAAGTAATGAGTAATGATGATAAATGATCTATCGCTTGATCTTAATTGATTTACTGCTTCAGAAGTACTTTTAAGAGCATCAACATCAAGACCAGAGTCCGTCTCATCCATTATTACGAGGCTTGGATTAAGTAAGTCCATTTGTAATACTTCATTCTTCTTCTTTTCTCCCCCAGAGAATCCCGTATTGACAAATCTAGAATGCATATCCATTGGAATATCAAGTTGCTTTGATTTTTCTCTGAGTAATTTTAAAAATTCGCCAGCATCGATTGGATTCAAACCTTCCTTTTTTCTATGAACGTTTACAATTTGCTTTAGATAGTTAGCATTGGTTACACCAGGAAGTTCTATTGGGTACTGAAATGCAAGAAAAAGTCCAAGCAACGATCTTTCTGAGGGATCTAGTTCTAATAAATCTTTTTTATGAAACTCTATTTGGCCCGATTGAACTTCATAATTTGGGTTTCCAGCTAGTGTATGAGCAATAGTGCTTTTACCAGATCCATTTGGACCCATGATTGCGTGGATCTCTCCTTTTCCAATATTAAGATTAAGATCCTTCAAAATATGCTTATCTTCAACTGAGACATTAATTTTTTTAATATCTAACATTTTATCCAACACTTCCTTCAAGACTTATGTTTACAAGTTTTTGAGCTTCAACAGCAAACTCCATTGGTAACTTCTGCAATACTTCCTTACAGAAGCCGTTAACAATCAAGCCTTGAGCAGCCTCTGCATCTAGTCCTCTTTGCATTACATAAAATAGTTGCTCATCACTGATCTTGGATGTTGTTGCCTCATGCTCAATTGAGGAGTCATTAGAACCATTTTCAGTTAATGGAATTGTGTGAGCAGTGCATTTTCCACCTACCAATAAAGAGTCACATTGGGTATAATTTTTTGCATTCTTTGCTCTTCTGTTAAAACTTACTAGTCCCCTATAAGTATTTGACGACTTTCCGGCAGATATTCCTTTGGATATGATCCTACTTTTAGTATTTTTTCCTAAATGAACCATTTTTGTACCAGTGTCAGCCTGTTGATAATTATTTGTAATCGCTACCGAATAGAATTCTCCAGTTGAATTATCCCCTAGTAAAATACAGCTTGGATACTTCCATGTAATAGCAGATCCAGTTTCAACTTGTGTCCATGATATTTTTGAATTCACTCCTTTACAAAGTCCTCTTTTTGTAACGAAGTTATAAATCCCACCTACGCCATTTTCATCTCCCGGATACCAATTCTGAACTGTTGAATATTTAATTTCTGCATTATCTAAGGCAACTAATTCTACGTTCGCAGCATGAAGTTGATTTTCGTCGCGCATGGGTGCCGTACAGCCTTCTAAATAACTTACATAACTTCCTTCTTCAGCTACTATTAGTGTTCTTTCAAACTGACCGGTCTCCGATGCATTTATTCTAAAATAAGTTGATAATTCCATCGGACATTTAACACCTTTTGGAATATATACAAAGGAACCATCACTAAAAACTGCTGAATTTAATGTTGCGTAATAATGATCAGAAACAGGTATTACAGTCCCTAGATATTTTTTAACTAAATCAGGGTGTTTTCTAATTGCTTCTGAAATTGGACAAAAAATTACACCTATTTCATCAAGCTTATCCTTATATGTTGTAGCTACAGATACACTATCGAAAACGGCATCGACTGCTACACCAGCTAGGACCTTTTGCTCTTTAAGAGGGATACCTAATTTCTCGTAGGTCTCTAAGAGTTTAGGATCTACTTCATCTAAAGACTTTGGTTTATCCTTAAAATCTTTTGGAGACGCGTAATAATAAATGTCCTGAAAATCAATATCTTTAAATTTAGCCTTCACCCATTTAGGAGGCTCCATATTCTGCAGTCTCTCATAAGCCTTGAGTCTCCAATCAAGCATCCACTGCGGCTCTTCTTTCTTTTTAGAAATAAGTCTAATCACATCTTCGTTAAGCCCCTTTGGAATTTTGTCACTTTCAATGTCAGTAACAAATCCATATTTGTACTTATCTTGTTTAAAGTTATCTTTGCTTACTTTGTTCATCGTATAAATTTATTCCCAATATTCATTTTTGCGTTATTTTCTATCAAATCACTTAAGTTAACTGAGTTAAGATAGTTACCAATTACGCCCTCAAGTTCTTCCCAAAAATTGTGAGTTAAGCATTTTTTTCCATTGCCAGAGCAAAATGCTTTTGGATTATTTCCACAACTAGTTGTTTTAATTTTTTCATCAATTGCATCAAAAATCTCAAGTATTCTAATATCACTTGAGTCTTTAGATAATTTATATCCTCCACCTGGACCTCTCTGACTTCTAACGAGCTCAGCTTTTTTAAGGTCATTAAAAATTTGTTCGAGGTAAGATAAAGAAATATTTTGACGTATGGATATATGAGCTAAACTGCATGGAGATAACTCTCCATGTTTTGCTATATCAACCATGGCTAAAACTGCGTATCTTCCTCTCGAAGTTATCTTCATTTATTCTCCATTATACTTTTTTCAAGTTTTTCAATTCTTTCTTTCAATTCAGCATTATCTTTTTCAAGCTGACTAACAATCGCACTACGACTGTCGTCTCCACGACTTACGCCATATGCCCTGAATTTTTTAACCCCAGCTGGGCTTGAGGTTGTATATCTTGCAGGATTACCAATGACACTTCTATTTGGCTCTATATCTTTTGCTACAACTGAGTTTGAACCAACTTTTGAGTTTTCACCGATAGTTATAGGACCTAAAATTTGTGCACCTGATCCAACAATTACGTTATCACATAGAGTTGGGTGTCTTTTCTTATTTATTTGACTTGCGCTGTCTTCACTTGGCGCTACACCGCCAAGTGTGACACCGTGATATATGGTAACATTGTTGCCAATCTCTGCTGTTTCTCCAATAACAACACCCATTCCATGATCTATAAAGAATCTTGAGCCAATTTTTGCCCCAGGATGAATTTCAATGCCAGTAAATATTCTCGCAATATGCGACAATAATCTTGCTAAAATGTAAATCTTAAGAGACCAAATAAAGCTTGCAACACGGTATATGCCTAGGGCGTGTAGACCAGGAGATGTCAAAACTGTCTCGATTCTGCCCTTTGCTGCGGGATCCCTCTCAATATAAGAGTCTATTAAACCAATGATTTTACTCATTTAAAAAAAACCTTGAATTATCAATATAAAATTTAGTATACCGTCTTAGTGAGTATTTATAATAACCCACTATTTCAGTCAAGTATTTAATTACTAATTATGAATAAACAAGTCAAAGAAGTAGTTTTTACTGGCCCTGATGGCAAGCTTGTAGGCAAATATAAAAAAGGTCAGTCATTAAACCCCCCTGTAGCTATAATTATTCATCCACATCCACTGTATGGAGGCACAATGAATAACCCTGTAGTACGTGAGCTATTTTCTATATTTGATACACTTGGGTTTTCTATATTTAGATTTAATTTAAGAGGGGTAGGTAAAAGTGAAGGTAAATTTGATAATGGTTTAGGAGAACTTGCTGACTCAGCTGCTGCTCTCGATTGGATACAAAAGCAAAATCCCAATACCAACCAATGCTGGGTTGCTGGATTTTCATTTGGTGCATTACTTTGTATGCAGCTACTGATGCGAAGGCCAGAAATAACTAGATTTATAAGTGTTTCACCTCAACCAAATTTATATGATTTTAATTTTCTCGCACCATGTCCATCATCTGGTCTTATAGTTCAAGGTAAAAAAGATGATTTAGTTCCAATTGATGAAACTGCAAAGCTTGCTGAGAAACTTCAATCTCAGAAAAATATTAATATAGAATATGAAGAGATAACTGGTGCAAACCATTTCTATGACAATGAAATGGAAAAACTTAATAAAACAATATCTAGTTATATTGAAAAAGAACTAAACTCTCGTTTTAGATGATATTTCCTCCAGTAGTCGCACTTGATACATTCGTAGTATTTGGAAAAGAAATTGGAAGATTCTTTAATCTTCTTACTCCCAAGTAACTGAACGCATCAGCTTCAACAAAATCAACTTTTATACCTAAGGCTTTATTTGAAATTATCTGAACATTTGAGAGATCTCTAATAAGTTTTATGATGAATTTATTTTTAGACCCTCCACCCGTAATTATTGCTTTTTCAACTCTGTGTGTCTTTAATGCTTGAACTATTGATACTGCTGTAAAGGCAGAAATTGTTGCACAGGCATCATAAAAATCTAAATAATTAAAAACATCAAGTTTAAAATAGCTATTATTAAGAGACTTTGGATGTCTTCTTTTAAAATAATTATCTTGCATCAACTTATTAATTAATTTCCAATCTACTTCACCTTTACTAGAATATTTGCCATTTTGATCAAATAATTTGTTTTTCGTTTGATAAACATATTTATCTAAGAGACACATACCTGGACCAGTATCGTACGCAATTATTTTTCTTGATAACAAACAAATAGAAATATTTGAAATTCCTCCAATATTTATAAAACATGCATTATCAATTAATTTATTTTTTTGAAGGATTAATTTATGATAAATAGGAGCTAAAGGAGCTCCCTCACCTCCTTTTTTCATATCATATTGTCTAAAGTCATAGACTACTTTTTTTTTCAATTCATTAGCTATATATGGGCCATCACAAAGCTGTATTGATGATTTCATTGAGGGATCGTGATATATAGTTTGACCATGTATACATAAAAGATCAATTTTATAATTGTAGAGATCAGTAAATCTTTGAACAGAATTTATATACTCTTTTGAAATTTTTCTCCTTAATGAAATCAAATCTTCAATTGAATATTTTTTTTTATCAAATCTAATTATTAAATCATATATTTCATTTCTTAAGGCTGTTTTATATGAAATAAATAATGTCTTTATATTTTTGAATCTTGTCTTACCGTCTGTGCGACAGAGAGATAAGTCAATTCCATCAAGTGAAGTGCCCGTCATTATACCAAGGGCAAAATAGCTAAGATTATTCATAACAATTTTTCGAGCTTTTCATTCATATTATAATATTATAATAGTCATTATATGACATTATTTTCTGAATTAAAGGAAAGAGGCTTCATTCACCAATGCACAAATGAAGAAGAGTTATCCCACCTCATTGAGAGTAAAAAAATTAAGTTCTATATTGGTTTTGATTGCACAGCAAAATCATTGCATGTCGGAAGTCTCATACAAATTATGATCATGAAACTTTTCCAAAAATATGGTCATGTTCCAATTATATTAATTGGCAAAGGTACAACAAAAATAGGTGATCCATCTGGTAAAGATGAGACTAGAAAGATGCTTACTGATGATGAAATAAATACCAATGGAAAAAACCTTGAAAAAGTCTTCTCAAAATTTCTAAATATGTCAGAAAACAAAACTTTAATTAGAGACAATGCAAGATGGCTTCAAAAACTAAATTATGTCGATTTTCTGAGAGACTATGGTAAGTATTTTACAATCAATAAGATGTTATCATTTGATAGTGTTAAAATTAGACTGGACCGCGAACAATCACTAAGTTTTGTGGAATTTAATTATATGATATTTCAAGCATATGACTTTTATGAATTAAATAAAATTGATGATTGCATTTTACAAATTGGAGGATCTGATCAATGGGGCAATATTGTTAACGGCGTAGAACTGATCAGAAGAGCGAACAATAAGAGCGCTTATGGCTTAACAACGCCACTGTTAACAAACGCCAATGGAGACAAAATGGGCAAAACAGCTGATGGGGCTATTTGGCTAGATGAAAATATGCTTTCGCCTTACGATTATTGGCAATTTTGGAGAAATGTAGATGATCGAGATGTAGCTAAATTTTTAAAGTTATTTACTGATATTGATTTGAAGTCAATTGGAGAATTAGTAAAGAATAATAAGAGCATAAATGAATTAAAAATTTTACTCGCCAATGAAGCCACTAAAATGCTTCACGGAGAGAAAGAGTCCCAAAGAGCAGAAAAAATTGCGACCGAGTTATTTACAAAAGATATTATGTCCAAAGATATGCCAACGTTAACGCTTAAAGCAGATGAAGCTTCACGAAATCAATATTTGTCAGATTTAATAGTTAGAATGGAAATGGCCTCGTCTAAGTCTGAAAGTAGGAAATTAATACGTGGAAATGGAGTTAAGGTTAATAAGAAGTTGATTTCGGATGAAATGTACGTCATAAATCAAAGCGATTTAGAAAATGAGGATGGTATACTTATAAGTATCGGTAAAAAAAGACATTTTAAAATTATTCTTGGTTAGTACCATCTAAATTTTGTAAAAACTCCCCTGCTCTTTCTAAAATTCTTGGCTTTATTATTGTCAAAGGATTTGACTCTACTTCTGGATCTTCTGAGTTACCAAATAGTCTAAAATCAATAGAAAATAATCCCTCTCCCTCATTTCCAACAAGAATATTTCCTAAGACTGGCACATTTTGAATGATTGCATTTATGAGATGTAAAGGGCTAATTTCTCCTTTCATATCTATAGAATTTGACCCACGATTAATACTTCCATCCATTACAAGACCTAAACTGTCACTAACTGCAAATGCTTCAATATTCTCAAAATTTTTGTCAGTTTCAACGTATTTTATATCACCATAACCAAACCTAATTCCTTGTTCGCCTTCAGCTATACTTACTAAACCAGATATCGATGGTAATGAAAGAAGTTTAAGAGATGCAGGCGAATTGATTAAAACAAAATCGTTCAATTTAATGTCTACATTCGCTTTAAGAGTTTCAAGATTTCGCACAGAAATCATCTGAATATCACCGTCACTTAACAACTTGTAAGCAGCATGATCTTCATTTACGAAATCTGAAATATTATTTGAATAAATTATATTTGTATCTTCGTATTCATTTTTTTCTCTTGTATATTTTAAATACGAGGCTCCATTAGTTGCACCACTATATACATTTAAAGTTGATTTTTCTTTATTTATTGTAGCCTTAAAATTATCTGCTTGCACATTTTCATTGAAAATAACTTTTTGTGTACTTATTTTATAAAATTCTTTATTCAGATAAGATTTTTTGATTTTCCTGTTCTCAATTTTGTTTTGCGACAGATCTATAATATCTCCTTCTACAGTCATATTAAGTACTTTTTTAGATAAGTCGCCGTTGATAGTTAGTTTTACATTGTCAGAGTTATCTATAACAATTTGATCAAGATATAAATGATTGTCACTAGACAATCTTATTTTACCTTTTAAATTTACTGAACTACCAATTGAGTTAAATTTGATTAAACTGTCATTCTCCTGATCAAATAAGCCTTTAAACTTAATATCAAGCGCTTCACCCCTCACTTTTGCTAAATTTATTTGTCTTATATAAGCCTCAGAATCATTGAAATTAATCTCCCCATCAAAATTGACTTGAGGTTTTTCAAGATTGTATAAATTAAATTTATAATTAATTTTCCCTAAAATCTCATTTGGAATTTCATTATCGTCAAATACATAGTTTATATTCAACGGTCCTTCCAATGTTATTGAAGTATCTTTAAATATTTTATTTGCTTTATTGCCCTTAAAATTAAAAGAGAATGAGGTGAAAACTTTTTGTTTCTCTACTAGTGATGTTTCTAACAAACTTATGATTCTTGCATTATATGAATCATTTGAACTAAAAAGTCTTTCAAAAAAACCTAAAACAATATCTTTTTCAATATTAATTGGAATATTAGCTTTACCACTAATAAAACTAAGATTATCAAATGTAATATTAGCATCCTCAATAAATATAATATCGTTTTTTAATTCATGGATTATTAGTTTATTGATTTTTTTATCTTTAAGTAATGTTATTTTATAATCAGAAAGATAGGATTGGTCATAAAAGAAATCTTCAACAAGGTTGAAATCCATTTCATACATACCGTCCATTGATACTTTTGAATTTTCAGCTAGTACAAATGTATTTAAATTATATATATCAAAGTTATTTAAAGTAGTATCAAGATTCATATTTTGCCATCCAATTAAATTGTCAAGTTGATTTAATATTTGTTCTGAAAAATTAAATAATTTAGAATGTAGTATTTTAGGATTTATAGAAAAATTAAGTTTTAATTTTAATTCATTGTTTAAGTTATCAAAATTAATGAAGCCTCTATCTATTAAAAAAATATTGTTACCCATAAATTTATTTAAAATAATTTTTTTATCATCATGCAAATAACCGACATCTATTGAATATACTGACATATCTATAGTTTCTATAATTCCAGATAAATTTTGTATGGACATAAATCCATTTTTTAGAGGATTATCTAATTCTATCGAAGCCATCGATTGATCTAATGAAGTGTCAGCTTTGAATTTTGAAACTAAACCATAAATCGGATTTGAAAAATTAATTTCATCCAGTTTTATATTGCATCTTTTATTTGATAACTGTTGAAATATACAACTTATTGGGAATTCAAGTTTGTTGATTTCTATTTCATTTTCTTTACCGTCTAAAAATACAATAAAATTATTTATATTGAATTGTAATCCTGTACTAGCACTATAGATCAAAAGACCTTTTTCAAAATCAAGTGAATAATTTTCAAATTTATCTGATAATTTTCCATTAAAGTAAGGTTTTAAGAAATTTACTGATAAACCATTATTCGTAATTAATACAATAAAGTAAAAACAAACAAACAAAATCAAAGATAAACTAGAGATAAGTGTATATTTAAAAATTTTATTCATGTCTATTAGCGTAAATTGATGTTAGAAAATATCAATTTATCAATATTTCCATCTAAAACTGAGTCTGGATCTGAATCTTCATAATTACTTCTGAGATCTTTAACCATTCTATATGGATGTAGAACATATGAACGAATTTGATTTCCCCATCCTATTTCAGATTTTTCTCCTTCCTTAATTTTTTTGTCCTCATCCATTTTTTCTCTTTCTATTTCATATATTTTTGATTTTAAGAGACTCATTGCAGTTGCTTTATTTTTATGTTGAGATCTTTCATTTTGACATTGAACTACAATTCCTGTTGGTTCATGTGTGATTCTTATTGCACTATCAGTAGTATTAACGTGCTGGCCTCCTGCACCTGATGCTCTGAATGTATCAATTCTTAGGTCTTTATCATTTATGTTTACCTCAATATTTTCATCTACATAAGGTGAAATCCAAACACTTGAAAAGCTGGTGTGACGCCTTGAATTAGAGTCAAATGGTGAAATTCTCACTAATCTGTGAATTCCAGACTCTTTCTTCAAGTAACCAAACGCATAACTCCCTTCGATTAATAATGTTGATGATTTAATTCCCGCTTCCTCACCAAGCGACTCATGAATTAAAATTGCTTTAAAGTTTTTTTTCTCTGCCCATCTTAAGTACATTCTTAATAACATTTGTGCCCAATCCTGACTTTCTGTACCTCCAGCGCCTGCATGGATTTCCAAGTAACAATTTTTACTGTCCGCATCATCTTTAAACTGCAATTTAAATTCATGTGCCTGAAGATCCTCAATTATTTTTAGTATGCTAAGATTACATTCTGAAATTGTTGAACTATCATTTTCTTCAATAGCCAACTGGTAAAGCTCATTATTTTCAGATATTAGATTTGAATACTTCTTTATTAATTGAAGATTGTTTTCAATTTCACTTAATTTCATCATAGTAAGCTTTGCGCTCTCACTATCAGACCAGAAATTAGGATCTTCTGATAACTTTTTAAGTTTATCTTTCTCAATATCTAATTGATCTGTGTCAAAGATGCCTCCTAATTAGGTCAAGCTTTTCTTTTGCAAATATGTTCTGTTGTTCAAAGTCAATTTCCATTAGTACAATACATAATCGTCTGACAAATCCTCTTCTACTTGAATAATTTTAAATCCGTCAGCACCTGTTAAAGTTTCAAAATTATTTGCAAGATTATCACTTTTACTAAAAGCTTCATAGATAGATTTGGGGTCATTTATACCATAACTTAACTGTCCAGTTTGGTGATTGATTTGTACTAATTCTATGCCGCTAGGAATAATAAAGGGAAGCGGAGCATCATCTTCGTAATATCCAGACATAAACTCCTTAAATATTGGGAGAGCTACAGAAGAACCGGTTTCTCTTTTTCCAAGAGATTTGGGGCTATCAAATCCAACATAAATTCCTACTATAATTTCAGATGAAAATCCTATAAACCACGCATCAGTATTGTTGTTGGTTGTTCCAGTTTTACCTCCAATTTCGATATTTTCGATTTTAGTTTTTTTTCCTGTTCCTCTATCGACTGCGCCTTTTAAAATAGATACCATTTGATAAGAGTTTACAGGTGAGAAAATAGATCTTTGATTGGTTTCAAGTATTGGTATCGGATCCTCTTGAATAAAAGGCTTTCTGCAATTTTCACAATTACCAAAATCTGCAAGATAAATATTTTTTCCTCTTCTATCTTGAATTCTATCAATTATATTAGGATTTATGTGTTTCCCTCCATTTACAAATGAGGCGTATGCACTTGTTAATTTTATCAGTGAGGTTTCACCAGCACCGAGTGACATAGACAGAACTTTAGGCATATCGTTTAATATGCCTGTCCTATCAGCTATTTCAGATACTTTGTCCATACCCAAGTACTGAGCAATTCTAATTGTCATTAAATTTCTAGAGTTTTCAACTCCTATTCTTAGAGGTGTAGGACCATAAAACTTTTTTCCATAATTTTCTGGTTTCCACTTACCTAAGTCACCACCTTGATCAATTACAAAAGGTGCATCAAGTATTAAACTGTTTGGTTGTAAGCCATTTTCTAAAGCAGACATATAAACAAATGGTTTAAAAGCTGATCCAGGTTGCCTCTTCGCTTGTAGAGCTCTGTTAAAATTACTTAGATTGAAATCAAAGCCACCTGACATTGCAAGGATTCTTCCCGAAAACGGATCCATGACAATTATGGCTCCATTGACTTCTGGTATCTGTTCCAATGAAAAAGTACCATTAAAATTATTTGATACAAATATTATGTCATCTTTTTCTATTATGTCTTCGACATTTATAATTTTAGGTCCAACGTAATTATCATTTATATATTTTCTAGCCCATTTATAATTTGATAGAATGCCTTCTTCTAGTTCGTCATTAATAAGCACTTCAATTATTGCCTTATTGTCATTAATGAGCTTTACTCTAGCTAGAAAAAAACTGTCCGGTATTTTGATTTTTTGCTTTATTAAATTTAAATCTATATTCTTTAACTTATTCAATGGGCCTTTAAAGCCATGTCTTTTGTCATAATTCTTTAAACCATTTTTAAGAGCGCTATCTGCTAATGATTGAGTTCGAGTATCTAATGATGTTCTTACTGATAAGCCTCCATGATACAATGTCTCTTCATCAAAGATATTGATTATTTTTTTTCTTATCTCTTCTAAAAAAAATTCAGAAGAATAATATTCTTTTTTTATGCCTAATTCTGTTATTAGTGGTTTTTTAAGCAATGTTTGAAGTTCGTATTTATCCAAGAAGTCATTTGCGAACATCCTTTTCAAAACATAGTTTCTCCTGTCAAAAGCCTTCTCATAATTTCTCTTTGGATGATAGCGACTAGGGGCTTTTGGAAGTGCGGCTAAAAAAGCCATCTGTTCAATTGAAAGTTCACTTAAGGATTTTTTAAAATATCTATTTGATGCAGCTGCGACTCCATATGTTCCAGATCCTAAATATATTTGATTAAGATACAATTCTAGAATTCGATCTTTTTTTAAAACTTGCTCAATTTTTATTGCCAACAACGCTTCTTTTATTTTTCTTCGAAGAGATAATTCATCGTTAAGTAAAAAGTTTTTAGCTACTTGTTGAGTGATTGTAGATGCTCCCTGAGGCCTTCTTTCATTTAAATAATTCGATATATTTCTTATAGATGCTTTAAGAATACCTATTCCATCAATGCCAAAATGTTTATAGAAGTTTTTATCCTCTGCAGATATGAATGCTTGCTTTAATTGAATAGGAATATCCTCAATTGGAACAAAAATTCTATATTCTCTTGAGAATTCTTTTACTAGAGTTCCATCAGATGAATGAACTCTAGTTAACACATTCGGCTTATACTTTTGAAGGCTAGAAAAATCTGGCAACTCATTTAAGAAGATTAAAATAGTTATTATTAAGGTTACAGGCAACGCTGTAAATAATATGATAAAATTTCTATAACTAAATAATTTCATTATTATGATAGTTTCAGATATTTATGTGGCCATCGTAAGACAATAAAAGACAAAATACGTTATTTTTATCAATTTTTAATGACATTAAAAATATTTGATTTTTGATAATAACGCATGTAACTATAGTGATAACATATTGAAAAAATGAATAAATTTTACATATCTCAAATAATATATTCTTCACTGCTTCTGAATAGCAGTGATTTGAAAGGTTTCTTTAAATGTCAAACAAACTACTTATTGATGGATCACGCACGGATCAAACTCAAATCGCACTTATTAGCAATGATGGCTTAGAAGATTTTGAATTTGAGTCACTAAATAAAAAAAATTTAAAAGGAAATATTTATTTAGGTAAGGTTTCACGTATCGAGGCCTCCTTGCAGGCTGCTTTTGTTGAGATTGGATCAGAAAAAAATGGTTTCCTAGCTTTTAGCGAAATACATCCGAACTATTTCCAAATTCCTGTTGCAGATCGGGAGGCACTTCTTAAAGCAGAAGCCGAATTTGAAGAACAGCATCAAGAAAATAATGAAAAAGACATAGAGGATGCTCAAGTTAATAAAAATAAAGAAAATAACAATAGTTCAGACACAGCAAAAGAAGATAATGAATCTGATTTAATTAATTTGAGCAAATTTGACAAGAAAAAGAATTTTAATCTCAGACGTAAATTGCTTAGGTCATATAAAATACAAGAGGTAATTAAAGCTGGTCAACTAATTTTAGTTCAAGTTGTTAAAGAAGAAAGAGGCAATAAAGGGGCTGCATTAACGTCCTATATTTCACTTGCAGGAAAGTATACTGTCCTAATGCCAAACTCAACTAAAACAAAGGGTATTTCTCGAAAAATTTCTACAACTGATGATAGAAATAAATTAAAAAAAATTGTAGACGAATTAAAAGTACCTGCTGAAATGGGACTGATCATAAGGACTGCAGGCTTGAATAAAACAAAGAATGAAATCAAAAAAGACTACATTACTCTAAATAAGCTTTGGGTCAATGTAGTTGATTCAACAAAAAAGGCTATTGCCCCTGCTCTCATACATGAAGAAGGAAATTTATTAAGAAGAGTAGTGCGTGATGTGTATACCAAAGATATGAAAGAAGTTTATGTCGAAGGAAATGAAGCTTATAAAGAGACAAAGAAATACATGTCACAGGTCCTTCCATCATGCTCTAAGTTTGTAAAACAATACAAAAACAAAACACCAATATTTACAAAATACAGTGTAGAAAAAGAAATCCTTAAAATGTTTAATCAGGAAGTAAAACTTAAATCTGGTGGTTACATAGTAATAAATCCTACAGAGGCACTTGTTGCAATTGATGTAAATTCAGGTGGAGCAACCAAAGAAAGGAATATTGAAAAAACGGCTTTAAAAACCAATCTTGAGGCAGCTGAAGAAATAGCAAAACAAATCAAGATAAGAGATTTATCAGGTCTTATTGTAATTGATTTTATAGATATGTATGAAATGAGAAACAATAGAACAATTGAAAAGAAAGTAAAAGAACTAATAAAAAATGATAGAGCAAGAATTCAAATATCAAGGATCAGTCAGTTTGGTCTTCTTGAAATGTCCAGACAAAGACTTAGACAAAGTTTTATTGACTGGAAAACTGAGCTTTCAACAAGCTCTTCCGCATTAAAAATACTCTACAGTATAAATGAAAAAATGAATAAAAAAGAAGGAAATTCAATTGAATTTTATCTTAACCCTTCAATGCTTAAATATTTAAATAATAATATGCAGAATGAAATAGAAAGTATAAAAAAAAAGACAGAGATTGAATTCTTATTAATAGAAAATGATGAAATCGAAATAAATAATATTGAGATAAAAACAATTAAAAATACAAAAAAAATAAGTAAGAAAAAAAAGATTTCAAGAACAAAAGATGTGAAAAAAAAGTCTTCTGCAAAAACAAAAAAAAAGGAAATTAAATCTAAAAACTTGATTAAAAAAAATAATTTAAAAATAAATAAGGAAATTGAAAAGGTTGTTGCGCCAACAATAAAAGAAATTAAAAACAAGAAAAGTGGATGGTGGCAACAGTAACTTTTAAGAGGCTATTTGCCTCTTTAACTGTATTTTTTTATTTTTTTATTCATAATTCTTTTGCATTTGAAATCATTAGAGACGAGGAACTTGAGAATTTTACCAAAGAATTAACTGCTGGGCTTCTTACAGATACCCGTTTAAATGTAGAAGATATAAATTTTTATTTTATCAATAATAAGGAAATCAATGCATTTGTGACGGGTGGAAAAAATATTTTTGTAAATACTGGATTAATTACCCAAGCAGATGACTATAGAGAATATCAAGCAGTTATTGCGCATGAGCTATCACATATAATTGGTGGCCATATTTTTAATACTTCTGCTGAAATTCAGAATTTAAGCGATAAAGCCCTACCAGTATATTTATTGGGGATTATAGGAATATTTGCAGGATCAGCGGATACAGCAATAACAAGTATAATGCTAGGTCAGGCGAGTATTCAAGATGGATTTACCTATTATTCACGAAATCAAGAAGCTTCTGCAGATCAGGCCGCAATTAGTTTATTGTGTTCAAACAGTATTGATGCTTCGTATCTCATAGGTTTTCTTGAGAAATTAGACAGAAAAACTCTGGATAATTTTTCAAAGGAAAATTACTATAGGTCGACTCACCCTCCTATAGATAGCAGAAAAGATTGGATAAATATTTCACTTAAAAATAAAAAGTGCAAATATGATAAAGAACAATCTCTTCAAGAAAAATTTGATCTTGTAAAATCAAAATTAGTTGCTTTCACTCATAGCAAGCAAGAAGTTAAAGCCATTTATAATGGTGAAAGTAATATGGATTTATATGCTAATGCAATCATATCTTATCTATCTGGCAATCACTCTGAGTCTCTGGAGATTTTAAATAAATTAATATATCGAGACCCAAATAATCCTTATTTTAGAGAACTACTTGGAGAAATTTATTTTGCTAGAGCAGACTTTGATAATGCGATTAAAAATCAAAGTATAGCTCTCGAATTAATCAATGAGCCTAGTGATCTATATTTTATGATGATTGGAAGTTATTTAATCGCACTTGAGGATCAGGTATCAAAAAATGATGGCATTAAAAATTTAAAAAAATCAATTTTCATCAATCCAAAAAATACTTATTCCTGGTATCTTCTTGCAAGAGCTTACGCTGACACAGATAATTTGCCCCTAGCGAATTATGCAACTGCTGAAAGGTACTACTTAATAGGTGAGAGAAGTCTCGCCTTGGAATTTGCGAAAAAATCTGCAAATTCTGTTGAAAAAAATTCACCTGAGTGGTATCGAGCCAATGATTTAATGTCTATAATAAGTAGCTCTTTAATAGAGGATTCATCGGTTAGAAATTAATTAAAAATGAAGAATAAAAAAATAAAAATTATTAATGGTCCTAATCTTAATTTACTTGGAACAAGGGAACCAGATATCTACGGCGGTAACACTTTAGTTGAAATAGAAAATATGATTAAAAGTTATGTTAAAGAGAATTCATACGTTTTTGATTTAGATTTTTTTCAATCAAATAGTGAAGGTGAAATTGTAGAGTCATTACAAGATGCTGGTAAAAATTGTGATGGAGTTATAGTCAATGCTGGTGGGCTAACTCACACTTCTGTAATTATATTGGATTGCCTCCTTGCGATTAATATTCCGAAAATTGAAGTTCATATTTCAAATCCATTCACTCGTGAAGAATTCAGGCACAATTCATATATCAGTAAAGGAGTAAATGGTCTAATTTGTGGATTAGGGGCTAATAGCTATTTACTTGCCATTGATGCTATGCATAAGATAGTTTAGTAAAATACTATGACTAATAATTCAAAAAAAAGTATTGATACAAAACCAATTAAAGACTTAGCAAAATTACTTGATGAACTTAATCTAACTGAAATCTCTTATTCAGATAAAGCATTTTCAGTATCAGTTTCTAAGGCAATTAATGTTAACGCTTTATCTCACTCAACAATTTCATCATCTTCAAAAGAAACTAGTGCTAGTGACGACAGTAATACTGATTATCAAAATGATCCGAAGGCAATAAAGTCACCAATGGTTGGTACTGTATATCTACAACCAGAACCAGGAGCAAACAAATTTGTAAGTGTTGGCGATGATGTGAAATCAGGACAAACACTATTAATCATAGAAGCAATGAAAACAATGAATCCAATAGAATCTTCACTTCAAGGTAAGGTAACTAAAATTCTTGTTGAAAATGAACAGGCCGTTGAATTTGGACAGCCACTAGTCTTGATCGAATAAATGTTTGAAAAGATTTTAATTGCTAACCGTGGTGAAATTGCGGTTAGAATTAATAGAGCATGTCAAGAGTTAGGTATATCTACGGTCGCTATTCACAGCGAAGCTGATAGAGACTCAATGCATGTCAGAATAGCAGACGAGAGTGTTTGTATTGGACCAAGCGCAGTTAATAAAAGTTACCTTAATGCACACTCTATTATATCTGCTTGCGAAATTACTGGAGCTCAAGCTGTACACCCTGGATATGGATTTTTATCGGAAAATGCATCTTTTGCAAAAATGCTAGAAGATCATAAATTAAATTTTATTGGTCCTAAGTTTAAACATATTGAAATGATGGGAGATAAGATACAGGCCAAAAAAATTATGAATAATTTTGGTGTCCCTATAGTTCCTGGCTCAGAGGGAAAAATAGAAGATGTTGATGATGCAATAAAAATTTCAAATGAGATTGGGTTTCCCGTGCTTTTGAAGGCTAGTGCTGGTGGAGGTGGTAGAGGTATGCAAATTGTTGAAGACGAAGAAGAATTAAGAAAAGTTTTACCTTTACTTAAACAAGAAGCTCTTTCATTTTTTGGTAATAGCGATATTTATATAGAAAAATTTATTGACTCTCCTCGCCACATAGAAATTCAAATTATGTGCGATACTCACGGAAATTTCCTTCACCTGTACGAACGTGACTGTTCAGTGCAGAGACGTAATCAAAAAGTTATAGAAGAAGCTTTAGCTCCAGAAATTTCAGAAGACAACAAAAATAAGCTTTATAAAATTTGTACTGATGCAATGTCAAGAATGGGTTACTTGGGCCTTGGTACTCTTGAATTTCTATACTCGGACGGACAATTTTATTTTATGGAAATGAATACAAGAATACAAGTCGAACATCCTATTACAGAAATGATAACTCGCGTAGATATAGTTAGGGAACAAATTTGTATTGCTTCTGGTGATAAAATCTTTACTTCCCAAGAAAATATTAAGCCGTTAGGGCATTCAATCGAATGTCGAATAAATGCTGAAAATTCTAAGACTTTTCAACCGTCAGCAGGTCAAATCCAAATGTATCATGCGCCTGCAGGCAATGGTATTAGACTAGATACATTCATTTATTCAGGTTACAGGGTTCCACATTATTATGATAACCTTCTGGCTAAACTTATTGCAACTGGTCGTACAAGAAACCATGCTATTAAAAGAGCTTTAAGAGCTTTAAATGAGATTGTAATAGATGGCATTCAAACAAATGTTGATCTACATAAAAAAATACTTACATCCAATGACTTTAAACTAGGAGCTGTTCCAATAAATTGGCTAGAAAACAACATAGATAAAATTTAATTACAATCCTCTACCCAAATATCATAGATTGGATGTTCCAATGAGGATAGTGATGGAAGAGTTTTTAACATCCATCCATTAAAGATTTTTTTATTAATTTCTCTATTATAAATATTTAGATAAACAGCCTTCTCAGATTTCTCATATTTATCACTTGAATAACAATCTATTGCATAAATTTCCAAATAATCATATTTGTAATTTTCTTTTAGTTTTATTTCTATTTGTTCAACATTAGCGGTTATTTTATTTAGAATTTTTAGAGTTGCTAACATTTCTCTATCAATTTCATCTTTTGAGTCTAAAAAAGGAATTTCTTTTACACTAGTATTTGACTCATATTTTTCTTCTTGATCATATGTTGGTTCTAATCGATCGAGGCTTAAGAGAGGTATAATTTCAATATTTTCAGCAATTGAAACAGAGGTAAAAAATAATATGAAAGTGAGAATTGAAAAAATTAGTTTTTCGGTTTCCATTTTTCATACCCTAAACTTTTTTGTTTCTTAGTGATTGAAGACTCCTGATCACTTTTTGGCATATAAGCATTTTGTGTGCCTGTTTGATTAGGTATATGATTTTTTTGCCAAAAATGTTTCTTGGCTTCTCTAGGAATTTCTTTACTTGTGTATCTCAACCAATTATTCCAATCTGGATCGGTCTTTGAAGAATCGATTTCTCCGTCATAAATTACCCATCTTTTAGTATCAAATTTATTTCTGAAATATCGATTGTTTTTCTCATCTCTCCCTACTTCTTGACCATAAAAATATGACCATAATCTGGTTCCAAATGTCTGACCGTTCCACCAAGTGAAAATTTCTTTAATCATATGTATTCAAAACAAATATGTTGAATTAACAGTTTTTTCAACAATATTAGTATTATAATTTTCTTGTAAGTTATTGTAAAAGTTGCATATTTTTAAAATTAACCACAGTTATTGTACTGCATATAGTATATATTCTTTTTTTTTACACAATATGTT
Organism: uncultured Pelagibacteraceae bacterium; assembly: GCA_902527075.1. Next base: position 36,671 of record CABZNM010000004.1, read on the forward strand.
GACTTAGGAATTCAAATAAATAATTATACTCAATCTAGAAAGTTACTCAAATAAACATTCTGGTGAAACCGGTCGAAAAGCAACATTTCGAAATTTTTTTCGGCTGTAAAAAATTGTCTTTGAAAAGAGGGATCAAAAACTATGAAAATTGAAAGAGAATTTACAAACGAAAATCAATCACCATATAAAACTATTAACTTCAAAAAAGTCTCTACAGAAATACTTAATCCGGATGGATCATTGGTATTTAAATTGGAAGATTTTGAAGTTCCAGAAAGCTGGAGTCAAGTCGCAAGTGATATTCTGTCTCAAAAATATTTTAGAAAAGCAGGAGTGCCTAATAAACTAAAAAAAGTTGAGGAAAAAGGGATACCATCGTGGTTATCAAAAAGAATTCCTGATGAAAGTGGTGAAGGCCTTGAATTATCTTCTGAAAAAAATTCTCAACAAGTTTTTGATAGATTAGCTGGTGCTTGGACATATTGGGGCTGGAAAGGTAGATATTTTTCAAGCGAAGATGATGCTAAAGCTTTTTTTGATGAAGTTAGGTTTATGCTTGCTTCTCAAATGGTTGCGCCTAACAGTCCTCAATGGTTTAATACAGGTCTTAATTGGGCATATGGAATTGATGGCCCTTCTCAAGGCCACTTCTATGTTGACGGCGAGTCAGGAAAATTAACAAGATCTTCAAGTTCATATGAAAGACCTCAACCACATGCATGCTTTATACAAAGTATTGATGATGACCTAGTGAATGATGGTGGCATTATGGATTTATGGGTAAGAGAGGCTCGATTATTTAAATATGGATCTGGAACTGGAACAAATTTTTCTAGTTTGAGAGGTGCAAGTGAAGGTCTTTCTGGTGGAGGAAAATCTTCAGGATTAATGAGCTTCTTAAAGATTGGTGATAGAGCAGCTGGTGCAATTAAATCAGGGGGTACTACAAGAAGAGCAGCTAAAATGGTCGTTGTTGATATTGACCATCCCGATATTGAAGAATTTATTAAATGGAAAGTGACTGAAGAGCAAAAAGTTGCATCGATTGTTACTGGATCAAAAATTTGTGCTAAGCATCTTAAAAAAATAATGGCTGCATGTCATAACTGTGAAGCAGATGGAGAAAGTTGCTTCGATCCAAAGAAAAATCCGGCTCTCAAGAGAGAGATAATTCTAGCCAGAAATAATGAAATTCCTGAAAACTACATACAACGTATCATTCACTTTGCTAAACAGGGCTATAAATCAATTGAATTTGAATCATACAACACTGACTGGGATTCAGAGGCGTATGTAACAGTTTCGGGGCAAAACTCTAATAACTCGGTGAGAGTTACAGATGACTTTTTAAATGCTGTTTCCAATAATACAGATTGGAATCTAGTAAATAGAACTGATAATTCGATAAACAAAACAGTCAAAGCGAGAGATTTATGGGATCAGGTTGGTTACTCAGCATGGGCATGTGCTGATCCAGGTATACAATTTCATACAACTATCAATGACTGGCATACATGTCCTGAAAGTGGTGAAATTAGAGCCTCTAATCCATGCTCTGAATACATGTTCTTAGATAACACTGCATGCAACTTAGCATCACTTAATTTAATGACTTTTATGGATGAGAATAAGTGTTTAAACACTGATTTGTTTAAACATGCAGTTAGATTATGGACTATTATTCTTGAAATATCGGTAATGATGGCTCAATTTCCATCAAAAGAAATTGCAAAACTGTCATATGAATACAGAACTCTAGGATTAGGCTACGCAAACCTTGGTGGATATCTTATGTCAAAAGGTGTTGCTTACGATAGTGAAGAGGGTAGAGCTAACTGTGCTGCGATAACAGCGCTAATGACAGGAATGTCTTATGCAACTTCCGCAGAAATGGCCTCAGAACAGGGTCCTTTCCCTGGATATCAACAAAACTCAAAAAATATGTTGAGGGTAGTTAGGAATCACAGACGGGCTGCATATGGTCATCAAGAAGGTTATGAAGAATTAAATATTAATCCAGTTCCATTTGAAATTAATAATCTCAGGGATGTAAATCTAGGGACCGAAGCCCAAAGTGCATGGGATTTAGCTTATCAAGAAGGTCAAAAATATGGTTATCGAAATGCTCAAACAACAGTAATCGCACCTACTGGTACAATTGGCCTTGTAATGGATTGTGATACTACAGGTATTGAGCCTGACTTTGCTATGGTGAAATTTAAAAAACTTGCCGGAGGGGGTTATTTTAAAATAATTAATAGAACAGTACCAGATGCTCTACAGGAGCTTCAATACACTCAGGAAGAAATTGATGAAACAATTAATTATGCAGTCGGTCATGGAACATTAAGTAATGCACCTCATATCAACCACGAATCCCTTAGAGAAAAAGGTTTTGGTGAAGAGCAAATCGATAATTTAGAACAGAATTTGAAGAATGTGTTTGATATCAGATTTTCTTTTAATGAGTTTACGCTTGGTAGAGAATTTTGTACTGACACTCTAAATTTTAGTGAAGAGCAACTTGCTGACTTTAATTTTAATATGCTTGCAGCTTTAGGTTATTCATCAGAAGAAATAGACTCTGCAAACACATATTGTTGTGGGACTATGACTTTGGAGGGATCTCAATATATTAAAAATGAGCACCTACCTGTATTTGATTGTGCCAATCCTTGTGGAAGAATAGGAAAAAGATTCTTATCTGTTGAAAGTCATATCAGAATGATGGCTGCTGCACAGCCTTTTATATCTGGTGCAATTTCTAAAACAATTAACATGCCAGCCGACTCTAACGTAGAGGATTGTAACGAGGCTTACATGTTGTCATGGAAACTTGGCACTAAAGCTAATGCTCTTTACAGAGACGGGTCAAAACTTAGTCAGCCATTAGCATCAAAACTTGTTGATGATGAAGTTATAGAAGAAGAGCATCAAGAAACTGTTTCTCAAGTAGAAAGGACAATTGCGGTAGCAAAGGAAGCAGCAAGTTCTGTTGTTTATGGATCAAGAAATAAAGTTCCTGACAGAAGAAAAGGATATATTCAAAAAGCAATCGTGGGTGGACATAAAGTTTACCTTCATACAGGCGAGTATGAAGATGGAAGCTTGGGTGAAATCTTCATAGACATGCATAAAGAGGGTGCTTTTCTTAGAAGTTTAATGAACAACTTTGCCATAGCTATTTCTATTGGCTTACAGTACGGTGTTCCTCTAGAGGAATACGTTGAAGCCTATACATTTACGAGGTTTGATCCTGCTGGCGTTGTTCAAGGAAATAATAGAATAAAAAATGCAACATCTATCTTAGACTATGTCTTCAGAGAGCTTGCTGTATCCTATCTTGGAAGAAATGACTTAGCGCATGCTAATGATACTGACGTAGATTTTTCTCTTGGTACTGGAGCTGAGGAAGGCACTCTAAAAGAGAATAAAATACCATGGAAACTAGTAAAAAAAGTTTCAAGCCAAGGTTATCTTAGAAGTCAGGATAATCTGTCTGTCGTAGGAAGTTCTGCTGGTACTGACATGTCTGCTGGGACTGAGTCAGCAATTACTCAGGGAGCGGTCATTACAACCTCAGATCAGTCCATGAGTAAAGTTCAAGCTGCAAGAATGATGGGCTATGAAGGTGACGCATGCCCAGAATGTTCATCTTTTACACTTGTTCGTAATGGAACGTGTTTAAAATGTGATACTTGTGGTGCCACTACCGGGTGCTCTTAGTCTTCTTTAGGTAAATCCTTTTTTAGATGAAGTTCTTTTAAGTTTCTATCGTCTACTTCAGCTGGTGCAAGCATCATTAGATCTTGAGCTTGTTGGTTCATAGGAAATAAAATAATTTCTCGTATATTTTTTTCTTTTGCTAACAACATCACGATACGATCGATGCCCGGTGCTATTCCACCATGAGGGGGGACTCCATAAGAAAATGCATCGATCATGCCACCAAATTTTTTGAGTACTTGGTCTTTTTCGTATCCAGCAATTTCAAATGCTTTAAACATTATCTCAGGTATATGGTTTCTAATTGCACCTGAAGATAGTTCAACTCCATTACATACAATATCATATTGGTAGCCTAAAATATCCAATGGATTTTTATCGACAAGCGCTTCTAAGCCACCCTGAGGCATTGAAAATGGATTATGACTGAAATCTATTTTTCCAGTATCTTCATCCTTCTCATACATTGGAAAGTCTGTTATCCAGCAAAACTTGTAACAACCCTTTTCTATTAAATTTAAATCTGATGCAATTTTATCTCTCGCAGCTGAGGCAAGATTGTAAGCATCTTTTTGAAAGCCACATGAAAAAAAGATTGAATCACCTGATTGAAGTTTATTAATAACAGCTATATCTTTTAGGATATTGTTAGGTATAAATTTTGCAATTGGTCCCTTACCTATTAAATCATCGTTTTCATTATCAAGAATAACATATCCAAGTCCTGGAGCATTCAGTTCCTTTTGAGCCCATTTATTCAATGAGTCAAAGAAGCTTCTTGGTTTCTCACTAGTTTTTGGGGCTGGAATACCTAGAACGATACCACCTTTATCAATTATTTTTTTAAAAGAAGAAAATGATACTTCTGGGGATGAAAATTGATCTGTCAGATTTGAAATTATAATAGGATTTCTTAGGTCAGGCTTATCTGATGCGTAATGCTCCATTGACTCTTTATATGTTAACCTAGGAAAAGGATATTCAGTTACTTTATCTTTTGTAAAGTTTTGAAATGTTTTATATAGTACTGGTTCAATTGCAGCAAAAACATCCTCCTGTTCAGCAAAAGCCATTTCCATATCTAATTGGTAAAACTCTCCTGGTGATCTATCTGCCCTTGCATCTTCATCTCTAAAACATGGCGCAATTTGAAAATATTTATCAAAGCCGCCAGCCATTATTAATTGTTTAAATTGCTGAGGTGCTTGAGGTAAAGCATAAAATTTACCTGGGTGCAACCTACTTGGTACCAAAAAATCTCTTGCTCCTTCTGGACTTGACGCTGTTAAAATTGGTGTTTGCATCTCAAGAAAACCTGAATCAGTCATTAATTTTCGAATATAAGATATAATTTGTGATCTAAGTATTAAATTATTGTGAAGTTTCTCACGTCTGATATCAAGAAACCTATTTGTTAAGCGAATTTCTTCTGGGTAATCATTTTCCCCTGCTACAGGCATAGGAATTTCTTTAGCCTTTGACAAAATTTCCACATTACTAATTGCAACTTCAATTTCACCAGTTTCTAAAGATTCATTTACAGTATCAACACTTCTTCTGATTACGGTTCCCATAACTTTAATAACTGACTCGGACCTTAAGCCGTCAATTGTATCTAATAATAGCTTATTTGATTTTTCAACAACGCACTGAGTAACTCCATAATGGTCTCTTAGGTCAACAAAAAGTACATTTCCATGATCTCTTTTTCTATTAATCCAACCTGAAATTATCACTTCATTATTTTCATCAGATTGTCTTAATTGATTGCAATAATGAGTTCTATATGTATTCATATCTATATATCCACAACATATATAGTTTGATTTATGCAAATAGTCCAAGATAATAAATCTCTAGATAAGCTATGTAAAAAACTTAAAAAACATAAAGTTATTTATTTAGATACTGAATTCAAAAGAGATAAAACATATTGGCCTATTTTATGTACATTGCAATTTAGATTACCTAGAAGTTCATATTTAATTGATTTTATAGATGGGAAAGATTTAGATTTTACAGAATTAATAAATATCCTTACCAGGAAAAATATACTCAAAGTCATGCATTCAGCCCGTCAAGATGTTGAAGTTTTGTACTCACACTTCAAAATCATCACTGCACCTATCTTCGATACACAGCTTGCATATAAATTAATTTATCAAGTGAATTCAATTGGATACACTAATATGATAAATAACTTCTATAAAACAGATCTGTCAAAAAAATATCAATTATCTGATTGGACAGTTAGGCCACTAAGTAAAGAACAATTATTGTATGCTGAAAGTGATGTTAAATATCTGCCAAAAGCTTTTAAGAAGTTAAATTCAAATATTAATAAACTGCGTCTTGCAGATACTTTAAAGAAACTGCATTTAGGTATTTTAGATGTTAAAGACATCTATAACCCCAATACAGCTTTTAAAAGATTTAAGACAAAAAGATTCAATAAAAGTGAAATGAAGAAATTAAAAATATTTACAACCTGGAGAGAATTAAAAGCACAAGAAAAAAATATTCCTAGAAATTGGATTATATCAGATAGAACAATTGATTTATCTCTCAAGGGTAATTTGCTAAATGAAACATATAAAAAAAAGAAAAAGAATAACGACAATAATATTGATGAATTTAAAAAGTTTTTAAAAAGTCAAAAATTTGTTTAAAAATGGTTTTGTGATTTTTGATTTATGTTCTAGTGAAAGTTTGTTAATTTTTTGAAGTGTTAAATAAATATCCTCGTAATTCCTGCTTATTCTTTTATTTAAAAACTCAATAACACCTGTATCAATTTTGATTTGCTGTGTACTGAAATATTTAAATAAAAGTACTTTTACCAAATGATCATCTGGCTGATGAATTTCAACTGAATGAAATGCATTGATTCTTGATTTTAAATCAGGAAGCTGAATATTCATATTTGAGCCACTATCAATTGTAATCAAAATAGATTTATTTTGGTTTAATGAGTTATTATAAAAATGAAAAAATAATTCTTCTTTGTCGTGTTCAAGCATATGAAAATTATCAATTACATTATTTTTGGATACATCAAAATCAAATTCAAACTTAACATCTGATAAATCTGAATAATTAGCTTCATACTTTTTCTGCCAAATATGTGCTATATGAGTTTTGCCGGATTTTTTGGGTCCATATACTATTGCACACCTATTCAGTAATTGATTCATATTTTCAAGAGTTAAAATCACATCTCTGTTGGTTTCACTAATAATAAAATCGTCAACACTGAAATGATCATTTTTTTCTAAATCAAATACAATTTGATCTGTCATTTTATTTCCTCTTTATATAGCCACAACCTAATATAACTTAAAAGAGAAAATAGTGTTGTTCCCATGACTATTGGGGTTAAATGATATTTAATTACCTGCAAATTTAATTCATCAAGGTTATCAGCAAAGGTTACAATTATAAGAGTGAAAACAAAAAAAGTATTTAATTTGCTAACGAACAGTGGTTTAAATGTGATTTCTTCGTTAGTCAGTGATGCTATTGCAAAATACCCTATAATTAATATATCTCTAGATATTACAACTATAATTAAAAATATTGGCAATAGATCCAAGACACCGATCAAAGTAAATATTGAAATTACAAAAGCTTTATCCGCTACCGCATCAAGATAAGAGCCAAGTTCTGTTTCAGCATTTAAATACCGTGCTAAAAATCCATCCAATAAATCAGATATAGCAATTGCAATAATAAGTAATGTAGCAAATAAATAAAGATCAATTAATACACACCAAAATACAATTGGTATCATCAACAATCTTGCCAACGATATTAGATTTGGTATTTTTTTAATCATATAAACTTAATTCATGGTACTGACCAAAATTTGTTGAAATAAGATTATATTGTCTCAAGACCGGCGCAAATTGGTCAATTTCTCCTCTAAATTCAATCATTCCATGCACTTTTTCTAAATCAAATTCATTGATGCTATAATTTGAAACCATATCAATCTTTTGAAGTCTATTTCTTAATTCAATCCAGTCGCTAATATTTTTTCCCTTATATTGGAACAATATAATTTCTATTTTACTTTGTGTTCTTGTAGATTTAATCCATATATTCAATATTTCTTTTTCAATTTCTGAAATCATTGTATTGAAAAGAGTTTCATCAATTATATCGATATTTTGGACAAATGTTTTTTGAAAAGTATAAGATTTGTTATTTATTATAAATTTCACAATGATATCCATAGTAAGTTCATTTTCAGAAATATTTCTAATCTCAGACCATATAAGTACTTCATTTTTTTCATTTGATACTGAAATATCTACATATGAAGACTCCATAAAATCTGAAATATTATTTTGAGCATTGAATTCTTCAACTAATTGAATTTTAGTAAATATTTTGTTTTCAATGCTATGTACACTCTTCCATCCTGTTTTCCAAATATTTGAGAATATGAAAAATTGATCGCTATCTTTAAATCCAATTGTAATTGGTAATTTCCTGAGTACTACATCTGAAAATATTAGTGAATTTGATGTATAGAATTCTCTGACTCTGTATGGGTTGAAATATATTCTAAATATACCTTCATATGTATCTGAGGATATTTTTTCACTTTCAACCTCAATACTTTCTATCAAGTTCGAAATAGTAATATCTTCTATACTTAATCTTTTAAATTCTTCTTCTCCTAGAAGATTTCTACTGATTTGATTGAATCCATTTCTTTTAGCTATTTCAATTGCACTATTTCTGACATCTGAGGCAGTATTGTAATTAATTATTACCTTGATATCTTGAGCGTTGTAAAAACTTTTAGAATCAGGAAAAGTAGTTGATGGTAAAATTAATAAAGTATTTATTAACAAAAATAAATATAGTTTATTGTAATTAGCTTTTATCATTATATAAATTAATAAGATGAAGAAAATCTCATACTCTAGTTCTGGTGTAAGTATAGATAAAGGTAATAAGTTTGTATCTCAAATTAAAAAATTAATACAAAATGATAAAGAATTAAAAAAATCAAATATTGGAGGATTCTCTGGACAATTTATTCTAGACACAAGAATTAAAAATCCAGTGCTCGTCGGTGCTACTGATGGAGTTGGTACAAAAATAGAAATTGCCAATATGATGAATAACCATAGAACTATAGGCGTTGATTTAGTAGCTATGTGTGTCAATGATTTAATTGTAGATCAAGCTAAGCCTCTTTTTTTTCTTGATTACATCTCAACTGGAAAACTTAATATTTCAAAAGGAACTCAGATAATTAAAGGTATTATTGACGGTTGTAAGGAGTCAGGTTGTTCACTTCTAGGAGGTGAAACAGCTGAACACCCAGGTATTGAGTCAAAGGATAATTATGATCTTGCAGGTTTTTGTGTTGGCGTCAAAAGTGGCGAAAACAAAAAACGTGTAAAATTAAAAGATGGCGATCTTATTATTGGCATACATTCATCAGGCTTACACTCAAATGGATTTTCTTTGGTAAGAAAAATAATAAAAGATAATAAAATAAAACTTAATAAAAAACTTTATAAGAACAAAACTATTGGAAATCTATTAATTGAACCTACAAAAATTTACGTTAAACCTATTTTAGATTTATTTACTAAAAATATCATCAAATCTTGTTCCCATATAACTGGAGGAGGTATAACTGAAAATCTTCCAAGGTCGTTAACTAAAAACGTTCAAGCTCAAATAGATTTAGGTGTTTGGAATGTACCAGAAATTTTTAAATGGATACATAGTTATGGGGTAACACAATCAGAAATGCTTCGTACTTTTAATTGTGGTTTTGGCATGATTGTCATTTTAGAAAGTTCTAAACTTAAGTCTTTTGATAAAACTTTGAAAAAATATAAATTAAAGTACTGTAATATTGGTAAACTAATCCGTTCAAATAATTGTATTAAGAAAATTAAATTTAAAAACAAATTAAATTTTGATGACTAAACAACCCATCGGTGTCTTTATTTCTGGACGTGGAACAAATCTTCAATCAATAATAAATGCCAGTAAAAATGAAAATTTCCCATGTACAATTAAAATTGTTTTTTCAGACAATCATAATGCTGAAGGAATTAATTTAGCGAAGGAAAGTGGTATTGATACGTTCTCTTTAGAGATTAAAGATTTTAAAAATAAAATAGAATTTGAAGAACAAATTTTAAAATTAATTAAACCATATGATTTAAGATTAATTTGTTTAGCTGGATTTATGAAAATTTTATCAAGTGAATTTATTGAACATTATCCAAATAAAATATTAAATATACACCCTTCTTTATTGCCTAAATATAAAGGACTTAATACTCACAAGCGTGTACTAGAAAATAATGATGGTATAACCGGTTGTACTGTTCATTATGTAAATCATGAACTTGATGGTGGTGAAATAATTATTCAAAAAACTACAAAAGTTGATGCCACAGACACAGTCACAACACTAGCTGATAAAGTTTTAAAGCAGGAAAATTTGATTTATCCTGAAGCAATTAAGATAGTTCTTAGGAAATGATATCTTCTTTAGAAAAGAAATGATTAATTTCAATGATAGCGTTTTCTGCACTATCTGATCCATGTACAGAGTTTTTCTCCAATGAAAGTGCATATTTTTTTCTAATCGTTCCATCAGCAGCTTCTTCAGGGTTAGTTGCTCCCATAACATCTCTATTATTCTGTACGGCATTTTCACCTTCTAAAACTTGAACTACAATTGGTCCTGAGCACATAAAGTCACATAAGCTCTGAAAAAATGGCTTGTCTTTATGAATCCCATAGAACTGAGCAGCTTTCTCTTGGTTGAGCTTTATTCTTTTTGAGGCAACAATTCTTAGACCCGCTGATTCAAGCATTGCGGTAATTTCACCAATTTTATTTCTTTCAACAGCATCAGGTTTTATAATGGAAAAAGTTCTCTCTCTTGCCATTATTTTCCTTCATAATACTTATAAACAAATCTATTTAATAGCTTAACTCCAAAAGCAGTAGCGCCTTTAGGTGACGTTGGCAAGGTTTGTTTTGTCCAAGTAGTACCAGCAATATCTAAATGCGCCCATGGAACCTTATTTACAAATCTTTGCAAGAATTGAGCAGCAGTAATTGATCCAGCGCCTCTTCCAAAAGATATGTTTTGCATATCGGCAATAGGTGAATTTATCATTTTGTCAAAATTTTTATGAAGTGGAAATCTCCATAGTTTTTCGTCTTCAATTTTGCCCGCATCTTCAAGTTGCCTACTTAATTTATCATTATTTGAAAATAAACCTGCATATTCATTACCAAGTGCAATTACTATTGCGCCGGTTAAAGTAGCTAAATTTACCATAAATTCAGGTTTATATTGCTCTTGAGTATAGTAAAGAGCATCTGCTAAAACTAGTCTTCCTTCAGCATCAGTGTTCAAAACTTCAATAGTTTGCCCTGAGTATGACTTAATCACATCACTAGGCCTAGTAGCCATGTTACCAATGTGATTTTCCACAAGACCAACTACCCCAACTGCATTTACTTTGGCTTTTCTCAAAGCTAGTGTTTTCATTAAACCAACTACTACGCCAGAACCGCCCATGTCATATTTCATTTCTTCCATTCCACCTGAAGGCTTAAGAGATACGCCTCCAGTATCAAATGATACTCCTTTACCAATGAATGCTACTGGTTTTTTCTTTTTATTTTTATGCCCTTTCCACTCCATTATGGCTAACTTCGACTCATGTTCACTTCCTCGTCCAACACTTAAAAGTGATCCCATTCCAAGCTTTGTCATCTCTTTCTCGCCAAGTATTGTCACTTTAACTCCGTAATTTTCCAAAGATGAGGCGTTTTTTGCAATTTCTGGTGGTGTCATTACATTTGGTGGCTCAGTAACCAGATTTCTTGTTAAAGTAACTCCCTCAAATATTGCATTAACATTTACGAAGTTTTTTTCTAATCGAGCATGACTTGATGATGAAACTTTGAACTTAGGTGACTTAGTTGATTTATTTTTTTTAGTATTTTTCTTTTTGTATTTATCAAATTTGTATGATGCTAAAGAGAAACCCACTAATAACTCTGTTATTGAATTCATGAAACTAATTTTCGACGATACAACTCCATCAGGGTAAAGAATAACTTTATTTTCTTTATAAAAAGATAATAAAGAAAATATATGCCCACCTAAAATTTGAAAATCTCTTATTTGATATTCTTTAAATTTTTTTAATTTAAAAACATAGATTTTTGATAATTTTAAATTTTGAGGTTGATGTATAGTTACGTAGTCAAAGTTTTGCGAGTTTCTAAGTTTGAATGACTCGTCAGCACTAATAATTGATGAGATATATTTTTTAGAAAGTTGATCTAACTTTTTACCAAAACCAAGTAACTTACAGTTCTGATCACAAAAAATAACTCCAATATGATCTTTTTCTTGTCTTAAAATATTGAATTGTATGTCCATACTTATATACCTTTAGCAAAATATTGATATAATTGAAAAAATGTCGAGATTTAGCATATATTTAATCAAAGAAATATTACTTATTTTTTTTCTCCTTGTCACTCTTCTTACTGGAATACTGTGGTTAGGTCAAGGGCTTAGGCACATTGATCTTTTGACCAATGATAACATTTCATTAATTTCCTATCTCTCATACGTAGTCATGCTAATACCTAAAATTACAACTTTAACAATACCAATATCATTATTCCTAACTGTTTTGGTATGTTTAAATAGAGTAAGAACTGACAGTGAACTACTAATCTTATGGTCATCAGGAGTATCAAATACAAATATTCTATTAAGACCAATTATGATAATTTCATTTTCAGTCTTTTTTCTTTACTTATTTATAATAGTTGTAATTACACCCCATTCTCTCAATGAAATAAGACAAAAAATTATTGAAATTAGATCCTCAGGAATTAATTCATCAATTTTACAAGAGCGAAAATTCATTTCTCCTACTGACACACTAACAATATTTATTCAAGAGAGAGAGGGCAATGAAATTGATAATTTATTAATACATGACATTAAAAGTAAAGATAAACCCCAGACATATATTGCTCAAAAAGGTGAATTTATATCAGATGGAAACGTTAAATTGCTTAGATTATTCAATGGAAACATTCAAGTCCTTAATAAATCTGATCAGCGTATTTCAGAAATTGAATTTGATACGTACGATTTAGACCTTTCACCTTATACAAAAGTAGAATCAAGTCATCGATATCCAGATGAATTGTTCACTAGTGAAATTTACAATAATCTAAAAGGAAAATCTCTAAGGGATTTAAATGACTATGAAAGAGAACAATTTGCAGAAATTAATAATCGGATAATTTCACCATTATATCTTTTTTGTTTATCCATTCTGCCTCTATTAGGTCTTAATTATTTAAAATCTCCAAATTCAAATTCAATTATTCCTATTTCAATAATTTCATTTACGGCTCTACTAATTAAAATTCTTGAAATCTCAATGTCAAATTTATTAATTGATAATAATTACTTAGTGTATCTAAGCTATCTTTTGCCATTAGTTATTTTGTTTTTCTTTATAACCATAATTATTTCAGATGACCCTTTTTCAATCCTTCGTAAATATGTTCTCAAAAATTAATATATACCTGGCAAGGCATTTCTTTATTTCTTTCATAATAGTTTTTCTTGTTTTTGCTGCTTTGCTGATTGTTGGAGACTTCGTTGAGCAGTTTCGAAAATCAACTGGTAAAGATGTTCCAATGAAAATTATCTTTCAATTGGCGATCTTTAACTTTTTCAGCTTAATTGAATTTATAATTCCAATTGTTACTTTTTTTGCCGCATTACTTACTTATTTATTATTGATAAAAAATTCAGAATTTTTAATAATTGAGTCAGTTGGACTATCTAATATAAGAATTCTTATTCCTGGAATAATAGTTTACTTTGTAGTCGGGATTTTTTTTGTAACTATTGTAAACCCTCTCTCCGCAGTATTTTACGATCGTTATACAGAACTAGAATATAAGTATATTGCAAAATCAGATAAATTTGCTTCTATAACTAAAAATGGTATTTGGTTAAAACAATTCAATAATAAAAAAAATATTTCCAGCGTATTATATGCTCAACAAATTTCTAATAATGGATCAATTTTGTTCAATTTTATGTTACTTGAATATGACCAAAAAGGGGCATTTCAAGGAAGGATTGATGGAAAAAGGGCTATTTTAGAAAATGGATTTTGGGAAATGGACAATGTGCAAATATCACCTAATTACGGTCAAGCAAGTTTCAATGCAAAGCATAAATATGCAACAAACATAAAGCAAAGTGACATAACTAATAGCCTGTCTGCGCCTGATAGCATCTCTATTTGGAAGATGGGAAAATTCATTAATTTTTTAGAAGATCTTGGATATTCAGCAAAAGAATTTAAATTGTACTATTACAATCTAATAATATTACCATTCTTCATATCTTTTTTAACAATTTTAGCATCGTCTTTAGTTTCTAACTTAAAACAAAATAGTAAGATAACTAAAACAATCATTGCTGCATTTGTATTAATTTTTGTTATTTATTTTTTTTCAAATTTACTTGATGCATTAGGCTCGTCATCTCAAGTAAGTCCTTTAATATCTAAGATTACAACTCCTGTAATTGTATTAATATTTTCGTTCATATTTTTAAGTTATTCTTATTTAAAAAAGAAAAAAATGATTAAATGATTAAGATATATCTTAAATTATTATTTTTTCTTTACGCAGGTTTATTTTTATTTATCTTTTTGCTTGGGAAAAACACCTTCGCAGAGCAAGCTGCTACTATAATCGCTGATGAGATTAGATCAAATAATAAGACTGATACTGTTGATGCAAAAGGTAATGTAGTGATTTTAAACCATGATGGCACTAAAATTAAAGCTGATGAAATTACTTATGAAAAACAAAAATCAAAAATTGAAGCAAGGGGCGATGTCATAATCAATGATCTCGAAGGAGCTACTTATTTTCTTGACGATGCAATAACATTTGATGGTTTAAATTACTTTAAGGGTAATAATGTCAAAACTAGATTATTTGATGGCTCACGTATAGTGAGTAAAAATGTGTCAAAAAAAGACAGCCTTATTCTTCTAAACGATGCCGAATACACCCCCTGTAAAGAAAATAATTACCTAATTAAGAATTGTCCAGCATGGAAACTTAAGGCTAAAAAGATTTACCAAGACTCTGAAACTAAAACTATACATTATGATCACGCAAGATTATACATGTTCAACATACCGTTTATATACTTGCCATATTTTTCTCATCCAGACCCGTCTGTAAATAAAAGATCTGGTTTTCTTGTGCCAAAAATTGAAACTGACAATAACTTAGGTGAAAAATTTAGTATTCCATATTTTTTTAATATTTCTGGTAACAAAGACGTAACTTTTACACCAAATTTTCAGTCAAAGGCCAATAATTTTTATTCAATAAATTATAGAGAGCTCAATAATTTTGGAAGATTTAATATTGATGGAAGTATAGATGATAATGATGACAATGGGGGTACCAAAAGTCATATTTTTATCAACGCAGAAATTGATAATCCTTATGGAGATTTGGATATAGCTATTAAATCAAGTAATAATGATACATACTTGAGAAAAAATAAAATAAACCAGCTTACCGTACATGAGTCAGGAATAAATTTTAGTAGATCAAATAAAGATAATTATTTAAATATTATTACGTCATCATACAAACACCTAACAATACAGAATACAAATCAATGGGAGCATATTTATCCAAAGATTCAATATAATTTTGATAATATTACACTTGGAACATATGAAGGGAGATTTTCATTAAAAAATAATTTTTCTTACCAGAAAAATTTAAACAAGTCATATACTTCTTTAGCATCATCTCAAATTAATTGGTTTAATAGAAATATAGAAAAAGAATTTGGATTGCTGTTTGACAATGAAGCAACTTTAAGGATTGTATCGATTTCAAATGACTATAAAGATAAAAAAGACACCGAGAATTTTAGATTCTTTCCGCAAATTTCAAGTAAAATTTCTTTTCCAACGTTTAGGGCATCAAGTAATTCAAATGAAACACTGACGCCAATTATTATGCCGATTATTGCCCCTTATAATAATTATACAGATCATAAAAATATCACAAATAGTAACCTTTTTTCAACAAACCGCGCTTCCTCAATAACTGAGTCTGAAAGCGGACCGAGAGTCAATTATGGTGTTGAATGGTTTAAAGCAAATAAAAATATTTTTGATATAAAGGTTACCGCTGGTCAAAGCCTAAAATTTAATAAAGAAAAGAGTGATACTAACGATGAGCTATCAGATTTTTATATTACATCAAATATCACATTCAATGAAAATCAATATTTTAACAACTCACTAATTATTGATAAAGATAACCATGACATTAAGACAAATAATGTAAATTTACTTTTAGGAATAAACAAATTTACTCTTGGAATTGACTATGATTATAACTCTGGAAAATATTTTACAGCTAGTGAGCAGATACGTGTAGGTAGTGAATTTGAATTTGCAAATAATTTTAAATTTAAATTAAATGGTGCAAAAAATATTGATACAAATAACAATATTGGCTATCAATATGGTCTATTATACGAAAATGACTGTATAGGAATTGATCTCAATTATTATAGAGATTTAGCAAAAGATAGAGATGTAGCTCAGAGCTATGGATATAGCTTTACAATTGTTTTAAAGCCTTTCGGTAGTACGAAGCAATACGGAAATTACAAAGTATTTGGACCTAAATTATGACATATGTATCTATTATAAGAACAATTTTTATATTTCTTGCTCTTACAGGCTCTTTTGCTCATAGTAACAATGATAAAACAAATCGTATTGAAGTATTAGTTAATGAAAATGTAATTACAAAATATGATATTGTTCAACGTTTAAAAATAAACTCTATTTTAAATCAGGTAGAAATTACTGATATCAATTATAATCAATTATTAAATATTGTTATTGACGATTTAGTAATAGAAAAATTAAAGATTAAAAAAATAGAAGAATATAATATTAGCTTTAATGAAAATGAATTTATCACACATGAAAAAAGATATCTTTTTAATTTAAATTACAGCAAAAAAGAATTAGAAGAATTATTTTATATTAATGACATAAATTACAATCATTTAAATGAATTGCTTGAGATTGATCTGAAATGGCAGAAGCTTATATATGGTTTATATCTAAGAGTTACCTCAGTCACTGAGCAAGAAATATCTGAATTAATAAGTAAAAATCCAAGTATTGATCAGGAAACTGCCAATGATCTTATATTGCAAAAACAATTAGATTTAAAAAGTAAAAAACTAATTAAAGACCTGAGAGATGAGGCAACTATTGAATATAAATAAAAGAATAATTGCAAAAAGATCACTTGGACAAAATTTTATACATAATGAAGAATTTTTACATAAATTATCTAAAAAAATAATTTCAGATTATAACACTGACATTATTGAAATTGGTCCTGGAACTGGCTCATTAACAAACTATTTGAATAAAAAAAAATTTAATAATTTAATTCTTATTGAAAAAGACATTGAATTATCAAAGATATTAAATAAACGATATAAAAATAAAAAAAATGTTAGAATTTTAAATCAAGATGCACTTACATTTGATTTATCAAATGTATCAAAAAATAAGGAAATTATAATTGTAGGCAACCTTCCCTTTAACATATCTAGTCAATTATTAATCAAATGGATTTCATATGATAAATGGCCACCCTTTTATAATAAAATGTATCTAATGTTTCAAAAAGAACTTGGAAAAAGAATAAACTCTCAAATTAATAATAAAAGTTATGGAAAGTTGAGTGTACTTACTCAATCTCGGTGCGATGTAAAAGAATTAATAGTAGCGCCTTCACATATTTTTAAGCCTAAACCTAAAGTAGATGGAATAGTATTAGAATTTACACCAATTAAATTATATATGGATGTTGATTTAAAAAAATTAAATACAATATTGAAAACCGCATTTGAAAATAGAAGAAAAAAAATCAAAAACTCATTAAGTGATTATAAGCTATATTTTGATAATTGGGAAATAGAGAAGAACTTAAGACCTGAAAATCTTGAAGTTAAAAAAATATTGTTCTTTAGCAAGAAAAAACTAATTATTCATTTTTCGTTCATTTTCAATAATGCTAATAATTTTTTTTGTGCACTCTTCGATGTTATCATTTATAACTACATAATCATAATCATTGGCATGCATCATTTCATTTTCATATTCTAACATTCTTTTTTTAATAGAGTCATAATTGTCTCCAGTTTCTTTTGATCTTTTTTTTAATCTTGCTAACACTACTTCTTTTGATGGTGGTACTAAAAAAATTGTTACAATCTTTGCTAAATTTGAATTTAAAATTTGCGCAGCACCCTGCCAATCTATATCAAACAAAACATCAAAATCTTCTAACAATATTTCTTCTACATTCTTTTTTGAGGTTCCATAGTAGTTACCAAATACATTTGCAAACTCAAGAAAACTTTTATCTGAAATCTTACTATTAAATCTATCACTTGATATAAAAAAATAATCAATTCCATTTATTTCATTATCTCTTGGGGCTCTCGTTGTATGCGAAACTGATAGTTTTATTTTATTATCATAATTAATAATTTTTTTGCAAACCGATGTTTTACCAGCACCGGATGGGGATGAAATAATTATTAATAAATTATTTTTATAGATAATAGTATCATTCATCAAATTTTGAAAACATTAATGATACGTTTGTTCCACCAAATCCAAACGAATTAGATATTACGTTATTAACTTTAGTTTCAATGATCTTACTTTTAATAAATTTAATTTTTTTAGATGGAATTTCATTGTATAAATTAAGGTTGTATGGAAGTGTATTATTAATTATTGATAAAATGGAATATATTGCTTCAACCCCACCAGCAGCACCTAGTAAGTGACCTATTTGAGATTTTGTGGATGAAACGTATACACCTGTTGTATTTTTAAAAAGTCTATCTATTGCCTCAGTTTCTGCTTTGTCGCCAGCAGGTGTTGAAGTTCCATGTGCATTTATATACTCGACGTCTTTAGCGTTTTTTTTGCCATCAATTAAGCAATTTTCCATTGCACGAAAGGCTCCATCTCCTGTTGGTTCCGGTAACGTGTAATGATATGCATCTGAAGACATTCCATACCCAGTAATTTCACATAATATATTTGCATTTCTTCTTTTTGCATGTTCCATTTCTTCTAAAATCAAAGACGCTGATCCTTCACCCATAACAAACCCGTCCCTTTCCTCATCAAATGGCCTTGATGCAAGATGAGGTTTATCATTAAATTTTGTACTTAATGCCCTACAAGCAATAAAGCCCTCAATACCTATTGGAGAAATAGTAGCCTCAGTACCTCCTGTTAGCATTAAATCAGCTTGACCATGTTGTATAAGTCGAAAGGACTCGCCAATTGCATGAGCAGAGGAGGCACAAGCTGATACAGTAGAATAACTCGGGCCCTTTAAATTATATTTTATCGATAGATACCCTGCAGGCATATTTATAATCCTGCCCGTAATAAAAAAAGGGCTAATTCTTTTCCCTGAATGAAAATCTACTGATGTTGATTCGATTCCTGGTAGTCCACCCATGCCAGATCCAACTATACAGCCAGATCTACCACTTAAATCATCACTAATTTCTGGTATTTTAGAATTTTCAAAACACTCTTTACTTGAAGCTAGTGAGAATTTAATAAAATCATCTATTTTTTTAATTTCTTTTTTTTCTACCCAATGCTCTACGATAAATGAACCAGGTCGATCATAATCTTTTGGTACTTCACATGCAATTTTGCACTTAAAATTTTCAGCATTAAAATTTTTTATATAATTTGCTCCAGAAAGACCTTTCTTAAGCATTTCCCAATTGTGTGACACCCCACATCCTAATGGGGTTACCATGCCCATCCCGGTGACAACAACTCTTCTCATAAATTTTAAATAATGTGTTTAAGACTCTAAGTGTGAAATGGCGTCGCCGACTGTAAGAATCGTTTCAGCTTTTTCGTCTGGTATTTCAACATCAAATGCCTCTTCAAAGGCCATTACAAGCTCTACTGTATCTAAACTATCTGCACCTAAATCATCGATAAATTTCGCATCATTAGTAATTTTAGACATATCATCAATGCCTAAATGTTCAGCAATTATTTTTTTTACTTTTTCAGACACTTCACTCATAAAAAAAAACTCCTATAATATTTAATATTAACCTATCTATTACTTAAATGCTTACATTGTCAAGCCACCAT
Source organism: uncultured Pelagibacteraceae bacterium (assembly GCA_902527075.1). Next base: position 56,734 of record CABZNM010000004.1, read on the forward strand.
TAACATGCAGTATTTGTCCTGTAATATATGACGATTCTTCACTAGTGAGGAAAAAAACTGCATTTGCTACATCAGAGGCAGAGCCAATTTGACCAGTTGGAATCATTTTTATCATTTTATCAAGTGATAAAGTATCAATGGTATCAATAATCTCAGTTTTTATAAATCCTGGTGCCACACAATTTACTGTGATACCTCTTTTTGCAACTTCGTTAGCAATAGTTTTCGTAAATGCCTCAAGAGCACCTTTTGAAGATACGTAATTAGCCTGTCCTGGGTTACCAATTTTTGCAGCGTCAGAAGAAATGCTAACAATCCTTCCCCACCTTTTTTTCATCATTCCTTTTAACACTAATTTACAAAAGACTGTATGGGCAATGAAATTGACATTCATCACATCGGTCCAGTCATTATCAGATAGTCTTATAAAAAGATTGTCACG
>CABZNM010000005.1 GCA_902527075.1 uncultured Pelagibacteraceae bacterium
AAGATCCACCTACTCCAATTACAATAATATTTGTAAACTTGGGGTTGATGAAGTTTTTGTTTATTTGATAATTTTTCTCTAATTCATCAAAATTCAAAAAAGGTTTCTCAAGGTTCAGTTTATTCATGACTTAAATTTTTGATGTTTCTTCCATGCCTACTTGTTCAATTTTAGACTCAAATTCTCTTAATCGTTTATAGACACTTGCAAGTTCAATTATGGTAGGCCATGCCTTTAAAAGATACTGCATTGACCCCTCGACTCTACCAAATGCTCTAATAATTTGTTGCATTACGCCAAGTGTAACTACACCAGCAACAATAGCAGGGGCTAAAAAAACATAAGCAGATAATACGTTAGCTTGTAAAAAAGCAATTCTTCCAATGTCAAAGTAAAGATATCTTATATAACTTAAAAAATGTATTTGCCTGACATCATTGAACAACTCCTCAAGAGTTTTTGGTCTTACTGTTTCATCATCTTCGGCAATTACAAGTAACTTTCTATAAGCTGCCTCTTGCTTTTGAAGATCATATTCAATACCCACCAATCTCAAAATTAATCCCAAACCCACAAGAAATAGTGTGCCACCAATAGACCATAATAAAGCTCCAACCACCAGACCATACTCCCATTCACCAAAAAAGAAGATGGGAATACCAATACTAAGACCAAATAAGATGGGCATGAATTCCAATAAAATCATAAGCGCTTCAATTAAACTGGTTCCAAGTGACTCCATTATTCTTGAAAACTTAATCGTATCTTCCTGAACACGCTGAGAAGCTCCCTCTATTTTGCGAGCCTTATCATAAACAGAATGGTACCATTCAACCATAGAGGTTCTCCATCTAAACAAAAAGTGATTGGTGAAATAGCTCACAAGAACTGCAACTGCGACGTACATTCCTGCTAATGTAATAAATGATAATAAGCTTGCCCAGTATTCTTCGATAGTAATTGCATTTGGTGCAGACAAGGCTTCTTGGATCATGTCATAAAAGTCACCAAACCATTCATTTATTTTGACATCAATTTGAACTTGTACCCAAATGGACGATAAAATAATTGCGGACCCTATATAAGCCCAGATAAACCATTTTGGATCTTTAAAAAACTTAAACATTCACAAGAACAATTAGTTAGTTTGAATATGTATTTAGTAAATCATCTACTCTATTAAGCAAATCATTTAGTTCATCGTCACTAGAAAATGTTGGTGTATCCTGATAAATACTATCATCTAGAATTTCAGGCTTAAGTTGTTCTTCCTCAGGCAATGAAGTTATTTCGTCAGTATTTGATAAGTTTTCAATAAACTGCTCTTCAGAAAATGATTCAATGTTGTCTTCTACAGAAGTTGATTCTTCATCAACTGTAGATAAATTTTGATCTTCAACTTCTGTCAATTCTTCAGCCGCGAGAGGCTCTTCAATTTGAATATCTTGAGAAATTTCAGCAGAACTGTCATTTATTTTTTCACTTACGAAGTTTTGATCAATGAATTCATCTAATGACTGATTTTGATTACCATCTGATGAAGTTTCTTCACTCACGGTCTGTCCCAAAATGTCTTCTAAGTCTTCTGAAGTTGAAGAGACAACATCGTCTTCATCAATATTTTCTTTACCTTCAACGGGTGGAGTAAGATCAAATTCTGGCGGTATTTCCAGTGCCTTTTGCTTTAAAGTTGTGTAATCACGTACAGTATTATTTGAACAACCGTAAATAAAGATAATTGGGATTAAAAATAAAAAGAAAATTTTAGCTATTAATTTCATTTTTGGTTTTATTTTTTGTAAAAATTTCTAAACAAATAACTGCAATACATCCACAACTGATACTTATATCAGCAATATTAAATACATACCAATGATAATTACCATAGTGAACATCAATGAAATCAAGAACTGCTGAATATTGAATACGGTCAATAAGATTTCCAATTGCTCCTCCTATTAATAAACCAAAAGAAAAGTAATATGCTCTTTTATTAATCATTAAGGCATAGATAAAAATTCCTACGGCTATTACAATCATTATTAAAATATAAATTTTATTAATTGTGACAATATCATTCTGAAATAATCCAAAAGCAAAACCTTTGTTCCAGATTATATAGAAATTGAGATAATTGTTTACAGTATGCAAATATTGAGAATTTAATGATGTGGTGTCAATCTGATACATAAAAATTATTAAATATTTACTAATCTGATCTACAAGAGCAATAATAAATATATAAACTATAAAACGAAAAGTAGTTGCATTCATTTATTTTACATTCTGCATACATCTGTTACATAAATTACTATCCAAAACATCAAAGTACTTCCAACATCTTTCACATTTTTCTCCAGAAACTTTTGTAACTTGAACGCCTAAACTAATGTTACTTTCACCAATCTTACTATCTTTGGGCGGATTGGAACTATCTATTCTTAACTTACTAACTATTGCAATATCCTCTATAATTTTTTGATCTAAATCTTGATATTCATTTTGAGGTAAAAACAATATTACGTCTGCCTCAAGACTTGAGCCAATAATTTTGTCTTTTCTCTTTTCTTCAATGGCTGAATAAATAAATTTTCTTATTTGCTTATATTTACTCCAACGTTCATCCAAATCATTGTTTATCCAGCTTTCATTTACATTTGGAAATAATTGCATATGAATGGAGTCATTATTGCCATACCTACTTTGCCACGCTTCTTCCGTAGTAAAACAGAGTAATGGAGCTAAAAGCTTAAGCAAATGATGAAATAAAATATCTAAGACAGTTCTTGTAGATCTTCTAGTTAAATTATCTTTTGCATCACAATAAAGAGAATCTTTTCTTATATCAAAATAAAATGAAGAAAGATCGTTAGTACAGAAATTAAAAATCATGGAAAAAACTTTTTGATATTCAAATATTTTATAGTTTTCTATTACCTTACTTTCTAGTTTTGATAGTTCTGACAAGATGTATTGATCAAGTTCATTTAAATTATCAAATTGCACAACTTCACCTTTTGAAAAATCTGAGAGATTTCCCAAAATAAAACGTAATGTATTTCTCAGACGCCTATAGCTATCAATGTTACTTTTAATTATATCGGGACCAATTTTTAAATCTTCAGAATAATCACTACTTGCGACCCATAGTCTTAATATATCAGCTCCAGATTTATTGATAATTTCAGTCGGTGAGAGAATATTTGATGATGACTTGCTCATTTTTAAGCCATCTTCATGCAAAACAAAACCATGCGTTAAAACAGATTCATAAGGAGCGATACCTCTCGTGCCACAAGACTCTAGTAATGATGAATGAAACCATCCTCTGTGTTGGTCAGTTCCTTCCAAATAAATAGATGCTGGCCATATTTGATTTTCTTTACCATCAAGAACAAATGCATGAGTGCAACCCGAGTCAAACCACACATCTAAAATATCATTTACTTTAGCGTATTCATCGGGATTGTATTTTGATCCTAATAATTCTTCTTTTGTATATTTAAACCAGGCATCGGATCCTTCATTTTCATATAAATTAACTATTTTTTTGTTTAATTCTTTATCTACTAATACCTCACCGGTCTCAATTTTATAAAAAATTGATAATGGCACTCCCCAAGCTCTTTGTCTTGATACAACCCAGTCTGGTCTCTCTTCAATCATCGAATAAATCCTATTTTTACCCTGTTTTGGAAACCAGTTTACTTTTTCAATTTCTTTAAGTGCCGTGGTTCTTAAATTATTACTTTCCATGCTTATAAACCACTGTGGAGTATTTCTAAATATAACTGGAGCTTTAGACCTCCATGAGTGAGGATAGCTATGTCTCAATGATCCCTTACCTGCTAAATTTTTATGGGCAGCTAAAGATTTAATAACGGCAACATTTGCTTCAGCATCGGATCCATCATCATTAAATATCTTTATGCCCTTGAATATTGGAATATGCTGAAAATACTCACCATTTTCATTTACTGTTTCTGGTACTTCTACATTATTTTCAATTCCCAAAACATAGTCATCAGCTCCATGACCTGGTGCAATATGAACAAATCCAGTTCCTTGTTCTAATGTTACAAAGTCAGCGTTATACAGTCTAACATCAAACTCATATCCAGAACCAGCAAAAGGATGGTGGCAGACAATTTGATCTAAATTTTGTATACTGCAAATTTTATTTATTTTTGAAACCTTACATTGAGTTAAGAAATTTTCTTGTAGATCATCTGCTATAATTATTTTTTCATTTTTTTCTAATAAGCTTTTTTCTAGTGTTTCAGTTACTTCATAGAGTGAATATTTAATATTTTTACTGAAAGCTATTGCTCTGTTACCAGGAATTGTCCAAGGGGTTGTTGTCCAAATAAGTACAGCCGCATTCGATAACTCTTCAATTGAACTTTCCTTAATAGGAAATTTTACAACAATAGTAGTAGATTTATGTTCTTTGTACTCAATTTCAGCTTCAGCAAGAGCTGTCTTTTCTACTGTTGACCACATGACTGGTTTTGAACCACGGTATAAACTTCCATTATCAACGAACTTGAAGAATTCATTGACAATAGTTGCTTCAGCATTAAAAGACATTGTCGTATAAGGGTTATACCAATCGCCTGTGACACCTAATCTGATAAATTCTTCTCTTTGTATATCAATCCACTTTTTGGCAAATTCTCTACACTCTTTTCTAAATTGTAAAATATCTATTTCATCCTTATTTTTGCCTTTTGATCTATACTGTTCTTCAATCTTCCATTCAATTGGTAGTCCATGACAATCCCATCCAGGAATATATGAACTGTCTTGATTCAACATTTGTTGTGAACGGACTACAAAATCTTTTAATATTTTATTGAGAGCATGGCCCATATGTAAATTTCCGTTAGCGTAAGGAGGTCCATCATGAAGTGTAAATTTTTTTTTGCCTTTTGATGCTGAGCGGAGAGCCTTGTAGACATCTTTTTTAGACCATTCCTCTAGTATTTTAGGCTCTTGTTCGGGAAGCCCAGCCCTCATTGCAAAACTAGTCTTAGGCAAAAAAAGTGTTTCACTTATGTCTTTATGTTGTTGCTTCTCACTCATAATTTACTTAAAATTTTTTTAGCTTTCAAAATATCAGATTTTACCTGCCTTTTCAGCATCTCAATGCCAGAAAACTTCTTTTCATCTCTCAGGAAATCTACAAAAGTTACTTTTACTTTAGAATTATAAATATTCAAATTAAAATTAAATATATGAACTTCGAGGACGGCTTTCTTTTTGTTAAAAGTTGGCCTTATTCCAAAGTTCGCAATTCCTAGGTATTTCTTTTTTTTAATATTTGTCCTATTTATTTCAACTTCAACAGCGTAAACTCCTTTTTTTGGTTTTACATAATTATCTATATTAAGATTTGCTGTAGGTACTTTAATGGTTCTTCCTCTCTGATCTCCCTTCTCAACTTTTGACTCAACGACAAAACTTCTTCCCAACAAATTTTTTGCATGTTTGGGCTTTCCTGCACTGATTAACTTTCTTACATTTGTTGACGAGTATATTTTACAGTTTGTTTTCTTGGCATAATTTAGAGAAGTTTTAATTAATTTAATTGGAGTTAACTTAAAATTATTTTTTTTACCATAAGAATTAAGGTATTTATAATCTCCAGATCTTGCTTTACCAAACTTAAAATTAGATCCAACAAAGATATGGTTCATTTGAATACCATTTTTTAAAATTTTATCACAAAAGTTTTTTGGGCTCATTGATGATATTTTTTTGTTAAATTTCATTACTATTACATAATCAACATCTTGCTCTTTTAATATTTCTATTCTTTGATCCAGCTGAGTGATTAAGAAATTATTTTTTTTTGTAAAATATGCTCTTGGATGTGGATGAAATATTAATACACCCAAATAGGTATTATTTTTTACAGCAATTTTTTTGGCTGATTTAATAATAGTTTGATGGCCTTTATGAACTCCATCTAGATTTCCAATAATTAATACTGAGTCTTTTGTAAATTTTTTTGAGGTTTGTAAGCTACGAATTATTTTCATAGGTTTTAAAGTGTTCTTAACGTCCTAAATTCTCTAATTTCTTTACCAACATGCATTTTAAAAAGTTTTGACAAATCACTCTGTTGTTTAATTTCATTTTTATGAATACCACTTTGAATAAATAAATAATCAATATTAAACAATTCAGCTCCTAAGATATCAGTTTTAAAACTATCACCAATAGCCAAGATTTCAGACTTATTTTCGACTAAGCCATTCTCCATCAGATATTGATAAGCGTAATCATAGATTTCATTATGTGGTTTTCCATATAGTTTCACTTTACCACCCATTTCTTTATACAGAACAGCAAGACCGCCTGCACATGAAATTAGTTGTTCTCCTCGATAAACTATCTCATCAGGATTAACACACACCATTTCTTTATTGTGAGAAATAAATTCCTCAAACATACCAGAATAATGATGAGGTTTCTCAAAACTATCATCCATTAAGCCTGTACATAAAATAAAATCCGCAATTTCATAATCTGAGTGTTTTTTAATATTAATAGTATCAAGTAAATCTTCATCTTTATTAGGACCTAAGTGGAAATAACTTTCTCCATGTTTTAATTCATTTATGTGTTTTGCGCCAGTGTCACCTGAAGTGAAGATAAATTCATAATATTTTTCATTAAGGTGAAGTTTGTTGGTTAGGCCTTTTCTTACTACTGACTCAGGTCTAGGAGCGTTCGATATAAAGAAAACTGGTATATTTTTTTGATGAGCATGATCTAATAATTTATCAGCATTTTCATATACGCTCATACCATTATGTATGACGCCCCATAAATCACATAAGATAACTTTATAGTCTTCTATGAATTCAGTTACATTATTTACGTTTGTTATTTTCATAAATATAATGTTAAAATTAATTTAAATTATATTTATACACTATATTTGATAATGACTACTCTATTTGATCTTACAGGAAAAAATGCGATTATTACTGGCTCGTCAAGAGGAATTGGTAAGGCCATTGCTTTGAGGATGGCTGAGCATGGAGCGAAAGTAATTATAACAAGTAGAAAAATAGATGCCTGTCAAGTTGTAGCAGATGAGATTAATTCAAAATTTGGAAAAGATAGAGCACAGGCAATAGCTTGTAACATTTCCTATAAAGATCAATTGAAAAATCTATACTCTCAATCATTAGAATTCTGTGGCAACATCTCTACCTTAGTTTGTAACGCTGCAATCAATCCTTACTTTGGACCATCAATGAATATATCTGATGAAGCATTCGAGAAGATTATGAAATCAAATGTTCAAAGTAATTTTTGGTTATGCAATGAAGTTATTCCTGACATGATTAAAGATAAAAATGGTTCAATTATTATAATATCATCTATTGCTGGATTACACGGAAGCAGTTTTTTAGGAACTTATGCTATTTCAAAAGCTGCAGACTCACAACTTGCTAGAAATATTTCAGTTGAATACGGTCGCAATAATATAAGAGCCAATTGTATATCACCTGGATTAATTAAAACTGACTTTGCAAGAGCGCTCTGGGAAAATGAGAGTATTTTAAAGGCCTCTACAAATAGAACCGCCCTTAAAAGAATTGGCATGCCTGACGAAATTGCGGGTGCAGCGGTGTATTTAGCTTCCGAAGCGGGCTCATTTATGACTGGACAGAACATAGTAATTGATGGTGGTGAGTCAGAACAGTCATAACTAATTGAAATTAATCATTTTTTTTTTTACTACAGATTTTCTCTTTAATTGAACTGCCTCTTGACACATATGTCACAGATCACTATATGCCTATTAACTTTAGCTATATAGCAAATATTTATTAGGAGAAGTTACAAATGGATTTTCGACCTTTACACGATCGTGTGCTAGTTAGAAGACTAGATACTGAAGAAAAAACTGCTGGAGGTATTATTATACCTGATACTGCACAAGAGAAACCTCAAGAAGGACAAATCGTTGCTGTCGGCAATGGAATCAAAAATGAGGATGGCAAAGTAACCCCTTTAGACCTTAAAGTTGGTGATATTATTCTATTTGGCAAATGGTCTGGTACTGAAGTAAAAATTGATGGTGAGGAGCTCTGTATAATGAAAGAGTCTGACATTATGGGCGTTATAAATACAAAATCTAAATCTAAATCAAAAAAGAAAAAATAACTTTCAATTAAGGAGAAAAAAAATGGCTGGTAAAGATATTCATTTTAGCACTGAAGCTAGAAACAAAATGCTCAAAGGAGTGAACATTCTTGCTGATGCAGTAGCTGTAACATTAGGACCTAAAGGTAGAAATGTCGTCATAGACAAATCGTTTGGAGCGCCAAAAAGTACAAAAGACGGTGTATCTGTTGCTAAGGAAGTCGAATTGAAAGACAAATTTGAAAATATGGGTGCTCAGATGGTAAGAGAAGCAGCAAGCAAAACCAATGATGTTGCAGGTGATGGAACTACAACAGCAACAGTTCTTACAAGGGCAATTGTCACTGAAGGGCTTAAATTTGTAGCTGCTGGTATGAATCCAATGGATCTAAGACGTGGAGTTGACTCAGCTATTGATGCTGCAAGTGAAGCAATCAGTGGATCTTCAAAAAAAGTTAAAACTAGTGCAGAAGTAGCACAGGTTGGATCAATATCTGCAAATGGTGAAGCCGAAGTTGGTGATATGATTGCAAAAGCAATGGATAAGGTCGGCAACGAAGGAGTTATTACTGTTGAAGAGGCGAAAGGCCTTGAAACAGAATTAGATGTTGTTGAAGGTATGCAGTTTGACCGTGGTTACTTATCACCATATTTCGTTACTAATGCTGAAAAAATGACTGCTGAATTGGAAAATGCATATATTTTACTTCATGAAAAAAAATTAACAAATTTGCAACCAATGTTGCCTTTATTAGAGGCAGTGGTTCAAGCTGGAAGGCCTCTAGTAATAATTGCAGAAGATGTAGAGGGCGAAGCGCTTGCTACTCTTGTGGTTAATAAACTTCGCGGTGGTCTCAAAATCGCTGCTGTAAAAGCTCCAGGATTTGGTGATCGAAGAAAATCAATGATGGAAGATATTTCAATTTTAACAGGGGGCCAAGTTATCTCTGAAGATTTGGGTATTAAACTTGAAAATGTTACAATTAACGATCTTGGTACAGCAAAAAGAATCAGCATTGATAAAGAAAATACAACTATTGTTAACGGAGCTGGAACTAAAGCTGACATTCAAGGAAGGTGTACACAAATCAGAAAACAAATTGAAGAAACTACATCTGACTATGACAGAGAAAAGCTTCAAGAAAGACTCGCTAAATTAGCAGGTGGTGTAGCTGTAATAAAAGTAGGTGGCGCTACCGAAGTTGAAGTTAAAGAAAGAAAAGATAGAGTCGATGATGCTCTCAACGCTACACGAGCGGCTGTTGAAGAAGGTATTGTCTCTGGTGGTGGATTAGCTCTCTTAAAAGCTGCGTCTGCTCTTGATAAAGTAAAAACTGCAAATGCTGATCAAAAAGCTGGTGTTGACATTGTCAGAAGAGCTCTTGAGACGCCAATAAGAACAATCGCAAACAATGCTGGTGTAGACGGTTCTGTCATTGTTGGTAAACTCAAGGAAAACAAATCAGCATCGGAGGGTTACGATGCCCAAACTGATAAGTTTGTTGATATGTTTAAAGCTGGGATAATCGATCCAACAAAAGTTGTTCGGACTAGTTTACAAAATGCTGCGTCTATCGCTGGCGTATTGATTACTACTGAGGCCATGGTTGCTGATGCACCAGAGGATAAAGCTGCAGCAGCTCCTGCAATGCCAGATATGGGCGGCATGGGTGGAATGGGCGGCATGATGTAATTAAGAAAAATAAATTATAAAAAAACCCGGCTGAGCCGGGTTTTTTTATGTCAAAATTTTAATGAATTCATTGCAAAGTTCTTTTGAACTATTGTTCCATTCAGCAATATTCGATTTAAAAATATTGGCTGAGGATTTTAAAATTATTCCGTCATCTATTACTCTAAGTTTATTGGCTTTTAAAGTCTCACCCGAAGAAGTGATATCAGTAATAATTTCTGAAAATCCATTAAATGGGGCGCTTTCAGTAGAACCGTGACTCATTACTGTTCTATAATCAAGAACTCCACATTTTGAAAAAAAATTGTTAGTAAGATTTGTATATTTTGTAGCAACTCGAAGTCTCCTTGTTGTTTTTAATCGGTGTAAATTACATATTTCTTCTAAGTCAGCCATAGAATATACATCTATCCAAAAGTTTGGAACAGCAACGACTAAATTGGCTTTTCCAAAATCTAGTTTAATAAGTTTAGACACTTTATTTTGAAAGTTATCAATCTTTTCCTGAACTAAATCATCGCCTGTCAACCCAAGATGAATCGAGCCTTCCTCAAGTCTGTTTGTTATTTCTTTTGCGCTCAAAAAATATATTAACATGTTATTTTTGCCCTTAATTGAGCCGATGTAATCTCTATCATTAGATACGTTAGCAAAGGAAATTTGTTTTGCTTTAAACAAAGCTTCCATATCACGTCTTAAACGCCCCTTACTTGGAAGAGCAATTTTAATTTTGTCCATTTGATTTATTTTCTAAGTACTTATTTATTTCGTTATTAAATGTAGCAAAACCTACAGCACATAATTTTTCATCTGTACCCAAACTCTTGAGTAACTTGTCATATCTTCCACCGCTAATCAATCGATAGGTTCCACTTGAATCAAAAATTTCAAATATCAGTCCATCATAAAATTCAATTGTATTACGAAAATTATTCAAAAATATTACTTCATTTATGCTCTTGCTGCTTGAGCATAATTTATTTAATTTATTTAGTGTTTCAGTATTATCTTCAAAATCATTTAAATCATAATCCTTAATAAATTTGTTAAGATTGAGATTATAGTCATCAATATTCCCACTTATATTTTGATATTTTCTAATTATTTCTACTATCTTCAAACCATCTTCTTTTTGAATAATCATGTCTGTTTTTTGATTAAACCTATCAATGATTTCACTGGTTGTTCGCGAAGATTTGAAAATATTTTTCTTTTCAATAAAATTTTTCAAATGATCAGAATTTGTTGTTTCAATACCCAGTATTTCTCTAATTATTTTTTCTCTCTGTAGACTATCATAGCCAACGCCTCTAGATAATCTAGCAAGCAAAGTTTCAAAATAATCTTTTCGAAAATAATTTCTCGATAGACGTTCTTTCCATCTCTGAGGTAAATTAAGTACATTTATGAAGTTCATAAAATATTTTAAATTACCCAGTCTTAAGTTTATCTTCTCAATGCCAATACTTTTCAATGTTTCTAAAGCATTTTGAATGATCTCAATATCGTTGATGAGCTGAGATTCGTTTCTATTATCCTCATAGATAATTTCTACTCCCGATTGATTTAGTTCAACTGAGCCTTCACTTTCACTAGAGGACCTAAACACTGGTCCGCTGTAACAGAGCTTACCTGATTTAAATTTTTGTCTATTTGTAATGTAGTTATGACATACTGGAATAGTTAAATCTGGTCTTAAACATTTTTCTTTGCCAGAATTATCATAAAAGGAATACATTTGTTTTCTTAAAATTTCTCCTGACATTTCATAAAAAACATCAGAGTCAAAAACAAGTGGTAAATCAACATAGGTGAAATTCTTAGATTCAAAATAATTTTTCAATTGTAAGTTTAATTCTTGAATAGACATTAAATTACTCTGTTTTTAAGATTTTCTTTAATTGGTTTATAAGGTCATCTCTTGGAATATTTAATTGACCTGCTCGTTGTTCTTTCCATTCACTTCTTTCAGTTATATTTTCTGAAATTTTTTTACCTAGAGCTAAATTCTTTATAGATAATTCCTTTTTATCAAATTCATCTTGACCAGCAATAATCACAACGTCTGCATTTTTTTTATCGCAATACTTTAACTGTTTAGCCAAATTCTTGTTACCGAATGAAATTTCGCAAGCTATGTTATTGGCTCTAATTTCATCAGCAATTTCCAAGTAATTAGAAAGTAAGTTTTCATCCATATTCGCGACAACTACAAGCGGTTGTTTAGTGCTTTGAAGAAGGTTTTCTTGTTTTAGCGCAACTATGAGCCTATCAACTCCAATTGATATACCCGTAGCTGGAATATCTTCTCCTCCAAATCTAGAAACAAGTTTATCGTACCTTCCACCTCCAGCTACTGAGCCAAAAATAACATTTTGATTTTTATTGTTTTTAACTTTTATAAGTAACTCAGCTTCAAATACCATTCCAGTATAATAGTCTAGCCCCCTTACAATAGATGGATCGAATACAATCGGATAATCCTTATAATTTGAAAGATAATTATTAAACTCTTCTAGTTGTTCATTAGTTTGTGTTTTAGAATTAAGGAACTCAATGATATTAGAAGCTTGAGAAACACTCAAACCAACACCTTTCATAAAATCTCCAGATTTATCCTTACGACCTTCCATGAGCAGCTGTTTAACTCCGTCTTCTCCTACACGATCTTTTTTATCAATCGCACGTAAAACTAAAGTTTGTAATTCACTGTTTATTTTATTATCTGTAAAAAGCTTATCCCAAATTTGTCTATTAGAATATTTGATACAAAATTTATCAAAACCTATTCCGAGTTTTAAAAAAATATTAGAAACCATAATACAAAGCTCGGCATCAATAAATGACGATTCAATTCCAATAACATCTGCATCAAATTGAAGAAACTCTCTAAATCTGCCAGGTCCTGGCTTTTCGTTTCTAAATACTAATCCAGTCTGATACCTCTTAAATGGTTTATTAAGATACTGATAATTTTCTGCAACATATCTAGCCAGTGGAGCAGTTAAGTCATATCTTAAGGAAAGCCATTGTCCATCTTCATCTTGAAATGAGAATACTCCGCCTTCTGGCCTATCGCTATCTGGTAAAAATTTTCCTAGGGATTCAGAATATTCAACAATAGAGGTATCAATTTCTGAAAATGCATATTTTTGACATTCATTTTTTATAACATAAGATACAGCATTCCTCAGACTGATGACGTCTTCTTGATAATCCTTAAAACCTCTCGGTAATTTAGCTTTTAATTTATCTTTCTTATCCTTCATTAGTCTTCCTAAGTACTAAAAGTACTATAACGTTGTTTACATTTTAAAAAAATAGGGGGTTGTGGTTTGTTAGCTTTTTTTACTAACAAACTCAGATATGTGAATGATGATGTTTAATTATCAACATAATAAGTGAAGTGCCCTATTTAAATGAAAATGTCAATTTATTTGTATTTTTATAGCTTTCATATAATGATCACTCACAAAATTTGGTATAACTGCTTACCTTTTTTAATATGGATAAAACAATTAATAATACAAATTTAACAGCGGTATATGCAGCGATTGGCCATCTACTAATGCACATGTTTGCTGCATTTTATTTTGTAATCGTCTTAGCAATAGAGGATGCGTGGGGCTACTCATATAACGAATTATTAAATTTATGGTTTCTAGGTTCACTATTAGTCGGCTTAGGTGCGTTACCAGCAGGTTGGTTAAGTGATCGATGGAGTCGATCTGGAATGATTGCAGTGATGTTTGTTGGTCTAGGTATTAGCTCAATTTTATGCGGGTTTAGTTCAAATAAATTAATGCTCTTCTTTAGTCTTTCCCTTCTGGGTTTGTTTTGTGCAATTTATCATCCTGCAGGTATATCTTGGGTTGTAAATACTTCAAAAGAAACTGGTAAAGCATTAGGTGTGAATAATATTTTTGGGGGAGTTGGTATTGGTTTAGGTGCATTTTTTGCTGGCGCTTTAATCCAATTAATCAATTGGCAAAGTGCATTTATTATTCCAGGTATTATATCTCTGATTACAGGGGTATTTCTAATAAATCATATAAGGTCAGGAAAAATTTCAATTGTAAATATTACTTCTGAAAAATTTAGTAAAAGCCCTAGTAAAGATCAGATGCTTAAAATTGCAATAATAATGCTAATAAGTATTGCTTGCTTGAGTTTTGTATATCAAATTTTACAGACAAGTTTGCCAAAAGTGATTGATATAAGGCTGGCAAATGATTTAAATCTAACTACCTCAGAAATAGGATTTATTGTGGCTGCAATATATATTGTAAGCGGTCTAATGAATTACATTGGCGGTGTGTTAGCTGACCGTTATTCAGAAAAATCTGTTTATATAGCTGGTATTATTGGTCAAGGATGTTTACTTTTATTTATTATAAGTCTTTCAAATGTATGGCTGATAGTTTTCAGTCTTATGATAGTTGCTTTTAATTCAAGTATCTTACCAGCAGAAAACTTATTGTTAGCAAAGTACTCTCCTGAAAAATATCAAAGTTTAGTGTATGGCATTAAATTTATCGTGTCTTTTTCAATAGGTCCGATAGCATTGCTGATGATTTCGCACAGCTTTGAAATTTCTGGTGACTTTGAATATCTCTATATGATCTTTGGATTTGTTATGATTGCTCTTTTTATCATTGTCCTATCACTTCCATCTCAACAAGTAAAAAGTGGTACAGCTGGGTAGATTCGAACTACCGACCTCCTGAACCACAACCAGGCGCTCTAACCAACTGAGCTACAGCTGCATACGTGGTGGCTCGAGGTGGAATTGAACCACCGACACAAGGATTTTCAGTCCTTTGCTCTACCAACTGAGCTATCGAGCCATTTATTTAGTAAGAATATGTTTTATTCTAAATAATTTATTCGTGCAAAGAAAATATTATCTATGTTCAGTCATCAATAAGATTATTAAGCCTATCAATCAATTCATCTACTGAAACTAATTTATTGAGTTCACCAGAGTTCATTATCAGCTGGGTGGTGGTAGCATTCTTAATAAAAATACACGGTGGCTTAATATCTTCAGTTATAAAATCTAATGAGCTTATATGATCAGTATAGTAAAAAGTCTTTTTTAATTTCTTGCTATCTAAAAATATTTTCCATTTCGAAATTTTTCCAAAAGAATTATATGTAATTCCGCAAAGGTTGCACTCGTAAGTATTTGGTGAAAACATCTTATGAGACCAGTCTAAGAAAGCATTAAAAACGCCACTTTTAGCATTGTATATAAATATCAGTTCTTTCATATTTCTAAGCCTGACGATTGAAGTAAATTTCTTGTTTCATATAAAGGGAGTCCTACGACATTAGAATATGAACCATTAATCGATTTAATAAACGCCTCTGCGAAACCTTGTATTTTATAGGACCCTGCTGCATCTTGCCATTCATTCAATCTAAGATACTGATCAATGTCTTTACTAGATATTCTTTTAAAGTGAACGATGGTTATTACTGATTTTGTTTTTATTTTTTTATCTACTCCCATGACACAAATACTTGTCATTATTTTGTGTCGCCTACCTGATAGGAAGCTAAGATTTTGTTTTGCTTTATCAATGTTTGTTGTTTTATCTATTATACGACTCCCACAGTAAACAACTGTATCAGCAGTTAAAAGAATTTGATCATCACTCTCATCACGAACTGATATAATTTTTTCCTTAGCTATCCTCTTCGAATAATCTGAGGGTTTTTCTTTACTTAGAGGTGTTTCGTTAATATCTGGTGAAAGAATTTTCACTGGTGTAACACCTATCGTTGACAACAAATCTAATCTTCTTGGAGATGAACTTCCTAAAACTAATTTCAGAAAAAATCCTTTTATTTATATCTAAAAATTATTCTACCTTTTGTAAGATCATAAGGCGTAACTTGAACCAATACTTCATCACCTGCCAAAACTCTTATTCTATTTTTTCTCATGCGACCAGCAGTGTGGGCCAAAACACCGTGTCCATTTTCTAATTCAACCTTAAACATAGCATTAGGTAATATATCAGTAACTTTACCTTTGAATTCTAGTATCTCTTCTTTTGACATATATTATTTTTTTGAAAGTCTATATTCTATCGATCTCGCGTGCCCGTCAAGTCCTTCATTAGTTGCGATTTTAATAGCAGCTTCACCCAAGTTCGCAAGACTTTTATCGGAACAACCAATTAATGATATCTTTTTTAAGAAATCATAAACTGACAACCCTGATGAAAATTTTGCGCTTCTTGATGTAGGCAGTACATGACTAGGTCCCGCAATGTAATCACCCAGAGCCTCTGGAGTATTTTTACCTAAAAATACCGCTCCTGCATTCGATATCTTACTTAAATAACTTTCGGCATTATCTATTAAAAGTTCTAAATGCTCAGGCGCAAGTTGATTAGATAAATTAAAAGACTCATCAATATCATTCGCGACTATAACATATCCATTTTTATCCCAACTAGTTCTAGCAATTTCTCCTCTAGGCAAATTGCTTATTTGAATATCAACTTCTTTGATTACATTATTAGCTAAATTCTCATCATTGCAGATAAGAATGCTCTGAGAACTTGGATCATGTTCAGACTGAGCAATTAAATCTGCTGCAATAATTTTTGGCTCATTATTTGTATCGGCAATTATCACAACTTCTGAGGGTCCTGCAAACATGTCTATTCCTACAGTTCCTGAGACTTGTCTCTTAGCTTCAGCTACATATATATTTCCTGGTCCTACAATTTTATTAACAGGTTTAATTGTCTCAGTTCCAAATGTAAGCGCAGCAATAGCTTGCGCCCCACCAATGGGATATATATTGTTTACTCCAGCAACTTTAGCGGCATACATAATTGATGGATTTATTTTGCCATCTGTGAAAGGTGTAACCATTGTTACATGTTTGACACCTGCAATTTTAGCAGGAATTGCATTCATTAATACTGAGCTTGGGTAACTTGCAGTTCCTCCAGGAACATAAATTCCCACAGACTCTACCGCTCTCCAAAAATATCCAAGAGTTGTTTCATTTTCATCTTGATATGATTGATCAGCAGGCAATTGTTTTTGATGATAATTTTTAATTCTCACCGCAGCTAAATCTAAGGCATCTTTGATATCTTTTGGGACATCTTTTATATATTCTTCAATACTGTCGTTAGAAATCTCTAATTGTATTTCATTATTTCTATCAAGCTTACTGGTATACTCAATAACTGCGGCATTACCTTTTTCTTTTACATTTTTGATTATCTCAGAAACTACTGATGATACATCTAAAATTTCACTTCTATCGTAATTAACGACGTCATGAAATTTTTTCAAAAAATCACTATCACTTGATTTCAAAATTTTGCTCATATTATTACTCTACAATTTTAACAGACCATGGCTTACCTTGATCTTGAAGCTTACATTTAATAATTTCAGTTTCGAGCTTTATAATTGCATCATTTTTGAAAAGCAATTGAATTTCAATATTTTTTGATTTGGTTGGAAAATAGTTAAATGTTATTAATTCTAAAGTGTTGCTTTTATTCATTTGATCAATATTTTTAGAAAACACAGACAAAACATCTTCGAACACTAAGACCGCTTTTATACGCTTATTTTCTTTATTTATAATTTTTTCCTCCCACATAAATCGAGTAATCATAAATATAAATGATCTTATTGATGGCAAATATTTGACCTCACTCACTTCAACAAGTCCATCTTGAAGAATTGTTGCAATAATTTTTAATTCGTCAGTATCAATTGCATTTAAATTCATATTTTCTTTAGACTCTTTTAATTACAGCACCAACATTCTGTAATTTGTTTTCAACATGTTCATAGCCTCGATCTAAATGATAAACTCTATTAACAACAGTTTCGCCCTCAGCAATAAGTCCAGCTAGAATCAAGCTTACAGAGGCTCTTAAATCAGTCGCCATTACCTCTGCTCCAATCAATTTTTCACAGGGTTTAATAATTGCTTTTTTTCCTTCTATTGAGATATTTGCTCCCATCCTATTTAACTCAGGTACGTGCATATACCTATTTTCAAATATATTTTCAGTAATAATTGACTCAGAATTTGCTTGAGATAATAGAACCATTAGTTGCGCTTGCATATCAGTTGGGAAACCAGGAAACTCTCTAGTTTCTAATTCTATTCCTTGAAAAAATTTTGTTTTGTTTATATTTAACGAGTTATTGTTAAAAGAAAAATCAATATCGAGGGATTTGAATATCTCAAGAACATTACTTACATGCTCTAATTGAATATTTTCGATTTTTAAATTATCACCAGTTAAAGCTCCAGCAACTACATATGTTAGTGTCTCAATTCGATCTGAAATAATATTATAAGAAGTTCCAAATAATTCCCTAACTCCTTCAATAATAACAGTTCGTTGATCAGCAATCTCAATCTTTGCACCCATTGATTGAAGGCAATGAATTAAATCAATCACTTCAGGTTCAATTGCAATATTATTAAGCTTTGTTCTCCCCTCAGCCAAAGTTGCGGCCATTAATAAACTTTCCGTAGCTCCAACTGATATGGTTGGGAAGGTTATTTCCTCACCTTTTAGTCCGTTTGGAGCGCTACATTCTATATATCCTCGATCTAATTTGATTGCGGCACCAAGCTTGGCAAGTGCACTTAGATGTAGATCAACTGGTCTTGCACCAATTGCACACCCACCTGGAAGAGATACTGACGCATGTCTTTTTCTTGCAAGAAGTGGTCCAAGAACAAGAATGCTAGCTCTCATTTTTCTAACAAGATCGTACTCTGCAACTGACTTGCCCGTATTTAAGTATTTTAAATTTATTTTATTTTCGCTATCTTTGCTTGTATCAACTTCTACATCAAGTGACGTCAGAACTTTTGACATTGTTTTAATATCTTCAAGATTAGGTACATTTGAAAGATAAATATTTTGGTCTGTTAAAATTGAAGCAGCCATGATCGGGAGACAGGCATTTTTTGATCCACTAATACATATAGATCCAGATAGAGGCTGTCCCCCATTTATGATAATTCTGTCCATCTATAATTATAACTTTGGAAGTGTAACGCCTGTTTGCTTCATGTATTTTCCTTGTCGATCTTTATAGGAAACTTCTGGTGGCGCTTCGCCTTTATAAAAGAGAAACTGACATGCGCCTTCATTAGCATAAATTTTTGCAGGCAAAGGTGTTGTGTTTGAAAACTCTAGCGTAACATGTCCTTCCCATTCAGGTTCTAAAGGGGTTACGTTAACTATTATCCCACATCGAGCATAAGTAGATTTACCCAAACAAATAACTAAAACATCTCTTGGTATTCTAAAGTACTCAACAGTTCTTGCTAAAGCGAATGAATTTGGGGGTATAACGCACTCATTTCCAGGTCGATCAACAAAACCTTTATCACTAAAGTTTTTTGGGTCAACTATTGCAGAATCTACATTTGTAAAAACTTTAAATTCTTCAGAAACTCGCGCATCATATCCATAAGAAGAAAGTCCAAAAGAAATTGCACCATTTTTTTTTTGACCATCAATAAAGGGTTCAATCATTCCTTCTTCAAGAGCCTTCTTTTTAATCCAGTTATCTGACATTATGGTCATTTAGTTTTCTACTTTCTGCTTCCTTTGAAATACTTTTCTTTTTTTTAAGTTTTGGCGAAGCGCTTCAGACATTCGCTGCATTTTGTCGTCACTTTTATTATTATCCTTTTGCTCGTCCTTCGAGGAATTGTTTGATTTCATCTTTATTTAAACCTGCTTTTTTTAACTCTTTTACTAGTTTTTCTTCTTCTTTTTTGTCTGAATTATCGTTAAATTTAGCCTCACGCTTTTGTTGTTTGGCCATAGCTCTTTCCCCACGTTTTGACTTATAATCGTGATGAATACCCATACTTAACTCCTGATTTAAGGCTATTTTATACAATTTTTATAGGATTCTCCATAAAAAATAAAATCTTAGTTATCTCCTATGAGATCATAGATAAAAGCTAGTCTTTGATGAATAGATCACTTGGTAAGTCGATAAATTTTTCGAATCCTTTATCCGTGACACGAACGGAATGACTTGCCTCAACACCCCAACTTCCAAACTGCATGACTGCTATCATGTGGAACGTTACATTTTGTTTTAACTCTGTCATATCACCTTTGTAGATATTAAGTGTATGCTCTCCCCAATCAGGTGGATAACCAATACCTATTGAATAGCCTGTTCTTGATTCTTTTTTTATTTCATATTTATCTAAAACTGACCAGAATTTCAGAGCAACATCATTTGCAGTGTTGCCTGGTTTGACAGCACCAAGTCCTTCATCCAGAGCCTCATTGGTTGCCTTCATTGCATCAATTTTTTTTTGCTCAGCTTTGCCAAGTAAAACAGTTCTAGCAATTGGCGCATGGTATCTTTTATAAACTCCAGCTAACTCTATGATAGTTGCTTCACCTTGAACAAATTTTTCTTGAGTTGCGGTAAGATGAGATGCAGATGTACCTTTCCCAGTAGGTAGTAGCGTGGCAATACTTGAATACTCACCTCCAAACTCGCTTGTACCATAAAACATTGCTTTTTGTATTTCACCTGCTGCATCACATTGGCGAATACCTGGATTGATAGTTTCAATTGCAGTATTCATAGCTTCCACAGAAATGAGTGATGCTGCTTTCATCAAATCAATTTCTGTATCTGATTTAACGTACCTTACCCAATTAACGCATCTTTCCGAGTCTTTTAGAGTTGCTTCTGGTAAGCCGTCTACAAGTTTCTTATAACTGTATGCCGTGAAATAATGACTATCCATTTCAAGTCCAATACTCAACTTATCCCATCCTTTCTCTTTGATTATCTCAATCAATCGATCATAAGGATGAGTTGGCCACGTATGTATATATTTTTCGTTGTAAACTAAAATATTTTCTTGAGACCAAACATTTTGAAGAAATGCACCGCCTGCGTCTTGTTCTCTGACAAATAATAAAGGTTCGTCTAAATCAACATGAATTATTGCACATTGAGCATAATAGAATGACCATGCATCGTAGCCAGTGATGTAATTAATATTAGATGTGTCTTGAGAAATAAGAAGATCAATACCTTTTTTTTGCATTGAACACTTAATATTAGCAAGTCTGTTGCCATACTCTGTTTTTGAAAAATTCATCTTGTTATGACAATCTTTTTTTTACGAGTTCAGTCCAAAATGTTGAACCAATTACGAGTAATTCATCATTAAAATTATAATTTGAAGAATGAAGTGATTGAGCATGCGAGCCGTCTAAACCGTTACCAATTAATATGAAGCACCCTGGCCTCACCATTAACATCTGCGAAAAATCCTCAGAGAATAATTTTGGCTCACAATTTGCATCTACATTTTTAGCACCTACCATTTTACTTGCCACGTCAGCTGCTGCTAAAGTCTGCTCTTGAGTATTGATTGTCATGTTTGTTCTTGTTTCATAGGAAAAATCAACTTTAATTCCATGAGCTGCAGTAACTCCATGCACAATATCTTTCATGCTGGCTTCAATTATTTTGTTTGCTTTAGGTGACAATGCCCGAGTATCCCCTGTAATCACTGAATGACCTGGTAAGACATTTTCATTTCCGTCTGATTTAAAATCAGTAACTGAAACTACACCGTTCAGCGCTGGATTAAGTTTTCTTGAAACAATGGATTGTAACGATGTAATTATTTGTGTACCAACCGTTATAGTATCAACTCCCATATGAGGTAATGCTGAATGACCACCTTTTCCCCAAAGTTCGATTTTAAAAATACTTTCACTAGCTGTTATTGTCCCAGGCCTTGTGGCAAAGGTCCCTAAATCCATCCCTGGCATGTTGTGAAAAGCATAGACTTCATCAATTGAAAATTTACTAAATAATCCATCGTCAATCATAGCTTGGGCTCCCTGAGTTTTTTCCTCGTCAGGCTGAAATATAAAATATATTGTTCCATCAAAATTTTTATTTTCAGACAAAAACTTTGCTGCACCAAGAGCCATTGACATATGACCATCATGTCCGCAGGCATGCATCTTGCCCTCATTTTTTGACTTATATGTAAGATCATTTGTTTCTTGAACTGGTAATGCATCCATATCAGCTCTAATACCAATACTTTTTTTACCAGTTCCATTCTTCAAAATGCCTACCACACCTGAATATCCAATGCCCTCATGAGTTTCTAGTCCAAAGTTTTTTAATAATTCAGTAACTTTAGGGGACGTGTATTTGAGATCAAAGTTCAGTTCAGGATGTTGATGAAAGTCATGCCTCCATTCGCGCATCTGCGTGTCTAAAGATTGTGTTAGCATCAAATTATCCTACTAAACCTGTATGAGTGTACTTAACATTTAAGTAATCTTTAATACCAAGCGATCCGCCTTCTCTTCCGTAACCACTTTGTTTAATTCCACCAAAAGGTGTTTCTGCAGAAGAAAGTGCTGGAGTATTGACAGCAACCATTCCAGTCTCAAGAGACTCAGAAGACTTTTGGGCAGTTTCCATTGATGAAGTGCACACATAACTTGCTAAACCCACTTGATGATTATTCGCTCTTTCAATCACCTCATCAAACTCCTTAAAGCTCAAAATTGGCGCTAATGGACCAAATGGCTCCTCGTGCATGATTGTGAAGTCATCCTTTACATTATCAAAGACAGTTGGCTCATAAAAGTATCCTTTGTTAAAACCAGCTGGTCTTTGACCACCACATAAAACTTTCGCACCTTCACTTTTTGTTTTTTCAACTAGATTTTCAACTTCATCTAATCTCTTTTTTGTAGTTAATGGGCCAAGATCTGTGTCCTTATCTAATCCATTTCCAATTTTTAATGTTTTAGTTTTTTCAACAAAAAGATTTATGAACTTTTCTTTATGATCTTGATGAATATAAAATCTACTTGGTGATATACAGACCTGTCCATTATTACGATATTTACAAGCTAAAGCCATATCAGTTGCTTTGTTAATATCAGCATCCTTAAATACAATGAATGGAGCATGACCTCCAAGCTCCATAGTAACTCGTTGTACTTTCTCTGCTGCTTGTTTAAGAATAATTTTACCTACTCGAGTTGATCCTGTTATAGAAACTTTTTTTGTAATTTCTGATGCTATTAATTCAGATGCAATCTCTGCTGGATCTCCTGATAATAAATTAACAACACCCGGAGGTGTACCTGCCTGATTTACTATGTCTACGAGAGCCATTACAGATCCTGGTGTGATTACATCAGGTTTACAAATTACTGAACATCCCGCAGCCATAGCTGTGGCTATTTTCCTCGCAGATAACACAAGAGGAAAGTTCCAGGGTGATAGCGCAGCTACAACACCTACGGGTTGGTAATTAATTTGTATTCTTGTATCAGGAAAACGACTTTCAATAGTTTGACCGTATATTCTTTTAGTTTCCTCAGCATTCCATTCAAATATATCAGCAGTCGCCCCGACTTCAGCAAAACCATCTTTATATGACTTACCACCTTCAAGCGTCATCCACTCAATCAAGCTTTCCGTATTTTCTCTAACTAATTCAGAGATACGTCTTAAAAGCTTAGCTCTTTCCCATGCAGGAGTTTTACTCCATGCTTTAAATCCTTGATCTGCTGCTTTAAGAGCTCTTTGTACATCCTTACTTGAAGCTTTTGATGCGTTTCCAATTATTTCTTCAGTTGCAGGATTGATGACCTCATACGTTTCGCCTGTTTCAGCTGGCTTCCACTCTCCGTAAATAAATTGTCCGAATTTCTCGTACATAGATCTCTCCGTAATTATATTTTAGATTTCAACCAATCGTGAAATCTTTTTATCTCATATTCCTCTGGCATTAGCGTGCCTGCTTCTCGCACTGGATTATAAACTCCTTTTTGATTAAGTTCGCATGCTTCTCCGTCTTGTTTCATAACTAAAACTGCAAAATCTATAACATTCTTCTTATCATAATTTGGATCATTTAGTGTGGCCTCACGAAACAACCATTCGGCAGTTATTTCTGTTTCATCGTTTGATAGAGGTAATACTCTAACCATACGAATATGATCAGTAAAAATAGCAATAAATACTGAAGGCCATGAAGTCATGTAAATGTATCCTGGAAAATCATTCATTGACTCAAGATACTGGTCTTTATGACCTTGAGCACTGCCATCCATCGACCACGTTTGAACACCTTCTCGCATTCCTCCTTGAAATTTTGGATCTGGATTATCAATTAATCTCTCCCAATCTGGGTCATCTTTGATATCAACTAATCTTCTTCCGTATATCGGTACCAAATCTGATAATTCAGGGTGTAGATTTGGACAGTGAAGACACTCACTATAATTTTCCCAAAATATTTTCCAATTGCATTGAATATTTTTTTTCCATGTATGACCTAATTTATAATCACCAACATTTAGTTTTAAAAATGCCGAGCTGTAATCAACAAACACACTTTCAGCATCCCATTCAGCCTTGTTATTTAAGTTTATAAAAATAAGTCCATTCCAGATTTTTAAATTTACTTTAGTAAGGCATTTACTTTCTTTATTGAAGTCTTTGGGGTCGTTTATTGAAGTTGTTCTAACGAGATCGCCATTACTAGCATTGTAAGACCATTGATGATACGGACACACTAATAGATTTGACTTAAGTCTGCCTGAACTATCCTTTTGTAGAATTGAACCACGATGACTACATGTATTGAAATATGAATTTATATTTCCATCTCTATCTTTAAGTAATAGAATGTTGTACTTACTGACTTCTACTGTAACAAAACTCAGTGGGTCAGCTAATGCACTTTCGTGAATTACATAAAACCATTCATCTGTCCATATTTTTGAAATTTCATGGTCAAACTGTTGTTGATCGTAGTACCATTTTAATGGTAGTGACTTTTCAGTTTTTTTTAAAATATATCCATCATCCATTATGTGATCATATAATGATAAGAACTTGATTGCCATATAGAAAACATGAATAATTATAAGTGACTGTTTAATACGAATATATTAATTCTATATTAGTGAAAACAAAGGTCATCATAATTTCTGGGATATTATTAATAGCAGTCATTGCACTAACAGCTTATATCTATTTTCAAAATTTTTTAAATTCTCCACTTATTAGCAATGAAAGAATAGAGGTGTTGAAAGAAGACGTAAAAAATCAAAATGAAAAAGCTTTTGAACAGTTTAATTTTATGCAAGGTACAAAAGTTCCAGTAAATAAATCAAAAAATCTATATTTTGGTGACTTACATGTTCATACCAGTGAGTCTTTTGATGCTTTTATTTTTGGTAATCGTCTAGGAATGAAAGAAGCCTACGAATTTGCAAGAGGAAAAGAAATTTACAATGTCAGTGGTGAGAAAATGCAAATTTCAAGGCCTCTTGATTTTGTTGCTATTACTGATCATGCAGAAACAATTGGTCTCTTTGAAAACTGTAAAAACCCAAAGAGGTCCGAAGCAACTCAAAGAATGTGCTATGGCATGCTATATCCTTCACTGTCATTTTTTGCTGATTTGATCGAACCTGCATTTGAACGACCTCCAATTAATCTACCTGCCCGTGATAGTGGTGACACTAGTATATCAATGGAATTTACAAAGACTGCTTGGCAGAAAATTGTAAGGCAGGCTGAATTAAACAATGTTCCAGGAGAGTTCACAACTTTTATCGGTTATGAGTATTCTCCCTCAATGCCAGGTCGAGGTAGAGGTCAGGAAGATCACATGCATCGCAACGTTATCTTTAAAAATGGAAACGTACCAGACTACCCACTTGCATTTTGGGATGCATTTACAGCGATAGACCTTTGGAAAAAACTTGTGGATACGTGCAGGCTACCGTGTGAATTTTTGACCATTCCTCATAATAGTAATAAATCTAACGGCAAAATGTTTTCTGATAAAACTATAGATAATGACCCTTATAGAAAAGAAGATTGGTTATTAAGAGACCAGAATGAACCTTTAGTTGAAATATTCCAAGTTAAAGGAAGTTCGGAATGTAGTTTATATTTTGGAAGCAGTGATGAAGAATGTAATTTTGAACAATTTTATCCTAAATGTGAAGATGAAGATGATAGTTACTGTATCAGGTCAACATCAATGGTGAGATCTGGTTTAAAAAAGGGACTTAAACTTCAAGATGATATGGGATTCAATCCTCTAGATTTTGGAATTATAGCAAGTACAGATATGCACAACTCTAACCCAGGCGATAGTGAAGAGTGGGATTTTAGAAATGAAACAATGAATATAGGAGCATCAGCTAGGTCCAGATTGGATTCAGGAAAACCTAGAGATGTTTTTAGAGTGTTTGGTGAATATAACCCAGGTGGCCTAGCAGCGATATGGGCTGAAGAAAATACGAGAGGTAGTTTATTTGAGTCTATGAAAAGAAAAGAAGTTTATGGAACCAGTGGAACTAGGATAGAATTAAGATTTTTTGCAAGTTTTGATTATACGAATTATGTTTTAAATATTGAGGAACCATTAGATATTTTATATAAAATTGGTCACCCGATGGGAAGTTCTATAAAGGGTGAGGAAAATAAAACTCCAAAATTTTATATCTCTGCAAAGCGTGATGAAATAAGCGCTCCATTAGACAAAGTTCAAATCATTAAGGGTTGGAACGAAAATGGTAACCTTAGAGAAGAGGTATATGATATTTACTGCAGTGATGACAGAAAAATTGACTCAGAAAGCGACGAATGCGAAATGACTAAGGCAAAGGTTGACTTAAGCAATTGTTCATACTCTGAAAATTATGGTGACGATAATATTGTTACATTGTGGGAGGATAACAATTATAAATTTGACCAAAATGCTTTTTACTATGTAAGAGTCTTACAAAATCCAACTTGCAGATGGTCATCTTATGATAGTTTAAGACTTGGAATTGAGCCGCTTGAAACATATGAACCTACAGTCTCGGAAAGAGCATGGTCTTCACCAATATGGATAAATAAAAATTAATATTATGCTACCACAAGATCTTAAAGAAAAATTTTACGAATGGAGAAACGATACTTTTTTAGAAAACAAGGTACATTTTGAAAAGTTGGCAAAAGAAGGTCAGTCTCCTAAATACATGATTATTTCATGTGTCGATTCACGAGTTGATCCTAACTCAATGTTTAAAACTGAAGTAGGAGATTTTTTTGTACACAGAAATATTGCTAATTTAGTTCCACCCTATGATTATTTAATGGAACATAGCGGAACAATTGCAGCTATTGAATTTGGCATTACAGCATTGAATATCAAAAATATTATTGTTATGGGCCATTCAGGTTGTGGCGGCATTAAGAACGGTTATCTTGCGTGCAAAGAGAATAAATTTATGGAAAATTCCTCAATTTCTAATTGGTTACAATTATTAAAACCTGCTTATATGAAACTATCTGAAAAAAGTGAAAAAGAGAATATCGGTGAACTTGAAAAATTAAGCATTGTAACATCTCTCGAAAATTTAAGTGACTATCCATTCATAAAAAAAGAATTGGAAACACAGTCCATTAGTCTTTATGGCATTTGGAATGATATAGGGACAGGATCTTTAGAATCTTACTGTCATGATAAGAAAATGTTTGAAAGCTTATAAGTTAGATACTAACAACTTTCGAATGAACTCGCCATATCATTTATAAGCTGGAAATATAATTCTTTTCCAGGCTCTAATTCGGCTCCTAGAGGATCTAATACTGCTGCTTTGATACCTGTATCTTGTGCAATTGTATTGGCAATACTTGGATTAAACTGAGGCTCTGAAAATAAGCAATTAACTTTTTCATGTTCAATAACTTCTCGGATCTCAGCAAGCTGCTTGGCGCCAGGTAACACTTCAGGATTGACTGTTAATGCTCCAATAACTTCGATACCAAATCTTTGTTCAAAATACTGATAGGCATCATGAAAAACAATGTACTTGGCATCACTATTTATTTTTGTTCTAGTGTCATTGATTAACTTATCGAGCTCACTAACTGCATTTGAAGCATTTGTTTGATATGTAGCTTGATTCGCGGGATCGACTTCAGATAATTCTAAAGAAGCAATTTTCACAATACTCTTTGCGATTTCAGGATCTAACCAAAAGTGGATGTCGAATTCACCATGATGATGGCCATGATCATCGTGTCCTTCGTGTTCATCATGTCCGTCAGCATGTTCTTCGTGTTCGTCATGATCATCGTGTCCTTCGTGTTCATCATGTCCGTCAGCATGTTCTTCGTGTTCGTCATGATGATCGTCAAATACATTCTTTTCCCTAAATTTTAATAATTCAATCTGATCTGACTCCATTAATGTTATTTTCTTTGCATTTACAGCAATCGAGTCGAGGGGTGTCTCTAAAAAAGACTCTAAGTCCTCGCCGATCCAAAAAACCACTTCAGCTTCTTGCAGCATTGTTGCATGTGAGGGCTTTAGTTGAAACGTATGAGGAGAGGAACTTCCATCAACAAGCAAATTAGGGCTACCTACTCCATCCATCACATAGCTTATTAGTGAATGTAAAGGCTTTATAGAAGTTACAACTTTCGGCTCTGCTTCAGCGTAAGAAATAAAAGAAAATAGAGATATAGATGATAATAAGATGCCTAATTTTTGTTGTAATTTCATAGTATTATTGCTTTCATAAATAATTGAGTGTAGTGTTATAATATAACATAATTTGAATGACAAGTATTAAATGGGTAATAACGAAAATATCTTAGTGAAAATGTCTAACGCCGGCATTCTTAAGAATGATAAATGGCTTGTAAAAGATGTTAGTTTGGAAATTCACAAAGGAAAAATTGTAACAATTATAGGTCCTAATGGCTCAGGTAAGTCTACTACAGCGAAAATTGCACTTGGTCTCTTCAAAAAAATAAATGGACATGTTGATAGATATACAAATAAAATTTCATATGTTCCTCAAAAAGTCTTGATTGACTGGACCTTGCCTTTAAGAGTCATTGACTTTATGACACTTACACAAGATTTAAAGTCAGATGAGATAAAATACTCTTTAAACTTAACAGGCGTTGAACATTTAATGTCAAGAAATGTTCGAGAATTGTCTGGTGGCGAGTTTCAAAGAGTCTTACTTGCAAGAGCTATTGCAAAAAAACCAGAACTTTTAGTGCTAGATGAACCTGTTCAAGGAGTTGATTTTGCTGGGGAAGAAGCATTATATGCACTTATCAAAAAAATTTCAGAGACTTTAAATTGTGGAATTCTTCTTATTTCACATGATTTACATGTTGTTATGTCAGCTACTGATTATGTTGTTTGCTTAAATGGTCATGTATGCTGTTCAGGATCACCTGTAGATGTAGCTAAAGATAAAAATTATAAAGAGCTATTTGGTGAGAGGTCATCACAATTATTATCTATTTACGAACACGATCATGACCATGTTCACACTGCTGACGGAAATATAGAAAAGAATGAAAATTAATGTTTGATGATTTTTTATTTAGAGCTTTATTGGCAGGCATTGGTATTGCGTTAGTAACTGGACCACTTGGCTGTTTTGTAGTGTGGAGAAGGATGTCATTCTTTGGAGATACTTTATCTCATTCAGCATTATTAGGCGTTTTATTGTCAGTGGCTTTTAATTTAAATATTTCTCTCACTATTTTTGCCGTATCATCTTTAATTGCACTCATCTTATTAAGGTTGCAAAAAACGACTAATCTTCCAAATGACGCTCTGTTAGGTCTACTATCTCATTCTGCACTAGCTGTAGGAATGGTCGTATTAGGATTTTTATCTTTTATTCGATTTGATATAATGGGGTTTTTATTTGGCGACATATTATCTGTAAATGTGTACGATTTACTAGCCATATGGATTGGTGGAGCATTTATTTTGTTAGTCTTGTGGTATATTTGGAAACCCTTGTTTGCATCTACTGTAAATTACGAGCTTGCTGAAGCTGAAGGCATGAACCCTGAAAGAGTTAATGCTATTTTCACGATCTTACTAGCTGCTTTAATTGCAATATCCATAAAAATGGTAGGATTATTGCTCATTACTGGGATGCTTATTATACCTACAACAATGGCCCGCAATCTCTCAAATAACCCGAAAAAAATGGTAATTTTATCAATTATTGGAGGTCTATTATCAGTATTTATAGGGTTATATACATCCTTTGAAATTAATACATCTTCAGGACCAACAATTGTTGTAGTTGCATTAATTTTATTTATCTTATCATTAGTTGGAATCAGAAAGAAAAATTATGGATAAGAAAAATAAGCCATTATCAAAAAATCAAAAAATTGTTTTAGATTTTATCCAAAAAAATAAAAAACCTGTAAAAGCTTATTCAATTTTATCAAACGTGAAAAAGAAAGGTATTAACGCTCCACCTCAAGTTTATCGTGCATTAGATAAATTAATTGAGATTGGAAAAATACATAGAGTTGAAAGTCAAAATTCTTTCGTAGCATGTAAAGTTTCAGACTGCGATACCCCACATAAAACAATTTTTTCAATCTGTAATTCTTGTGAAATTGTGTCAGAAATAAAAGATCCAAAACTTTTTAAGCAATTAAAAGATTTCAGTGATAATGATGGAATTAAGTTTGATGGTTATAATTTAGAATTTTTTGGAACTTGTAAAGCTTGTAAAAATAAACAGCCTGAGAGCACTCAACATTAATCATAATGTTATAAAGTAACATTTTTTCTAGACACCTAAAAATTTTTTTAATAGAATTTTCAAAACACTTAAAGGGAGTTCAAATGAGAAAAAGTATTTATTATTCACTGATCTTATCTGCAATGATATCTGTTGCTGCAGCAGAAGAAACTAGGCAAGTTGACAAACATGAACATGGCGTTGGTGAGCTAAATATTGCTATCGAAGGTAATTCAATCAATTTAGAATTTATGATACCTGGAGCGGACATTGTTGGATTTGAATATAAAGCAAAAAGTGATGAAGATATTTCATTAGTCAATACAGCTCTCACAAAATTTGATGATTTTAATAATATTTTTACAATACCAAATACAGCGAATTGTAATTTGGTTGAAGCTGAAATAGCGATTAATCAAGGTGATGATCACAGCGATGAGCATGATCATGAAGAGCATGAGGAACATGAAGAACACGATGAGCATGACGAACACGATGAGCATGAACATGAGGAACATGGAGAGGAAACTCATAATGAGTTTGTTGCTCACTACTCATTTACATGCGGAAATGTAAAAGAAATTGACAGAATTAACTTTACATATTTTACTACTTTTCCAAACTCTGGAGAGCTAGAAATTCAGTTTGTATCTGAAATGGGCTCTACGAGTTTTGAAGTGGAAGGTGATGAGCCTTTCATAAACTTAAAGGGTAAGATCTAGTTGGATGATAGTATTGTCAAAATTGAATCACTAAGGTTTCAATGGTCGAAAAATAATAATTTTAAAATATTTGTCCCTAAACTTGAAGTAGGTAGAGGGAAAAAGGTTTTATTTCTTGGAGAAAGTGGCTCTGGTAAAACTACTCTTTTATCTCTGATTTGCGGCTTTCTAGAACCATTATCAGGATCAATCTCAATTAATGACAAAATAATAAGTGATCTAACGTCCACAAATAAGGATGCGTATAGATCCGATAACATTGGAATTATATTTCAACAATTTAATTTGCTTCCTTATGCCAATGTGATTGATAACATTATCTTGCCTCTTTACTTTTCAAAACAAAGATCAAAAAAAGTTGAAAACAAAATCAATGCAGCAATGGATCTTTGTGATCAGTTAAGGTTGCCTGAGTCTATCTTAAACCAAAAAGCATCGAATTTAAGTGTGGGACAACAACAAAGAGTAGCAGTAGCTAGAGCACTAATTGGCAGCCCCTCCATAATTGTTGCAGATGAACCTACTTCTTCGTTGGACACTGAAGCTCAAGAGTTATTTTTAGATTTAATGTTTGATCAAATATCTAAAAATTCATCAACATTGCTAATGGTATCTCACGACAAGTCTCTGACAAACTATTTTGATCAGGTAATTGATATAAATGAAATTTTAGTTCGAGAAAATTAATCATGTTGTTAAAGCTAACACTAAATTCCTTGTATGCACGTTTCTTAACAGTATGTATGACAGTATTTGCTATTTCACTCTCGTTAATGCTTTATATGAGTGTAGAAAAACTTCGTACTTCTGCCTATACAAGTTTCACTGATACAATATCTCAAACTGATTTAATTATTGGTTCAAGGGCTAGTTCTGTTCAATTGTTACTGTATTCAGTATTTAGAATCGGCAACGCAACAAATAATATAACATGGGAAAGCTATTTAGATATTATTGATAGAGATGAAGTTGATTGGGGGGTACCTATTTCTCTGGGAGATAGTCATAAGGGATTTAGAGTGATGGGAACGAACAAAGAATTCTTTAATCGTTACAAATTTAGAGGTGGTCAACCAATAGAAGTTGAAAAAGGATTTTTATTTGAGGATCTCTATGATGTTGTTCTAGGTTCAGGAGTCGCGGAGAAATTAGGATACGATATAAGTACTCCACTTATAGTATCACATGGTCTAGAGTCTTTTACCAAACATGACGATCAACCGTTTAAAGTGTCAGGTATACTAAAAAAAACAGGAACACCCGTAGATAATACTATCATAGTAAGTTTAGCAGCAATTGAAGCTATTCACGTTGATTGGTCAACAGGAGCAAAAATACCAGGCCAACAAACTCCAATTGAAGAAATAAGACAGATGGATCTTACTCCAAAAAATATTACTGCAGCATTAGTTGGAGTAAAATCAAAATTAACTATTTTTTATCTTCAGCGTTGGGTAAATGACTATCCAGAAGAAGCCCTGACTGCCATTCTTCCAGGTGCCGCGCTACAAGAATTATGGAGAGTTGTTGGTGTTGTTGAAAATTTATTACTTGGGATATCTGTAGTTGTGATATTCACAACATTGATTGGGATGACTGCAATCATATTTTCCAGTCTTAATGAGCGAAGACGTGAGATGGCTATTTGGAGAGCTATGGGTGCATCACCAAGAACAATCATAGGTTTATTGATGTTGGAAGCGTTCTTTATCTCTTTATTAAGTATTATAATAAGTACTATTTTACTTTTTTTCTCATTAGCTATTCTACAGCCCTGGATTGACAACAATTACGGTATTTTAGTTAGCGTTGAAATGTTGTCTATAAAGGATATGTATGTCTTTATAGTGTTTATCATTGCAGCAGTGGTTGTGAGTTTATTGCCTGCAGCTAGAGCCTATTGGTTCTCAATTAATGATGGAATGACAATAAAAATTTAATGAAAATATTTAAACTTAAAATTCTTATTACTCTTTTTTCATTTCTTTTAATCACTATGTCTTTCGGTTCCCCTAAAGTCATTGACTGGGATGACTTGATACCTTGGACGACTGTTTTTTCACCTGGAGATGTAAAATTTAATAAAAATTTAGAAGACAAAGAAGTTAAATTGCCTGGTTATGTCATTCCTCTAGAATATTATGGAAGAGAAATAAATACGTTTCTTCTTGTTCCCTATATTGGAGCTTGCATTCATGTTCCCCCACCACCTCCTAACCAGATAGTGTACGTTGACTCCACAAAACCATGGGATGCTATTGAATGGTGGGAACCAGTGTATGTAACTGGAACATTAAAAATAGAAAATCAAGATTTTGATGAGCTTGCTGTTGTAGGTTATGCTCTGTATGCAAATGACATAGAATTTTACAGAGGAGAAACAGGAATACATGGTTTTTTTGATTGGTAAGTGTAAGAAAAAGATTAACAAATGATAGAACTAAGAAAAATTGTAAAATTAATTGTAATTGTTATAGGATTAGTATTCATAGGTAGTGGGTTTATTGCTTTGTTGTTAGATAACGAACAATATCTGTTGTTTCCATTTCAATAAGTTCTCCTCTAAACTCATTTTAAATGCCAAAAATAAAATTAAATGAATAAAATTATATCGATAAATAAATTATCAAAAAAATACAAAAATGATTTTGATGCTCTAAAGAACATTAATCTAAATATTCATGAAAACGAAATACTTGCACTTCTTGGGCCTAATGGAGCTGGCAAAACAACTCTTATTAGTATTATATGTGGAATAGTAAATCCTAGCGATGGTCAGGTGCTAGTAAATGGTTACGATATTGTCAAAGATTTTAGAAAAACAAGATCAATGATTGGTTTAGTCCCTCAAGAACTAACACTTGAAACATTTGAAACTGTTTTTAATAATGTTTCCTACACTAGAGGACTTTATGGTAAAGCTCCAAATCCAGAATATATAGAAAAAACACTCAAAGAACTTAGTCTTTGGGACAAAAGGAAGGCAAAAATTAACGAACTCTCAGGAGGTATGAAAAGAAGGGTGTTAATAGCAAAAGCTCTATCACACGAACCTTCAATTTTGTTTTTGGATGAGCCAAGCGCTGGAGTAGATGTTGAATTAAGACAAGAAATGTGGAATGTAATTGAAGCCCTCAGACATACAGGAGTAACTATAATCCTGACAACTCACTACATTGAAGAAGCAGAGGCTATTGCCGACCGTGTAGCAGTAATCAATCATGGGGAATTAATTGTTGCAGATACAAAATCCAATCTTATTGACCGTTTAGGTAAAAAAACCTTAACAATAGATCTTCATGATACAATTGAAAATCTTCCAGAAAGTTTATGTAAATTTGATCTAACAATTGTAAATAATGGTAATTCGATAGATTATTCGTATGATAGGGAGAGTCAACAAACTGGTATTACTACTCTTCTACAAGAAATGAGAGTGTCTGGTTTGCGATTAAAAGACCTAAAAACTGAACAAAGTTCGCTTGAGAGTATTTTCGTGGAGTTAGTTAATAAGGATAACTCATGAACTATTACGCAGTTAGAGCAATTTATTTGCATGAAATGGATAGAATGCGAAGAACACTTTTCCAAAGCATTTTATCTCCAGTAATATCTACATCTTTGTATTTCATTGTTTTTGGATCAGTGATCGGACAAATGATACCTCAAGTTGATGGGGTTAGTTATGGATCATTTATTGTACCTGGTTTGTTAATGTTAACTTTGCTCACCCAAAGTATTTCGAATTCTGCATTTGGCATTTTCTTTCCGAGATATTCAGGTTCAATTTATGAGGTTTTTGCAGCACCAATATCATCTTTTGAAATAATATTAGGATTTGTTGGTGCTAGCGCAACGAAATCTCTCATTGTAGGCGCAATAATATTAATAACTGCAAGCTTTTTTGTTGAGCTTAGTATTCAATACCCTTTATTAATGTTTTTTTTACTAGTTCTTACCTGTCTGACATTTAGTTTATTTGGTTTTCTTATAGGCCTCTTAAGCAATAACTTTGAGCAACTTCAAGTCGTTCC
Source organism: uncultured Pelagibacteraceae bacterium (assembly GCA_902527075.1). Next base: position 35,255 of record CABZNM010000005.1, read on the forward strand.
ATTAATAATAATTACTCCTTTGGTTTTTTTAGGTGGCAGTCTATACACCATTGAAATGCTCCCTGAGTTTTGGCAAAAAATAAGTTATTTTAATCCAGTAGTTTATTTAATAAATGGAATGAGATGGTCGTTTTATGGGGTCTCAGATATAAATATTTGGTTAAGCGTATTTTCGCTGATAGGATTTTTAGCTATTTGTATTTTTGGAGTGGCATTAGTTATTACAAAAGGCTACAACATCAAAAGCTGATACAAAGATTAATTTTCAAAAAAGTAGTTCACTATTTTGTGCTGAATAATCAAATAAAATCTATTTGAATATGAATTTAAAAGATTTAATTTATTTCAATGCATGTGGCAATAATTGGTAGCGGTATCTCCTCCCTTTCGGCAATACATTATTTGAATAAAAATATTAAAATCGATTTATATGAGTCAAATGATAGAATGGGAGGTCACACTCATACACATACGATAAATGTTGAAGGACAAAACGTGAGAGTAGATACGGGGTTTATTGTACTCAACAATAGAAACTATCCAAATCTTCTAGAACTATTTGATAAGTGTGATGTCGATATAAATAAATCAAACATGTCTTACAGTTTTAGTGATGACAATGATAGATGGTGCTCTAAAGATTTTTTTAATATCAAATATTTTTTATCGTTTAATAACGGAATTTTTTTCAAAAGTATTTTAAAATTCAATTCATTAGCAAGGAAAAGCAAGGATAGTAAGGTGTGCTTATCCCAATGGCTTGACGATAACAGTTTTAGTGAAGAATTTATCAATCATTATATTTTACCAATGTCCGCAGCAATTTGGTCAACTTTATCCGATAAAATAAAAGAATTTCCTGCAGGTCACTTGTTTAAATTTTTTGATAATCACGGACTATTGGATATTTTTAATCGTCCACAATGGTATTCAGTTTCCAATGGAAGTGAAAGTTATATTAATAAAATTTTAGAGAAATCAAAATTAAATAAAATAAGTTTTAATGCTAAGGTAAAAATCAAGAGAAAAGACGGTAAAGCTATCTTAATCAGTGATGGAAAAGAAATTGAATACGATTTCATTATTTTTGGTTGTAATACAAATGCTATAAATGAAATACTTGCTGACAGTTCGGAACAAGAATTAAATGCCTTTAAAAATTTTAAATATTCTAAAAACAGTGTTGTTTTACATCAAGATGAGTCTTTCATGCCCAAAAATTTGAGCAATTGGAGTTCATGGAATTCATTTAACAGGGGCAATCATATATATCTTACTTATTGGATGAATAACCTCCAAAATTTAACAACAACAAAAAATTTATTTGTTACTATCGGAGATATAAGTAATTTAGAATTTAAAGAGATTCATAAAGAACTTACATACGAACACATCATTTATGATAGTGATACTCTAGAAGGTCAGCTTATGTTGCAAGAATTACAGGGCAAAAATAATTTATTCTTTACAGGTGCTTACTTAGGCTATGGATTTCATGAGGATGGTGTAAAGTCCGGATTAGATGTCAGTAATATGTTGAATAGTTTAATATAATGGATAAAAGTTTTTTCTTCGATGGTGAGGTACTTCATTCAAGAAGTTTTCCTAAAAAGCATTCATTTCATTACCAATACAAAAGCATTTACAGTAAAGATGTATATTGTTTTCTGAAAAAAAAATATAATTACCTCTCAATATTTCCGCTTCGATACAATTTTACTCAGAAAATAATTGATGAAGAAATTATTAATTGGTTTTCTAATTTTATAAAAATAAAATCATATAATAAAAATGACATAAAAATAGATCTTTTAAAAATACCAAATATTATAGGTGAGACATTTAACCCAGTTTGTTTTTGGATACTTAAATATAAGGGTCAACTTAAGGCTTATATTGCAGAAGTGACAAATACGTTTAAAGAAAAAAAAATTTACCAAATTCATAATGAAGGTGAAAATATAGGTTCAGACAAATGGATATCTATCAATAAATCAATGTATGTATCACCATTTTCAGAGAAGATTGGGCTATATAAATTTAATATTAATCTTAGTCCTGTAATAATAAAAATTCACGAGTTTGATAAAGAAGATCAACTAGAGATTATTACACAATTGAACGGTGACTTAAGGAAGCTCAGCAGAAAAAATTTATGGATTTATACTATAAGGCTTCTATATAATTCTTTAAGTGTTCTTCCAAAAATTCATATACAAGCTCTAAAGTTATGGCTCAAAAAATTAAAGGTATTTCCTCATAAGGGTGACGGTTATGCTGAATAATATTATAAAAAATTTAGTCAATAAAAGTCTAAAAAATACCTCCTATGGGAAAATTAAAATTACTTATCCAGATAATTCGATTTTTTATTTTGGAAAAGCTGATGATGTTGCTGAAATAAAATTTAATTCTTGGAATGCATTATTTACTTGCTTATCTAAAGGAGATATTGGCCTAGCTGAAACTTATTTTAATAACGGAATTTCGTCTCCAGATATTTCAAAACTAATTCATTTCTTTTCATTTAATCTTGATGACTTACAAAAAATCTCACGTGGTAAAAATTTATTGAAAATAATTTATTTTATTAAGCATTTATTAAAAAGGAATACTATTAATGGAAGTAAAAAAAATATCACTGCACATTATGATCTGGGCAATCAATTTTATAAATTATGGTTAGACGAAACGATGACTTATTCATCAGCGTTATTTGAAGATAAAAATTTATCGTTGAATGATGCTCAAAAAAATAAGTATCAGAGAATATTAGATGTAATAGATATTAAACCTGGTGAAAGAATCCTTGAAATAGGATGCGGCTGGGGTGGTTTTATGGAATATGCAATAAGTAAAGGATATGAAGTCACAGGTATCACAATTTCTGATGAACAATATAAATATACAAAGAAAAGAATTGAGGACTTATCTTCAACAAGCACAGTTGAACTAATTGACTACAGGAATCTTAATGGAAAGTTTGATGCTGTTGTGTCTATAGAAATGTTTGAAGCAGTTGGTAAAGAATACTGGAATGACTATTTTTCAAAAATAAGAACACTTTTGAAACCAAAAAAGAAGGCAATCATTCAGACTATTACTATTGATGATAAATATTTTGATATGTATTTAAAAAGTGTTGATTTTATTCAGTCTTATATATTTCCTGGTGGACTGATGGCCAGCGATAAAATTATTAATAAACTAGCTAGTATTTCGGAATTATCAGTTATAGATAAAAAATCATTTGCTCAAGATTATGCTAGGACACTTGAGATCTGGAATAAATCATTTCAGACCAATTGGGACAGTATTAAAGTTCAGGGTTTTAACGAAAAGTTTAAAAAATTATGGATGTTTTATCTTAATTATTGCAAAGCTGGCTTTCTATCAAAAAGAATAAATGTTAGTCAATATACACTATCTTAAAAAACAAATTGATAAATAATTCTTAATGCTTCAGAAAATTAATAAATATTTTATCAATTTTACATGTGTAATTATATTTGTGATTATAAGTTTTAGTAGTAATGCAGATACAATGTTAAAAGATCATTTTAAAGATCCAAATCAATGGAGATATATTGCTGATGATGTCATGGGAGGTGTTTCAAAAGGCAATGTTAAGTTTCAAAGTGTTGAAGGTGGCAATATTGCTTTACTGCAAGGTGATGTTTCTACTCAGAACAACGGTGGTTTTATTCAAATCAGAAGAGCGCTTAGAGATATCGATCTTCACGATGCAAAATCAGTAAAAATCATCGCAAAGGGCAATGATCAAGCGTATTTTGTCTTTCTCAGGACCACTGGAACGGTTCTTCCTTGGCAATATTATTCAGCAGAATTTAGAGTTACTGAGAACTTTGAGGAGTTTATTCTACCTATTGATAAATTCAAAAAATCAGGTCTTCTGATGACAGGTAAAGTCAATCCAAAAAATATCACTTCTATCGGTTTAGTTGCTTTTGGTAGAGATCACGAAGCTGAACTGCATATTAAAGAAGTTGAATTTATAAATTAATTTTACAAGATTTGTAGTTTATTAAAATGAAGTATCTATTCTTAATATTTTTTAGCATGGTGACTTTAGCCGAAGCTGAAATAATTTTGCGTCAATACAATGGACAATACTGCTATGATGGTGACACATGCTATGTCATGATTGATGGCAATAAAGCCAAGATTAGATTATTAGAGCTTGATACTCCTGAAATATCTAAACCCAAATGTGAAGCGGAGCTTGAGCTTGGCTTAGAAGCTAGAGACTATCTAAACAATCTTATTATTAATGCCTCATCAGTTGAGATTAAAACTGAGTATGAAAAAGATTATTTTGGAAGAACGTTAGCACATTTAATCATTGATGGTGAAGATGCATCAGCTAAAATTAGAAGTAATAATCTAGGTGTAATATATGAAAGAGGTAATAAAAAAGACTGGTGTTCTTGATACTTAGAGACATCTAGCCCCTATCGCTTAATAGTAAAGCAGGTCATTGGTAATGATCAGCCGCTGGAGCGTAACCAGCTAGGGGCACCACTAGATTGAAGAAACACATATCAGTAATATATTAAACACAAATGAAACCTCCTCAGCCAAAAAAAATTCCAAAGATCCATACAGCGCACGGTGATGAACGTATTGATGATTACTATTGGCTAAGAGACGATGCTCGCAAAAATCCTGAGGTTATCTCCTACTTAGAAGCTGAAAATAAATACCTAGAGTCTTGGTTTAAAAGTAAGAACGATTGCAGAAAAGAAATCTATGATGAATTAGTCAGCTTTATTCCACCTCATGAAGTTTCTATGAAGGTTAAGTATGGTGATTATTATTATTTTTCAGAGATCTGTTCGGATCAACAATACAAAACATATTACCGTGAAATTAGCGGAAACAAAGAATTAGTCCTTGATGTCAATGAGTTAGCACAAAATTTAGATTATTTCAATGTGGCCTCCATTACTCCTTCACCAAATAATCGTTATATAGCTTATGCGGAAGATTTATCAGGACGGAGAGAATACAATATAAAGATAAAGAATTTAGAAACAGGCCAAATAATAGACGAAAGTATTCAAAAATCATCAGGAAGTGTGGTGTGGAATAAAAAAAATGACACGATTTATTACGCTCTTAAAGATCCTGTTACTTTGATTGAAAATAAAGTGTTTAAACACAAAGTAGGCACTGACACAAAAGAAGATATTCTAATATACGAAGAAAAGGATACAGAATTTCATTTACATATATTTGAGTCTAGAACGAAGAAATATCTCAACATCTATAGTAGCAAGACTGAAGCATCAGAAATATGGCTGCTGGATTTAGACGACGAAAATAGTAAGCCTTTCTGCGTTTTAGAAAGATCTGAAAAACATCTTTATTCTATCGAAGATACACCAGAATGTTTTTACGCAAGCAGTAATGCAAATGATAAAAAAAATTATGAAATCCTAAAATTTAATCTTGAACACATTAATAACTACGATAGCTGGGAAACAGTGATTGAACATAATAGCAAGATTTTAATCGAAGACTTTATTGCCTTTCCTGAATATTTATACTTAGAAATTAGAGAAGATGGATTACCTAAGGTTCTAAAGATACATAGAAAGTCGCTTAATAGACAATACATCGAATTTAGTGAGCCTGCTTTTTCTTGCTATTTAGCAAATAATAACAATTATTTTGATACAGAATTTTACTATGGCTATTCAAGTCCAAAAAAGCCTGGTTCAATTTTCAAAGAGAACATTCAATCCGGTAAAAGTGATTTGGTATGGCAACAATCGGTAAGTAATTATGATGAAAACTTATATGAAGTGGAAAGACATAAAATACTTGCTCGAGATAATACAAAAGTACCTGTATCTTTAGTTTATAAGAAAGGAATTGATTTAGAGAAAGCTCCTATCCTTGTTTATGGCTATGGATCTTACGGAATCATCATAGATGCTGCATTTAGAACTTCAATTCTTCCCTTATTGAACAGAGGTTTCATTTTTGCTGTTGCAAACATTAGAGGTGGATCTGAAATGGGACGTCAATGGTATGACGATGGTAAAATTTTAAATAAGAAGAATACCTTTTATGATTTTATTGATGCCACTAAATCGTTGATTGAGAAGGGTTATGGTGACAGTAAAAGTGTATTTGCAATGGGCGGTAGTGCTGGTGGTCTTTTAATGGGAGCAATCATTAATATGGAGCCAGAATTATATAAAGGTATTATATCAGCAGTTCCTTTTGTGGATGTTGTAACTACTATGTCTGACGAGTCGATACCTTTAACAACATTTGAGTATAAGGAATGGGGTAATCCAGCCAATAAAGAAGAGTACTACTACATCAAAAGTTATTCACCATATGACAATATCAAGCCGTCTAATTATCCAGCTGTTCTAGTCACGTCAAGTCTTTATGATTCACAAGTTCAGTACTATGAACCTGCAAAATATGTCCCTAAACTTAGAGAAAATAGTACATCGAATAATCCAATATTAATGAAGATGAATTTAGTAGGTGGTCATGCCGGTAAAAGTGGACGATTAAATGCTTTGGAAGAAAGCGCTCTAGATAATGCCTTTTTACTTTGCTTGACTAAAAATTCAAATTGATACTTCATTTTTAAACGACGATTTATCTAGACTGTCTTTCTTAGATTCAGTAATAATTTTTCCTCTTTTCATGACATAGATATAATCTGCTAAATCAAATGCAAAATCAAAATATTGCTCAACCAATAGTATGGTCATTCCCTGCTCATCTTTTAAATATTTTATAACTTCCCCAATTTGCTGGATGATGTTTGGTTGTATCCCCTCGGTTGGTTCATCCATCAGCAGTAGTTTTGGTTTTGAAATCATTGCTCTTGCAATTGCTAATTGCTGTTGTTGACCACCTGATAAATCTCCACCTCTTCTATTTATCATTTGTTTCAATACTGGAAAAAGATCGAAAATTTCATCAGGTATGAAATGTTCATCACGTTTTAAACATGCAAAACCAGTTTCTAAATTTTCTCTTACAGATAATAATGGAAATATAAAACGGCCTTGAGGAACATACCCTACTCCTCTTTTAGCAAGTTGGTGCGAGCTAAAGTTGGTTACATTGTCACCCTCAAAAAGATAATTTCCTGACTTTGAGGGACAAATTCCTGATAAAAACTTTAATAAAGATGTTTTACCGACTCCATTTGAACCCATTAAACAAGTAATTTCTCTATTTTTTGCTTTGAGTGAAACGTCAAATAATATCTGAGAAGAACCATAGTAAAAATTCAAATTACGTATATCAATCATGACTATCTTCCCAGATATACCTCAATTACTTCATTATTAGAGGATACATGTTCTATAGAACCCTCTGAAAGAATTGAACCTTCATGCAATACAGTAACCTCACATTCAAGATCTTTTACAAATTCCATATCATGCTCAACAACAATAACTGATTTATCTACAGATAATTTTTTAAGAATCTCAACCGTCTGTCTTCTTTCATTAGAAGTCATTCCAGCTGCTGGTTCATCAATTAATAATAGCTTTGGTTCTTGAGTTAATAGCATTCCTATTTCTAACCACTGCTTTTGACCGTGTGATAACTCACCAGCAGTTCTATCTTTTTCATTTTTAAGACTAATTTCACCTAGTATTTTTTCTATTAGATTTTTTTCATCTCTATTTAATTTTTGGAATAAAACACTAAAAGGATTTCTATTTTTCTTCATGGATATAAATAAATTTTCGAATACTGTTTTTAGCTCAAATACAGTAGGACGTTGAAATTTTCTTCCTATGCCCAGTAATGCTATTTGAGACTCACTTTTCGTTAGAAGATTTTCATCCCAAACGACTTGATATTTTTGATCACTTTCAAGCCATACGTCTCGTTCACCAAATAATACTTTACCTTCATCTGGTTTTGTTTGGCCCGTAATTATATCCATAAAGGTAGTTTTTCCAGCTCCATTAGGTCCAATAATCGCTTTGAGTTCATTTTTACCAATGCTGTAACTCAAATTGTTAATAGCTTTAAAGCCATCAAATGAAACTGAAATTTTTTCAACTTTCAATAAAGTATTCATTTTTCCTTAACAAATATATTTCTTAAAAAACCAATTATTCCATTTTCACTAAAAATTGTGATTATAACAAATCCAAAGCCTAACAAAACTGTCCACCAATTCACCCATTCTATAGTAAATATGCCCAAGGGAATATCGGGTGCCTGTCCACCAGTAAACCATGACGAAAATAATGAAACAAAAGCGGCACCAATGATTGCTCCATACAATTTTCCTCTTCCTCCAATTGCAACCCATACAGCGAGATAGATAGATGCAATAGGCGCAAGCTCTGCAGGATTAATTATACCTGCTTGAGGGTAATAAAGAGCACCAGCAACACTTGAGATTATTGCGGTTAACACAAAGATAAATAATTTATATATCTCGACATTATACCCTAAGAACCTTACTCGTGTTTCGTTATCTCTTATTGATGTAATAATTAATCCAAACTTACTTTTCATGAGTGAATGAAAAAGTAAAAAAATAGATATTAGAAAAATACAACTTGCCCAAAAAAACCCTATAGATATGACCTCTTGTCCTAAATATTCAATGCCAGGAATGTTCTGCAAACCGGAGAGGCCGTTATTACCCCTTAGACCACTGTCATTTTGAAATAAATATAGTGACAGAGCTAAAGTTAATGCTTGAGTTAAAATTGAGAGATAAACTCCAGTTACTCTCGACCTGAATGCAAGCCACCCAAATATAAATGCAAGAATACCAGGTACTGCAATAACTAAAATTAATTGTAAACCAAGACTATCTGCAAACATCCATATTGCTGGTATGTCATAGCCGCCGACAACTCCAAAAATCTGGTTTCCAATTGCATTTGATAATTCAGTTTCGGTTAATGGAAGCAACTCATTAGTAGCAGCCTCCTGAACAATAATGGCTGTTCGCTCATACATTAGCCACATTCCAATCATGTAACCACCAAGTCCAAAAAAGGCGAAATGCCCTAGAGATAGAATTCCACAATAACCCCATACTACATCCATCGCCAAAGCAATTATGCATAGACAAACAGTTTTGCCTAAAGTTTTGACAAAACTAGTAGATATTAATCCGTTTCCGTAAGGTTCACTAAAAAAAGTTATCAAAAGAGAAAATATAACAACAACTATTGTAAAAATTAATGTGTGTCGAGCTAGTAAATCATTTATTGAATTAGTCATCAGCTGCTCTTCCTTTAAGGGCTACTATCCCTTTTGGTCTAAATTGTATAAATAAAATAATAAAGATGATCATATAAGTTTGCGCTGCGAGAGTATTAGATGGATTGAACCATTCTATAAATTTTTGAAGGAACCCAATTAGTGAGGCTCCCGCTAATGTGCCCCATATGTTGCCCACTCCTCCAACAACCACTGTCATAAAGCTCTGAACTATATATTCAGACCCAAGCTCAGATGTAACTTTAGAAAAAAGTCCAATAGCAATTCCTGCAATTCCTGCAATTCCTGAACCAAAGCCAAAAGTTAACATATTTATTCTTTCAGGATTAATTCCCATATTGGAGGCCATCACTGGATTTTGGGTCACTGCACGAGTCTCCAATCCAAGTCTGGTACGATTCATTACAAAGAGCAACAAACCCAGAAATATTAGACTCAAAATAAATATGGCAATTCTTATATAACTGATCGATAGATCGTCGCTGAGACTGAGCGATCCATCAAGCCACGATGGAGATGTAAGTGGTCTTGCTTGTGTTCCAAAAATATTCTTTGCAATTTGTTGTAATGCAATGCTGATACCGAAAGTGGCCAGTAATGTATCAAGTGGTTTACGATACAAATGACGTATAACGAGTCTTTCCATAATCACTCCAGCAATAAATGTAATTATAAATGCGAGGGGAAGTGCAACTAAAAGTGATAGTGTATGATTACTTATAAATTGTTGAACAACATACCCCGTATAGGCTCCCATCATGATAAATTCACCATGAGCCATATTAATTACTCTCATTACACCAAAAGTAATCGCTAAACCAATTGCTCCAAGAAAATAGATTGACGCAAGACTTAAACCGTCAATAAATAAATCAATATATTTGTAGATTTGAACTCTAAAATTTATACTAGCTAGAGTATTTAAGGCGGCATTTGTTACGTCAGAAGAAGTATCATTGTAAACCGAATAAAATATAAATTTGTTAACTTCTTCATTAATTTTATTTTCAGAAATAAAAGGAGGTGCTAAATTATTTACAACTAATTTATTATACGCAGCAATTCGAGATTGTTCATTGTCTAATGAACTAATAGAATATCCTCCAACGGTATCTCCGATAATATTTTGTTCCAATATCTTCTTTAATTCTTCTGGAGTAATTCTTTTTTTATAAACTAGATTATCAGCATATAATTTGTCATATGCATCATTAATTGATATCTCAACATCTTCATTAAAAAAATTAGTTGTACTCGATGTTCCATTACTATTTTTGATAGTAAAGCCAGGCACAATTATTCTGGCAATGTTTTTATTTTCAGGAAGAGAGAAGCCGACTTTCACTTCAGAAGAATTGAGGAGTTGATTTAGAGAGGCCCTTATCTCGATTGCAGTATCACCTTTAAAAGACTCAATTATTTCTAATTTTTTTTCATTCGAGTCAGAGTACTTAATGATTGCAAACTTTAGCAATCGATCAATAGCAGTTTTTAGTTCTGCATCTGACTCATTTATGTAAGCATCTTGTAACACTGCCAAATGTTCAGGCTGGATGTTTCTTTTTAAGCTATCTAAGCTTTTTCTTCGTACATTAATATCTGAATTAGAAATCTGGTATTTTACTAAAAGAGAGTCTATTTTTGCTCTTACTCCACTATTGGGTTTAATTTTTTTAATTTCTTTTTTGCTGTAATTGCCAATCCTAGTAAGACCATCAATTTCTAAGGCATCAAATGACTCATTACTTTCATTAACTATAACTACTTGTTTAGTATCTTTTATATAGTAGAGACTCTTCGATTTCCAGAGTTCTAAAAATCTTGAAACAATTTCATCATCAAAGCTTTGTATGTCTCTTATTATAGAGTCAACAGTTTTTGCTGAACTCTTAATTATATTTTCTGAATTTTCTATTAAGAATATGTTAAAATCATCATGGTGAGCAACTGCTGGTAAATTTATAAAAAAAGCATACAGAAGAATTATATAAAATTTTATTTTCATAATTTAAAAACGCCATAAAGAATATAAACTATTCCTTACGGCGTTTTATAGGGGGTTAAAATTAGTAGTTAGACTTTAACTGAACACAACTGCTGGTCGAAGTATTATACATCCCACATCCTAAGCTTTGCCAATCTGATGTTAAAACAGCTGACTCTGCTAAGTGATCTGTCCATGCATCTCCTGGAACCTCAGTCGTTTGGCTAATTATATCAAACTGACCATCTTCAAGGATCTCACCAATTAAAACAGGTTTAGAGAGATGATGATTTGGAAGCATTTCAGCAGTTCCACCTGTGAGATTTGGAACTGTAATTCCGTACATAGCTTCTCTAACTGCATCTACATCAGTACTTCCAGCTTTTTCCACTGCTTTAACATACATGTTAAATCCAATCACGTGTGCTTCCATCGGGTCATTGGTAACTCTTTCTGGTCCCATAGTGCTTTTCCAGTTTTTGATAAATGCTGTATTTAAGTCGGACTCCGCTGATTGAAAATAATTCCACGCAGCTAGGTGGCCAACTAGGTTTGTTGTATCAAGTCCGGATAATTCCTCTTCACCAACTGAGAACGCAACAACTGGTATGTCTTCAGCGTTCACACCTGCAGCTGCAAGTTCTTTATAAAATCCAATGTTTGCATCACCGTTAATAGTTGAAATAACACCTACCTTCTTTCCATCAGCCCCAAGTGCTACAACATCAGCAACAATTTTCGACCAATCCGAGTGACCAAAGGGTGTATAATTTACAAAAATATCAGACTCAGGAATTCCTTTATCAATTAAATATTGATTTAGAATTTTGTTTGTTGTTCTAGGATAAACGTAGTCCGTTCCAAGTAATGCGAATTTTTCAATACCTAATTCTTCTAGATAGTAATCAGTAGCTGGTATAGCTTGTTGGTTTGGAGCAGCTCCGGTATAAAATACATTTTTTGAGCTTTCTTCACCTTCATATTGAACTGGATAAAAAAGTAATCCGTTAAGTTCTTCAATTACGGGTAATACAGATTTTCTAGACACAGAAGTCCAGCAGCCAAACATTACATCAACATCATTGACAGTTATTAGTTCTCGAGCTTTTTCGGCAAAAAGTGGCCAATCTGAAGCAGGATCAACAACTACTGCCTCCAGTTTTTTTCCAAGAATACCGCCCTTTTCATTTTGTTCATCAATCAACATTAGCATTGTATCTTTTAATGTAGTCTCTGAGATTGCCATCGTACCCGATAGCGAGTGTAATATGCCAACTTTGATGGTATCTGCATACGCAGTGATACTAAAAAAGAAAAATGACATAACAACTATTATTTTCTTGATCATTATTCGTCCTTTCATTTTTTTAACTGTTACATAATTTCTTAAAAAAATTAGTGATACGAATCTTTACACTTGCCAATATGACATCTTCAAAAAAAAAAATTAAACATAATTTTTATATTACAAAATAGTATCTGTAATTTTAGTGATAAAAATAAATGACAATTATTTGTCAACTTGAAATTAAAACACTATGATAATTTTATGAATGTAAATCTTCAAAAATCTTTAGGCACAATTGATGTAGAGTTTATAAATAATGATGTTGAAAAATTATATCAGCAAGGATGCCTTAAAGCTTTACTACCTCAATCCTACTCTAGTTTGTCTCAACTAGTTTTAGTTAATACTTCTGGAGGCGTAACGAGTGGGGATAAGTTTAGTACCAATATAGACTTACACAATACACATATGCTCACTACCAGTCAGGCTGCTGAGAAGGTATATAGTGGATATGGAGATGCGGCTGAACTTAAATATACAATTAACATTGATAACAGTAATCTTTTTTGGATACCAAATGAAACAATCCTCTTTGATAACTGCAACCTAAGACGACAAATTGATATCAATCTTTTAAATAATTCAAATTTATTTTTTTGTGAAACTGTTGTTTATGGAAGATCAGCAATGAATGAAACGATTGAAAAAGGTTACTACTCTGATCGATGGAAAATATTTAATGATAATAAAATTGCTCATCATGAAATCAATGGCTTTGAAGATAATATAAAAAGAATGCGGGAAAATAAATTTATGCTTAATGATAATATTGCAGTTAATACAATAATAATACTCGGTTCAGAGATGAATAAATTTTATACTATATTAAAGGATAATATTCATGATGAAAAAAGTGTAACTACTGGTATTTCAGAGTGGGATGGTAAGATAGTAATAAGGAGTATTTCATCTAATAACTATTATTTAAAAAAATTAACAAAAACTATCGTGTCAATCATGATGAATGATAAAATTCCTTACCTGTGGGGTGCTGCGTGAAGCTTTCTCCAAGAGAGATTGATAAAATGATGGTCAGCATGGCTGCAATAGTTGCTCGAAAGAGGTTAGACCGTGGTGTTAAATTAAATTACCCTGAAGCCGTATCAATTATTTCTGATTATGTTGTTGAAGGTGCAAGGGATGGCAAATCTGTAGCTGAACTAATGGAAAGTGCAGCACATGTATTAAAAAAAGATGACTGTATGGACGGAGTTGCTGAAATGATTGCCGAAGTACAGACAGAAGCAACTTTTCCAGATGGAACAAAGTTAGTCACGGTACATAAACCCATTAGGTAAGAATTATATGATTCCAGGAGAAATAATTACAAGAGACAGTGATATAATTTTAAATAAAGATTTAGCGAGCTTTACAATGAAAGTCTCCAATACTGGTGATCGGCCAATTCAAGTCGGTAGCCACTATCACTTTGGCGAAGCAAATGAAAGTCTTGAATTCGATAGAAAGAAAGCCTTAGGCATGAGACTAAATATTTCATCTGGAACCGCAGTAAGGTTTGAACCAGGGCAAACAAGAGATGTTGAACTTATTGAAATACAGGGACTAAAAAAATTATTTGGATTTAATAAAAAAGTCATGGGAAAAATTTAATGAAAAATATTCCAAGACAATCTTATGCAGCTATGTATGGTCCCACAACAGGTGATAAGGTAAGGTTAGCTGATACTGAACTTTTCATAGAGGTTGAAAAAGACCTCACAGTCTATGGTGAGGAAGTCAAGTTTGGTGGTGGCAAAGTTATTCGCGATGGCATGGGACAGTCTCAGGTTTCAAGAAGTGATGGAGCTGTAGACACAGTTATTACTAATGCTCTAATACTAGATGTCACAGGGATATTTAAAGCAGATATTGGACTAAAGAACGGAAATATTGATCATATTGGAAAAGCTGGTAACCCTGATACACAACCCGGTGTGGATATTATAATTGGTCCAGGTACTGAAGTTATTGCAGGTGAAGGCAAAATTGTAACGGCGGGCGGCTTTGACAGTCATATACATTTTATATGTCCTCAGCAAATTGATGACGCCTTACATTCTGGCATTACTACGATGCTGGGTGGAGGTACTGGACCAGCACATGGAACACTGGCAACTACTTGCACGCCGGGGCCATGGCACATCGGCAGGATGCTTCAATCATCGGATGCTTTCTCAATGAATTTAGCTTATGCAGGCAAAGGAAATTCTTCAATGCCTCATGGTTTAGAGGAACAAGTTCTTGGTGGAGCAGCTGCTCTCAAACTTCATGAGGACTGGGGCTCAACTCCCGGTGCAATTGATAATTGTTTAAGTGTTGCTGATAAATTCGACGTTCAGGTCATGATACATACTGATACGCTCAATGAAAGCGGCTTTGTAGAAAATACAATTAATGCAATTAATAAAAGAACCATTCATACATTTCATACTGAAGGTGCAGGAGGTGGACACGCACCTGATATAATAAAAATTTGTGGTGAACCCTATGTTTTGCCTTCTTCAACTAATCCAACACGGCCATATACTGTTAATACTGTTGAAGAGCATTTAGATATGTTGATGGTTTGCCATCACCTTGATAAATCAATACCTGAAGACGTAGCATTTGCTGAGAGTAGAATACGCAGAGAGACAATGGCTGCTGAGGACATTTTACACGATATGGGTGCTTTCTCAATTATTGCATCTGACAGTCAAGCTATGGGACGTGTTGGTGAGGTTATTATTAGAACATGGCAAACCGCTCATAAAATGAAAGTACAACGAGGTAGACTATCTGAAGAGCAAGGCGATAATGATAATTTAAGAGTTAAACGTTACCTTGCAAAATATACAATAAACCCGTCAATTGCTCATGGAATTTCTTCCTATGTTGGCAGTCTCGAAAAAAATAAAAGAGCCGATATCGTTATTTGGGACCCAGCTTTTTTTGGTGTTAAGCCTGAGATTATAATCATGGGTGGGAGTATTACCTGCGCTCAAATGGGCGATCCAAACGCATCGATTCCAACACCCCAACCTGTGTATACCCGCCCAATGTTTGGAAGTTATGGACGATCACTTGAAAACTCATCGGTAACTTTTGTCAGTAAGAGTTCACTTGGGGCAGGCAGCCTTGATCATCTCAATATACAAAAAAGCCTATTGCCAGTAAGCAATACAAGGACAATTTCAAAAAAAGATATGGTTTTAAACGATGTATGCCCAACTATAGACGTAAATCCTGAAACATATGAGGTTAGAGCAGATGGAGAAATTATAACATGTGAACCAGCGAAAGAACTGCCAATGGCACAAAGATATTTTATGTACTGACTATGGAAATTTGTAATTCAATATTAAGCAACTATGATTTCTCTGAAGAGTTAGATACAATTTCGCTATCTTATGAGGAGAGATTCATGCGACGCAAAAAATTAGTTTCTGACAAAGGCCACGAATTTCTTGTTGATCTTGAAGAGATGAAATCAGTCTTGAGTAATCAAGCTTTCAAACTTGAGAGTGGAAAATTAATTACCATAAAATCAAAAAAAGAAAATTTAATTGAGATCAAGTCAGAAAATTTGAATAAATTGATATGGCATATTGGAAATAGACATATCCCCTGTCAGATTGAAGCTACAAGAATTCTAATACAAAGCGACCATATCATTGAGGATATGGTGAAAAGACTTGGGGGGCAGACAAAATCTGTGGTTGAACAATTTAATCCTGAAGGGGGGGCTTATGGCATGGGGAGAACGCATGGTCACAAGCATTAACGATAAAAACTTATCAGATTTAAAATCTCATCAAATTTTACATCTTTGGTTTTCGTCATCGTTTCCTATTGGTTCGTACGCATATTCGCATGGTCTTGAGGCTATAATTGATGACAGGCTTATCAATAATAAAAATGATGTCTTAGAATTTATCAAGAGTATTCTCTTTGAGGGAACATGCAGAAATGAGTATATCTTTATCAAGGCTGTCTATGGCGGAATTGACATAAATGATTTAGTACTTGCAAGCTGCGCATCCAAGGAACGTCAACTTGAAACACTTAAAATGGGAGATGCCTTCAGAAAAATTATGTCTGAAAGTTGGAACTATACAATTGATAATGAGACCGCTTTTCCAGTCTGTATTGCTCAAGCAGGAATTAAATTTCATATTGCCTTT
The DNA here is from genome assembly GCA_902527075.1 of uncultured Pelagibacteraceae bacterium. The sequence continues at coordinate 52,011 of CABZNM010000005.1, forward strand.
GATGATTTGGTAGATTTTTATATTCAGTCATTCATCTCAAACTTAATTAATATGTGTGTTAAAC